>JAJFUV010000081.1 GCA_021372245.1 Terriglobales bacterium
ATCTCTCCGACATTCACATCGGCTCCTGAGTCCACCCGGAACGGCCGCCCATACACGGACTCGGCATTCTCCGGCCAGTAAGTTCTTCGGTAAACGCGCGGGCGCTCCGCCACCTTCACGGGCTTCTCCGCGGTTCCGGCCTTCGCCGTCTCGTTCGCGGTGGGCGCCACTTGCACGTAGTAATCGCCGGGGGGCAGCTTCTCAATAACAAAGGTTCCCTTCGAATCGGTGACGGCGGACGCATCCAGCGATGACAACGTGAGTTGGCCTTCGTAGAATCGCGTGACCACCATCCCCACGGTCTGTTTCACCACCGGCTTCTTGACGTCATTCTCTATTTCCACCAACCTCCCGCGAACAACGGCCTCCCTGTACAGCAGCAGCCGGACCCGGCGAACCGTAGGTTTCCCCCCTTCCTGCACCTTCGCAACGCGCACGAGCCCGCGGTACCCCTCTAATATCACGTTGGGTTCGACATACCCGTCAGCGGTGGCATCAATATTGTAAGAGCCTGGTTCAGTCAGCTCGAAGGTGAATGCGCCACTGTAATGGCTCACCGTCTTCAGGAACTCATCTTTCTTCGCCCCTGACTTCTTGCACGTCACCTGGGCGCCCACAACCGCGGTCCCGAACGGGTCTTGCACCACCCCTTCGATCCGCATCAGGGACTCCGCGGCCGTGATCGGCGCGGACAATAACAAGACGATGCTCAGCAGGAAGAGGTGTTTCAGCGAGGGGCGCGCATCAGAGTTTGGCACCTGAAGCCTCCTATATTAGGGCAGTCTACAACCACTGCTTTTATGCGGTCAAGTGCGTATGGTGTCCTGACGGACAGCCCGCTGTCAGAATCGAACCTTCCAAATGAGGAAGGCTACGCCGGCGACGAACGCGGCGAGTGCCTGGTACTCCTGGTTCTTCCGGTATAAGCGCCAGGCGAACTGTGCCTCGCTCGGTTGGGCGGTGAGGTGGGGCCACAAGACGGGCACTCGTTCGGCGTAGGCCGCGTATTCTGGAAACAACTTTCGCAGGTGCTGCTCTTCCAGTTCGATCACCGGCAGGTAAACCAGCCCGAAAACGACCGCGAACAGCACCGCGAGTTCCACCCGCCGCGAGGCCACCACGAAGCCCGCTGCCGTTAGCAGCGTGCCGACGTACAACGGATTGCGCAGGTGCGCGTAAGGCCCGCCCGTGGCAAGCGTGGTGTTCTTGGCCAAGTGTCCGGCCGCCCATGCGCGCAACAGCAGTCCCGCAAGCGCCAGGGGCAATCCCCAGGCGAGCGATTCGGCCGACGGCTGCGATAGCCACAGAAACGCCGCCACCAGCACGAATCCTCCCGGCACCCGCAAACGGGCGACGAAATCCGCATAGGGCTTGGCGAACCAATAACGGCGTTCACTCATCCGGCCAGCTGTCTCCGTAAGGACTCAAACACCATTTCGGGCGTGATCTTCAGCATGCTCGCATCATACTCGTTCCGGCGCTTGTAGCTGGTTTCCGCGCCGTCCGCGCGCATCACTTCCAATGAGCCCCCGTACGGCCCGTTGCGCGCCGGATCCGTGGGACCAAAGATGGCAACACCCGGTTTGGCCAGCGCCGCCGCCAGGTGCAGGGGTCCGCTGTCGACGCCCACGACGGCTGCCGCGCGGCGCGTGGCGTCGATGAGCCCCGCCAATCCCGAGAAGTGCGGAATCGCGCCGGTGATTCGGGCCAGGTCCGCGGCAGCCTGCGGCGCGCCGTCTACCACCAGCGCCACACCCAACTCCCGGCCTAACAAATGTGCCAGGGCCGCGTAATGCTCCACTGGCCACTGTTTGGCGCGCCATCCCGCCGAGGGGCTCGCCAGCACGAAGCGCCCGGAGGGCAACTCCCCTTCCGGTATACCAGCCGGCAGTGGAAACGTCTTCAGCACGTTGGCTGCGCCCGCGCGAGCGGCCAGATCCAGGTTCCGGTCCACCACGTGCGCGGCTTGGCTCAGCACGCGATCCGAGTAGATCAATCCCGCAAGCGGCTCGCGCAACTGCGACTGATGGAATCCATAGATACGCGTGGGGCGCGCGGCCGACGCCACCAGCGCCGATTGCATGAGTCCCTGAAAATCGACGGCGAAATCGTACTTCTGTGCGCGCAATCCACGCCATGCCTCGCGGATGCCGGCCCACGAATGCCGCGAAAACAGAACCAGGCGATCGATGAACGGATTGTCCTTGAGCAGCGGCGCCCATCGGGGATTCACCGCCCAGGTCAAACAGCTTCCCGGAAAACTGTGTTTGAGAGAGGCCGCGGCAGGAAGGGCGTGGATCACGTCGCCCATTGAACTGAGACGCACCACGAGGATGCGCGCCCCGGAAGGACTCGCTTTAGTAGCGGGAGTGTACATGAGCGATCAACTCCGCGGTACGGCGCTTGTCGCCGTCCTCGCAGCGCAGGACGGACTCTGGTACGAGGTCCGTCAGAATGGCCTCCACGTCGCCGTTGCCGGCCGCGAATACGTAATCCACCGCGGCCAGCGCGGCCACCAGTTCCGCGCGGGCGCGCACAGTGAGAAGCGGATTCTCGGACGGCGCCACCACGACTACCAGAAGCGCTTCCGGCCGGGCGAAGTCGCCCAGCATCCGGACGTGCTCGATGAGCAGCGGGTCGAAATGTCCCGCCACGACGCGTACGGTCTTATCTTGTCCGGCGGCTTCGCGGCGCAGTACGGCCGCGTCGGCGGCCGGGCGAATTTTCTTTCGTGTGTCCAATGGATTGCCCGGTGGCAAACTCCTTTGCAATATCAGAGCGCGCACCGGCGGCGAGCGCCGCGGCATACGCGGCCCAGGCCTCCGGCGTCTTCAAGAAATCGTAACGCGGATCGCCCATCCGGAGGATAGTCGTTCGCGGGCCGCCATCCATGATGGCGCGTTCGGTCTCGACTTCGACGATCGCGGAATACTCCGCCTCCCATTCCGGCGTGATCACGAGCGTCACATCGCAGCCGCCCGTCCGGTCCACCGCCTCGGCAAGCGCGTGCTTACGCGCGCGCACCAAACCGGACACGGCCACGCCGGCCTGCTCGAGCAAGTGGCGGCCGGCGGCGCGCGCTACGCCCACGGCAAACACGCGCACCTCCAGTTTCCGCAGGGCGAGCGCCTCCGCATAGCGATCCCGGAAGTCGCCCACCACCAGCACCAGACATCGAGAAAAGTCCGCTTGGAAGGCCAAATTCCTATTTGAGCAGTTCCAGCGCCGTTTGCGCTACCCTCTCGGCCGTCACGCGCGTCATGCACCGATGGTCGATAGGGCATTCCCGCAGCAGGCAAGGGCTGCAGTCCACGGGCTCGCGCACCACGCGAGCGTTCGATCCGGTCGGTCCGGTGCCTGTGTCGTCGGTGGCGCCGAAGATGGCCACCGTGGGGACACCGAGCGCGGAACTGATGTGCATGGCGCCGGAATCGTTGGTGAGGAAGACACGGCAGGCCGCGGTCATGTTGATGAACTGCCGCAAGGTGGTTTCACCGGCCTCGTTCCACGCGCGCACGCCCGCGTTGCGTACGGCGTTGGCGACCACTTCACAGAGCGGACGTTCCGCGGCTGATCCGAACACGGCCACGCACCCGTTCATTTCGCCCGCCAGCCGAACAGCCGCCTCCGCGAAACGCTCCGGCAGCCAGCGCTTGGCGGTGCCGTAAGCCGCGCCGGGGCTAATCCCGATCACCGGCAACGGCGCCCCGAGTTGCTCGAAGGCGCGTTCGCCGTCCACTCGCGCCGCAGCGGCGCCGTCCAGGCGGATCTCATCGCTCACCGGCAGGTCGTCCACCAGCCCGGCGCGGCGCAAAAGTTCCAGGTAGTAAAAGCGTTCGTGACGCGGAATCTCGCCTTTCGCCGGCACCGGCACGGCGGTCGTCAGCAGGAAACTCCGGCCGTCTCTCGCGTATCCGATGCGCCGGGGAATCCCGGCCACCAGCGCGAGGAGCGCCGCGTCGAAGGCGTTCTGCAACAGGATGGCGGCGTCGAAGCGTTCTCCGCGCAGCGCCCAGGCTTGCCGAAGGCGCGAAGATAGCTTCCCCGGCAAGTAGTGGATGACGCGATCGGCAAACGCTTCCCGCGCGTACAGATCCGCCACCCACGGCCTGGCGAGAATGGTGATGCGCGCGCCCGGAAAACGCTGCCGCAACATGCGCAGCGCGGGCAAGCTCATGACCGCATCGCCCACCCAATTGGTGGCGCGGACAAGAATATTCTCGAAAGAGGGCACTGACACCGCCTTCACATTACTAGGTTTCGTAAAATAGTCACTGAGAGTCAAATTGCCCAAAGGGAAGTTTTACACCCGCGAAGAGTTGGTTGCCGCGCGCCGCGAGTGGAAGCGCGAAGGCAAGACTGTAGTGTTCACCAACGGCTGCTACGATATCCTCCACCCCGGCCATGTGCGCCTGCTTGAAAGCGCGCGCTCGCTCGGCGACGTGCTCGTGCTGGCGCTCAACAGCGATGCGAGCGTGAAGCGCTACAAAGGTCCGTCCCGCCCGCTCAACTGCGAGCGCGACCGCGTCGAACTGGCTTGCGCGGTCGAAGCCGTCGACGCTGTCACCGTCTTTGACGAGGACACGCCCTGCGAATTGCTCGAACTGCTTCTGCCGGACATCCTGACCAAAGGCGCCGACTGGAGCCATTGGGTGGCCGGCCGGGAAATCGTGGAAGCGGCCGGAGGCGAAGTGCGTGTGCTGCCGCTCGAGCCCGGCTATTCCACCACCTGCATCGTGGAGGCGGCACTGGCGCGCCGGCCCTGAGCCTTGACGCATCCTGCCATCCGTGAGCTGTTTGAGAAGCTGGGCCGGCACCCGGCTGTGGATGAACTCGCGCGCCGTCTGCTGAGCGGCAAGAAGACCGATTCCTCCTTATCCGGCCTCACAACCACCGCCAAGGCCCTGTACCTCGTCCTGCTCGGGCGCGTCGTGGACCGGCCGCTGATTGTCGTCACCGACGGATCCAAGCAGGCCGAAACGCTGCAAGAATCCATCGAGACCTTCTTTGATTTGACGTCGGTGGGACGCGCGGTTCGCCCGCAGTTGCTGCCGGCGCTGGACGTGCTGCCGTCTCAGAATCTGTCTCCTCACGCCGAAATCAGCGAGCAGCGCGCCCGCGCCCTTTGGCGCCTGTCGAGTGAGCGCGTGCCCATCACGGTGACCGGAGTGGGCGCCGCGCTGTTCCGGACCGAGCCGTCCGATTTCTACCGCCAGCTCGCTCTCACCCTCCGGGTGGGCGAGGAAGTACCGCTCGAAGACCTCATGGCGCATCTCGAAAGCATCGGCTACAACCACCGCGAACCGGTCGAGATGGTGGGCGAGTACTCGGTGCGCGGCGGAATCCTGGACGTCTTCCCGCCGGGATCGCCGAGACCGATCCGCATCGAACTGTTCGGCGACCAGATCGAATCCATGCGCCGTTTCGACGTCGAAACGCAGCGCTCGGTCTTGAAAGTGGAAGAAGCCGCGTTGCTTCCGCTGGCCGAATACCCGCGGACGAAGGCGCTTTTCGACGAATTGCGCGATCGCTTCGATTACCTGGAAACGGCCGGCTGGGAATTCCGTGTACCGCTGGTGCGCCCCCGCACGAATACGATCTTTTCGCTCCCTGAGAATCCCGTCGTGGTTTGGGACGAGCCGGAGCTGGTGGAGGCCGCGGCCAAGCGTTTGTGGACGCGGCTGGAAGAACCGGGCCGTGAGGACACCTGCCCGCCCGGCTTGAACTACCTTCGCTGGGAGGAGCTCACCGAAGCGGCGAGCGCGTTGAGCAGCGTGGCGCTGCGGGAACTGGAAGTGGGCGCCGGGGATCTGCACATCCCCAGCCGTGTCCCCATGAATTTCCAGGGCAACATGCAGGTGGCGGTGGCAGAGGCGCGCACGCTGACTGAGCAGGGCTCGCGCGTCCTTTTTTTCGCGCCATCAGCCGGCGAGATCGAGCGCCTGGCCGACATCTTCCGGGAGTACTCGATCCCGTTCCAACTCGGTCTGGACTCGGATGACAAGACTCCTCCCTACCTCGCGGAGCGCGCCTACATGGCCGGCGAAGCGGCCAGCACGTTCCTGGTGAAGGGCGTCATACGCCGTGGCGTTGTGCTTCCCGACGCGCGACTCGCCCTGTTCGGCAGCGACGACCTGTTCGGCCCCTCCGACCTGATCGCGCGGCCCGTGCCCGCGCGCCGTGGCCTGGCCGCCTTCACTTCCGACCTGGCCGACCTGAAGCCCGGTGATTACGTCGTGCATGTCGAGCACGGCGTGGGGCGTTTTTTGGGCCTGCGCGAAGTCGGCCAGGGCGATTTGCGCGGCGACTTCATGCTGCTCGAGTATGCCGGCGACGACAAGCTGTACGTCCCGCTGACGCGCATGGATCTGGTTCAGAAGTACCGCGGTGGCGACGGTGCGCCGCCGCTCGACCGTTTGGGCGGCGCCACATGGTCCCGCACCAAGAGCCGCGTCAAGGCCAAGATGCGCGACATGGCCGACGAGCTTCTCAAGCTCTACGCCGAGCGCAAACTGGCCGAGGGTTTCTCTTTCTCGCCCGACAGCAATTGGCAGCGCGAATTCGAGGAAGCCTTCGAATTCACACCCACCGACGATCAACTCACCGCCGTGAGCGAAATCAAGCGCGACATGGAAGCCACGGGCGTCATGGACCGGTTGCTCTGCGGCGATGTCGGTTTCGGGAAGACGGAGGTCGCCATGCGCTCGGCCTTCAAGGCCCTCGGCGACGGCAAGCAGGTGGCGGTGCTGGCCCCCACGACGGTGCTGGCCTTCCAGCACTACGAAACCTTCCGGCGCCGTTTCGCGCCCTTCCCCGTGCGCATCGAGATGATCAGTCGCTTCCGCTCTGCCAAGGAGATCAAGGCCGTTCTCGCCGACCTGGCCGACGGCAAGGTGGATATCCTCATCGGCACGCACCGCATTCTCTCAAAGGACGTCGAGTTCCGCGACCTGGGCCTCCTGATAGTGGATGAGGAGCAGCGCTTCGGCGTTCGCCACAAGGAGCGGCTCAAACAGCTCAAGAAGAACGTGGACGTTCTGACCATGAGCGCCACGCCCATTCCGCGCACGCTGCACATGTCGCTGGTGGGCATTCGCGACATGAGCGTCATCGAAACGCCCCCCAAGGACCGGCTCGCCATTCACACCGTGGTCGCGCATTTCGACCCGGAGCTGATCCGCGGCGCCATCGAACAGGAATTGGCTCGCGGCGGCCAGGTCTATTTCCTGCACAACCGCGTGGATTCGATCTGGCAGCGTGCCAGCATGATCCAGCAACTGGTCCCGCAGGCGCGCATCGGCGTCGGCCACGGGCAGATGGCCGAATCCGAGCTGGAACGCGTGATGCTCGGCTTCATGCAGCACCAGTTCGACGTGCTGGTGTCCACCACCATCATCGAGAACGGCCTCGACATTCCACTAGCCAACACCATTGTCGTGGACGGCGCCGAACGCTACGGCCTGTCGGAACTCTACCAGTTGCGCGGGCGCGTGGGCCGCTCCAACCGGCGCGCCTACGCCTACCTTCTGGTTCCTACCGACACGGAATTGAGCGAACTGGCGCGAAAGCGCCTGGCCGCGCTGAAGGAGTTCAGTGAATTGGGCGCCGGCTTCAAGATCGCCGCGCTCGATCTGGAATTGCGCGGCGCGGGCAACGTGCTGGGCGGCGAACAGCACGGCCACATCAGCGCCGTCGGTTTCGATATGTACGTGCGGCTGCTCGAAGAGACCGTGCACGAGTTGAAAGGCGAGCCGCTGCCGGTGGAAGTGCACTCGAACCTCAACTTGGGGCTCGATCTGCGCATCCCGCCCGACTACATCGAGGACGAGCACCAGCGCTTGCGGGCATACAAGCGCATCGCGGAAGCCGAGGACGACGAGCGCGCAAGCCGCATCCTGGCCGAGTTCCAGGACCGGTACGGCCCGCCTCCCGAGGCCGTGCATACACTGTTGAAATACTCCCAGCTCAAGGCGCTGGCGCGGAAGCTGGGTATTGAAGCGGTCGAGCGCCGCCACGGTGTGCTGAACGTGAAGTTCCACAAAGAGTCGCGCATCGATCCAAAGCGGCTCATGGACCTGGTCAGCACTCACCCGGGCGCGCAGTTCACTCCGGCGGGCGTGTTGCGGCTACCGCTGGACGGCCACCAGGACGCCTCGATCGTGCTGGAGCGCCTGGAGAATGGCCTCAAGAAGCTGGCGGATTGATGTGGGCCTGACTTTCCAGCGCCCTCCATCTGAGGTGAAACCAATCACCCCCGGTGACCGTCCACCATCCGAGGCCCGTTCATCGGATAGAATGAGGATTATGTGGCGGTACAGTGCGATGCTCTTGGTGTGCGGCGCCTTCTGCGCCGCTGCGACTGATGTCAAGGTAGTCGAGGAGATCGTCGCGAAGGTCAACAACGAGATCATCACGCGCGGCGAACTCGATCGCGAGCGTAAACAGGCCGAGGCGCGTTTTCGCGCCCAGGGCCTCTCCGGCCAGCGCCTGGCCGACGCGATGAAGGAGTTCGAAAAGGGCTTGCTGCGCGACCGCGTAGACAACATGCTGCTGGTGCAGAAGGGCAAGGAACTCAGCATCAACGTAGATTCGGACGTGAGCAAGTTCCTGGCCGACATGCAGTTGAGATCCAAAATCGGCGACCCGGAAAAGTTCCAGCAAATGATCCGCGAACAGCTGGGCATGCCCTTTGAAGACTACAAGGCGGAACTGCGCAATCAATATCTGACCCGGCGTGTCATCGGCCAGGAGGTCAGCAGCCGCATCCACGTTCCCCAGGCGGAAGTCCAGAAGTACTACGCGGAACATAAAACCGAGTTCGTGCGCAAGGAGCGCGTGTTCCTGCAGGAGATTCTCATTTCGACGCAGGGCAAGAAACCCGAGGAGGCCTCCGCGCTCGAAAAGAAAGCCAAGGGCATCGTGGCGAGGGCGCGCAAGGGCGAGAAATTCGACAACTTGGTCCGTGATTTCTCCGAAGCCGATAGTGCGCAGAACGGCGGGTTCCTGGATCCATACGAACGCGGCAGCCTCGACAAGCGTATTGAGGATCTCGTTTTCATCCAGGGGCGCAACTACGTAACCGACCCCATTCGTGTTTCCGGCGGCTTCCTGATCCTCAAGGTCGTCGAAAAGCACAACGCCGGCCAGGCCACCCTGGAAGAAGTGGAAGACGAGATCAACAATAAGCTCTTCATGCCTCGCTTCGAGCCGGAGATCCGCAAGTTCCTTACGCGGCTGCGCATGGACGCGTTTCTTGAAATCAAGGAGGGCTACACGGACACCGCGGCCGCGCCCGGCAAAGACACTCGATGGAGAGATCCCGCGATGTTGAAGCCGGCCACCGTGACCAAGGAAGAAGTGGCCAACCGCACGCGCCACCGCCGCCTGTTGTGGTTGATCCCCATCCCGGGAACCAAGGTCGCCGTCAAGACGCCCAGCAGTTCGAAGGGGTGATCGCCGGATGAAATCCCCGTACATCAGCGAACTGGCACCCAACCAGGTAGTGCAGGCGTGCTTCCTGGTGCGTTCCAAGGAAGTCCGGCAGAAAAAGACCGGCGAACCGTACCTCTCGCTCTCCCTCGGCGACAAGAGCGGTGAAGTGGACGCCAAGATGTGGGACAACGTCGCCGAAGTGATGGACACCTTCGACCGCGACGACTTCGTCCGCGTGAAGGGCGTCCTGCAGGTGTACCAGAACCGCCCGCAGTTCACCGTGCACAAACTGCAGCGGCTGTCGGACGACGAAGTAGACAAGAACGATTTCTTCCCCGCCTCCAAACGCGATCCCAACGAGATGTTCGCCGAGTTGATGAGCGTCGTGGATGGGATTTCGAACCCGCACCTGAAGGCGTTGCTCGAAGCCTTGTTCGCCGACCAGGACATCGCCCGGCGCTACCGCGTGGCGCCCGCCGCCAAGGTGGTGCATCATGCCTGGTTGGGCGGCCTGATCGAACACGTGCTGTCCATGTGCAAGCTCGGCCGGATGGTCGCGCTGCACTATGAAGGCATCGACCTGGATTTGGTGCTCACAGGCGTTATCCTCCACGACATCGGCAAGATCCGGGAACTCGACTACGAGCGCAGTTTCGGCTACACGGATGACGGCCAGATGATCGGCCACACCGTCATCGGCGTGCAGATGGTGGACGAAAAACTCCGTGCCTTGCCGGACTTCCCGCCGCGGCTGCGAACCCTGGTCGAACACATGATTCTGAGCCACGCCGGCGAACGCGAGTTCGGCGCCCCGCAGGTGCCGTTGTTCGCCGAAGCTCTCTTGCTGCACTACCTCGACAACCTGGATTCCAAGATGGAATGCGTCCGCGGCCTGGTGGAGCAGGACCGGCAACTCGAAGGGTCGTGGACGCCGTACAACAAGGCGCTCGACCGGTCCGTGCTCAAGAAGGACAAGTATCTGGAAGAAACGGCGGCTGATGATACCGGCACTTCTAACCCTGCGCCGGCCGCAGCGCCACCGAAGGCCGCTCCAGCAACCTTCGAACAACTTCAACTCTCCATCAACTCTCGAAGGAACCACTGATATGCCCAAGCGCGGCGCGGGGCGAGACATCCCTCCTCCCCTGGAATTGGAATGCCTTAAGGCGCTGTGGTCGCTGGGATCCGCGAACGTCAAGGACGTCCGCGAAGTCCTCACCGAGCGGCGCAACCTGGCCTACACGACCGTCATGACCGTGCTCGACCGGCTGGTGAAGAAGGGCGTCGTGGACCGGCGCAAGGAAGGGCGCTCTTTCGTCTATCTACCGCTCAGGCAGCGCGAGGAATTGCGGCGGCTGGCCGTCCAGGAACTGGTCAACTCGTTCTTCGACGGTTCGCGCGCGGAATTGGCCGCTTACCTTTCCGGCGCCGCCGTGCCCGAGGAAACGCCCGCCGCGCCGGCGCCGGCGGTTCCGTTGGACGCCGCTCTCCTATAGAAAAGGGGCAGGCGCGAACGCCTGCCCCAGAAGCACACACTGACTTCAGACGGACTAAAAGTGGATGCGGCCGGTGTACTGTACTTCGCGGCCGTAGTTGCCTCCCGCCACGCTGGTGCTCTTGCCGAACACCGAACTGGTGACGCCCAGGTTGGGCTGGCTCGGCATGAACGAGTTCGGGAAGTTGTAGAACTCCATGCGGAGCTCAAACTTCACCCGCTCGGTGATTTTGAAGTACTTCACCGCCGTGGCGTCCCACTGCCAGAAACCGAATCCGCGCAGCCCGTCGTAGTACCACGGGTTTGTGCGTGCAGTGTACGACGGCAGGACGGAGAACTTCGACGTGTCGAAGTACTTGTCTCTAGTCGGATTGCTGATGGTCGGGTCGCCGGAAGCGTTCATGGCGCCGAAGGTGAGCAGCGGACCGCTGTTCCACATAATGATGTGGCTGGTGGCCCACCCGCCAACAATGGCGTCCAGAATGCGGTTGGCGCTGCTCAGATACTGGCGGCCCTTGCCGAACGGCAGCTCATACGTGCCTGCCAGGCGGACATAGTGCCGTGGGTCGCGTGTGTCGATCATCGTGAAGTTCTTCGCGTAAGTGGCCGGATCGTTGAAGAACTCGTCGCGCGCCTCGCGGCTGTAGTTGTAGCCGAAGCTGAAAGCAAGCCCCTTGGCCATGGGCTTTTGTGCGCTGAACTGCAGCGAGTAATAGTGGCTGGACTTATCCCGCAGGAACCGTTCGGTCAAAGTGCCGTACTGCGGATAGGTCCGAAGCAGGGATCCCACCGTGACGGTCTTCTGAGTCCGGAGAGAGCCTGGCATTTTGTCCGCCGGCAGCAGCATGTAGAACGGATTCGCAATCGCCACGTCCACCTGGCCCTTGTACGTGTAGCTGTAAGCCGGGTCCACGTTGTTCAGGTTGTAGTTGTAATCACCACCCCACATGCTGGAATCCTGCACGTTCTTGCCGATGCTGGTGAAGAACGTCGTCTCCGTGACGACGTTGAACGGCAGTTGGCGCTGCAGCGAGAGGTTCACCCGGTCGTTGATCGGGTGAATCATGTCTTGCGGGAAGAACGTCGCGCCACCCCCCAGGTTCAAATAGCGGCCCAGGGTCTTGCCCACCGGCTGGAGCAAGGGGTTCTCCGCGGGGAACGGATTGTCGATGGTCGTCCGCGGGACACCCTGTAAGGGTCCAAGCACGCCCGTCGAGCGGGCGTAGCCGTCCTTGGGCCAACTGTTGGTTTCCGGATAGATGGTCACCAACGGCACCGAGTAACGCGCCCAGCCGAGGCGTATCGCGGTGTTGTCGTTCACTTTGAACGCGATGCCGGCACGCGGAAGGAACACGTTCTTCTGCGAATCGAACACGCCGGGATGACCGTCGTCGGTATAGATCCAGGCGCCGTTGTACTTGTAGCTGCCCTTGTAAATTGAGGTCACTTCGGTCGGCATCTTGACCACGCCGCCCTGCAATTCCGGGATCGGATTGGTCAGATCCAGCGTCCGCGAGAACATGCGGCTGTACTCGGACGGAGCTGTCTCCAACTCATAGCGCAATCCCAGGTTCAGCGTGATGCGCCGGGTCAGCTTGATGTCGTCCTGGAAGAAGAAGGCCCACATCTGCTGGTGCGAATCCACCATGGGCGTGAAACCGGCAGTGCCGCTGTTGACCGTGCCGAGCAGCGCGGAAGCGTACATGTTCCCGCTGGTCGCCGCATTGTAGTTGAGGAACGAGCTGCCCGTGTCGATCGAGTTGAAGGTGAAACTGCCGGGGCTCGGGGATCCATTTTGGTCGTATTGGTACCGCAACTGCCACCCCGCCTTCATGTGGTGCATCCCGCGGTCATGCGTCACATTGAGGTTGCTGTTGTGCGAGCGTCCGCGCACCAGCCACCAGCCGCTCTTACCTGTGGCTCCGAGCGAACCGTTGCCGCTGAAGGAGAACGCCGGGTAGTAGATGCCCGGTAGCGCGCCGATCACCGGCTTGTACCAGCCGTTGGACCACAGGTCGGACCATACGCTCTCTTTCACCTGGGCCCATCCGGAATCGTAGTCGTCTTCCAGGTACACAGCGCCGTAGCGGAAGTTGACCGTCGTGCTCGGGCTGGCCATCCACAGGAAATCGATGGTCGGCTGTAGCGCGTCCATCAGGCCGCCGTTGTCGGACGGCACGGCGAGGGTGTTGCCCCAGTTCGGATTATCCAGGCGCGTCTCGTACTTGGAAAAGCGCGCGTTCATGCGCCACTTGTCGTTGATGTTGTAATCGACGCGGGTGGACGTGTTCCAGTACTTCAACAACCACGGGTACGACACTTTCACGTTATTGATCCCCGTCAGATCGTCGCCGGCCGTATTGGGTTTCCACAGGCCGTTCACGATCTTCTTGCCCGTTGGGTTAATGCGTTGCGCCGGAACGACGTTGCCGGCGAAGGGCGTCCTGGTTGCCGTGTTGTTCACCGGATCGAACTGCGTCGTGTACGGATCATAGATGACCCGCAATGTGCCGTCCTTGGCCAGGGATCTTGAGAAGTCTCCCGTCCGCTCCAGGTCCGTCGGGGCCGTGGACGTATTCAGGTTCGGCTGCGTGTTCTTCCACTTTTCGAAAGACTGGAAGAAGAACAGCTTGTTCTTGATGATCGGCCCGCCGATCGTGCCGCCGCCCACATGATGCCGCACCACGCTCTTGCTGCGGTTCATGCGGTTGGTCATGGCGTTCAACTCGGGGTTGCGGCCGAAGTAGTAGCCGATCCCGTGATACTCGTTGGTGCCGGATTTCATCGAGACGTTCAACGTGCCGCCCGCCGAGAATCCGAACTCGGCGTCCTGCGCGTTCTGCTGTACTGCCACTTCCTGCACGGCGTCCATCGACGGCATGTAGGAACCACGCGCCGACAAGCCCAGCGGTGCCCCGTCCAGCAGCATGTCGTTCTTGCCGCCTGTACGCCCGCCGATATCCAATCCGTTCGACGACCACATGTAGAACGGGTTGCGATGCCCCACATCCCAGTACTTATTGATCACTGCCGGATTCAGCAGCGCGAGCGTGAAGGGATTCCGCGCGAGAACCGGAATGTCCCTCAACAACGAACCCTGCACCGTCGTTGTCATCGTAGTGGTATTGAACTGCACGGCCGCCACTTCGCCGGTAACTGTCACCGAGTCGGCCACCGAGCCCACTACCAATTTGACGTTAATGGAGACGTCACCGCGGGTCAGCACCTTGATGCCGTCCTGTTGGTACTTCTGGAATCCACCATGCTCGACCACAATCTGGTACGAGCCGGGCGTAACGAAGTCGAAACGGTAATCGCCGGCGGCGTCGGTCTGCCTCTCGGAAGTCACTCCTGTTTCGACGTTCTTCAGAGTCACTTTTGCGCCCACCACGGCAGCGTCGGTGGGATCGGAAACAATACCCTGAACCCTGCCTCGGTATTCCTGTGCGAACAAAGCCGTCGAGGCCAGTGCGCACACGAGTAGACGGAGCATAAACGCACACGTATTTTTCATTTATCCTCCCAAAGCACTCTTCTATCCCTGTCACTGAAACGGCGTCCTGAACTTGTGTTACGACAAATCCCCCCAAGTCAGCAGGACTGAACACAAAATCCGTCCGGGCGACAATACCACAGCAGAGAGCAAAGTGTCAATAGCAACAATCAGTGACAATCGGGTATTTTGTGATGGACGGAGCGAGAGAAACAAGAAAAGGGCAGGCGCGAACGCCTGCCCTTTAGAAGCACAACTTGATTTCAAAGGACTTAGAAGTGGATGCGGCCGGTGTACTGAATTTCGCGGCCGTAGTTGCCTCCCGCCACGCCGGTGCTCTTGCCGAACGTCGAACTGGTGACGCCCAATGCTGGCTGGCTCGGCATGAACGAGTTCGGGAAGTTGTAGAACTCCATGCGGAGTTCGAACTTCACCCGCTCGGTGATTTTGAAGTACTTCACCGCCGTGGCGTCCCACTGCCAGAAACCGAATCCGCGCAGCCCGTCGTAGTACCACGGGTTTGTGCGAGGAGTGTATGGCGCCAGGACGGAGAACTTCGATGTGTCGAAGTACTTGTCCTTGGTCGGATTGCTGATGGTCGGATCGCCGGAAACGTTCATGGCGCCGAAGGTGAGCAGCGGACCGCTGTTCCACATCAGAATGTGGCTGGTGGCCCACCCGCCGACGATGGCGTCCAGGATGCGGTTGGCATTGCTCAGGTACTGGCGGCCCTTGCCGAACGGCAGCTCGTACGTGCCTGCCAGCCGGACATAGTGCCGCGGATCGCGCGTGTCGATCATCGTGAAGTTCTTCGCATACGTAGCGATCGAATCGAAGAACTCGTCGCGCGCCTCACGGGCGTAGTTGTAGCCGAATGTGAATGCCAGCCCCTTGGCCATGGGCTTTTGGGCGCTGAACTGCAACGAGTAATAGTGGTTCGACTTATCCCGCAGGAACCGCTCAGTCAGACCACCGTACTGCGGATAGGTCCGGAGCAGAGAGTTCACCGTGACGGTCTTCTGTGTCCGCAGCGAGCCGGCCATCTTGTCGGCCGGCAGCAGCATATAGAATGGATTCGGTACGGTGACATCCACCTGACCCTTGTACGTGTAGCTGTAGTTCGGGTCCACCATGTTCAGGTCGTAGTTGTAGTCGCCTCCCCACATGCTGGTGTCCTGCACGTTCTTGCCGATGCTCGTGAAGAACGTCGTGTCCGTGACGATGTTGAACGGCAGTTGCCGCTGCAGCGAGAGGTTCACCCGGTCGTTGATCGGGTGAATCATGTCCTGCGGGAAGAACGTCGCGCCTCCCCCAAGATTCAAATAGCGGCCCAGGGTCTTGCCGACCGGTAAAAGCAGGGGATTGTCCGCGGGGAATGGATTGTCGATGGTCGTCCGCGGAACGCCCTGCAGGGGTCCCAGCACGCTGGTCGTCCGGGAGTAGCCGTCCTTGGGCCAGTTGCCGGTCTCCGGATAAATGGTTATCCAGGGCACTGAGTAACGCGCCCAACCGGCGCGCAGCGCCGTGTTGTCGTCAATCTTGAACGCTACGCCGGCACGCGGCAGGAACACGTTCTTCTGGGAATCATACACGCCGGGGTGGCTGTCGTCGGTGTAGATCCAGGCGCCGTTGTACTTGTAGGTCCCCTTGTAAATTGAGGTTACCTGGCTCGGCATCTGTACAACGTTGCCCTGCAGTTCCGGAATTGGGTTGGTCAGATCCAGCGTCCGCGAGTACATGCGGCTGTACTCGGAAGGAGCCGTCTCCAGTTCATAGCGCAATCCCAGGTTCAGCGTGATCCGGCGGTTCAGCTTGATGTCGTCCTGGAAGAAGAAGCCCCACAACTGCTGGTGCGAATCCACCATGGGCCGGAAACCGGCCGAGCCGCTATAGACCGTGCCGAGCAGTGCGGACGCGTACATATTGCCGCTCGTGGACGCGTTGTAAGCCAAAAACGAGCTGCCCGTGTCGACCGAGTGGAAGGTAAAAGTATCGGGAGCCGGAGTGCCGTTCTGGTCGTACTGATACCGCAACTGCCACCCCGCCTTCATGTGGTGTTTCCCGCGGTCATGCGTCACGTTGAGGTTGCCGTTGTGCGAGCGTGCGCGCACCAGCCACCAACTGGCCTTGCCCGTGGGGCCGAGCGAGCCGTTGCCAGTGAAGGTAAACGACGGGTAGTAGACGCCGGGCAGCGAACCGGTCACCGGTTTGTACCACTCGTTGGGCCACAGATCCTTCCACACGCTGTCTTTCACCTGGGCAAAGGCGGAATCGTAATCGTCTTCCAGGTATACGGCGCCGTAGCGGAAGTTGACCGTCGTCGTCGCGCTGGGCATCCACAATACGTCCATTGTCGGCTGCAACGCGTCCATCAGGCCGCCGTTATCGGACGGCACGGCGATGCTGTTGCCCCAATTCACCTCGTCCAGCCGCGTTTCATACTTGGAGTAGCGCGCATTCATGCGCCACTTGTCGTTGACGTTATAGTCGACACGGGTGGAGGTATTCCAATATTTCAACAGACGGGGATACGCCACCTTCACATTGTTGACTCCCGTGAGATCGTCGCCGGCCGAAGTGGGCTTCCACAAAGCGTTCACAATCTTCTGGCCCGTCGGGTTGATGCGCTGCGCGGGAATGACGTTGCCGGCGAAGGGCATCCTGGTCGCCTTGTTGTTCACCGGATCGAACTGCGTCGTGTACGGATCGTAGATCAGCCGCAACGATCCGTCCTTGGCCAGAGACTTCGAAAAGTCTCCCGTGCGTTCCAGGTCCGTCGGAGCCGTGGAAGTATTCGAAGACGGCTGTGTGTTCTTCCATCGTTCGTATGACTGGTAGAAGAACAGCTTGTTCTTGATGATCGGGCCTCCGATCGTGCCGCCGCCAACGTGCTGCCGCACCACACTCGTGCGCCGGGTGAGGCGATTCGTAATGGCGTTCAACTTGGGATTACGGCCGAAATAGTAACCGACGCCGTGGAAATCGTTGGTGCCGGATTTCATCGAAACATTCAACGTGCCGCCCGCCGAAAAACCGAACTCGGCGTCCTGCGCGTTCTGCTGTACTGCCACTTCCTGCACGGCGTCCATCGACGGCATATAAGAACCGCGCGCCGAAACGCCCAGCGACACGCCGTCCAACAGCATGTCGTTCTTGCCGCCCGTGCGGCCGCCGATATCCATACCGCTCGACGACCACATGTAGAACGGATTGCGGTGAGCTACGTCCGAATATTTGTTGATGACTGCGGGATTCAGCAGAGCCAGCGTGAAGGGATTCCGCGCCAGCACTGGAATGTCTCTCAGCAATGAACCCTGCACCGTCGTCGTCATGGTGCTGGTATTGAACTGCACGGCCGCCACTTCGCCGGTCACCGTCACCGAGTCCGCCACCGAGCCCACCACCAACTTGATGTTCACGGAGACGTCACCGCGGGTCAGAACCCGGATTCCATCCTGCTGATACTTCTGGAATCCGCCATGTTCGGCCAGAATCTGGTACGGGCCGGGTATCACAAAGTCAAATAAGTACTTGCCGGCAGCATCGGTCTGCTTCTCCGAAGCCACTCCGGTTTCGATGTTCCTCAAAATTACTTTTGCGCCCACCACGGCAGCGTCGGTGGGATCGGAAACAATACCTTGAAGCCTGCCCCGGTATTCCTGTGCGAATAAGGCCGTCGAGGCCAGTGCGCACACGAGTAGACGGAGCATAAACGTCCGCGTCTTTCTCATTTATCCTCCCAAAGCACACTTCTATCCCTGTTACTTAAGCGGCATGTTCACCCTGTATCAGAAAATCCCCGTTGACAGCAGGTCTGAACGCCTAGTCCTATTCGGGGTGAAAATACCACAACAGGGAATCGGCTGTCAAAGCCAAATAGCGGGCTGAATAATTATGCGCTTGCGGTTACCAGCGGAGGGAACGCAAGGCCAATGCTTCCTTGAGCTGATCGTTGCCTTTGAACAGGATTCCGTCGATCCCTTCGCGCCTTGCACCTTCGATGTTCTGGGCAATGTCGTCGATGAACAGGCACTCGTCGGCACGGCAATCGGCGCGCGCGATGGCGGCGCGGTAAATCTCCGGCGAGGGCTTCATGGCGCCCACTTCATAGGAAAGGACGTGACCGTCCAAATGCTTGAGGAGAGGGTATGCGCGCATCACCATCGGGAAATGAATGGCGTTTGTATTGGAGAGGGAATACAACCGGTAGTTGCGTTTAAGACCGGCCAGGAGGGATTCCTCGATGAGCGGATGCGGCAGGAAGATGACACCCCAGATCCGGCAGAATTGTTCATAGTCTAGCCTGCAATCAAACAATTTGCAGAATTCGCCAACGAAATCGCAGGGTTCGATCTCTCCTTTTTCGAAGCGCGGGAACAGGTCCGACGTGCGGACACGGCGCAGGATCTCCTCGAGCGAATACGGCGAGTGGCCCGCCAGGGCCGTGAAGCCCCGCATGAAGTCGAAGGGGATAATGGTGCCCCCCAGGTCGAAAAAGATCGCTTTGAGCATGCCGCTGGAGTAGTGCGGTCCAGGCCCGCACCAAGACCTATTGTACCCGGAGCGCCCGGCCCCGCTCTGGTAAAATCGGAACCGAACTACTATGACCAAACCCGTCGTTACTTTCGGTGAAATCATGCTGCGCTTGGCCCCTCCGGGCTATGAGCGCTTCCTGCAATCGCCGCAGTTCGTCGCCACCTTCGGCGGCGGCGAGGCCAACGTGGCCGTGAGCCTGGGAAGCTTCGGCATCCCGGCGCGCTATGTGACGGTGCTGCCCTCCAATCCCATCGCGGACGCCTTTCTCGGTGAATTGCGCCGCTTCCGGGTGGACGACAGCTACGTGCTCCGCGGAAAGGGCCGCCTGGGCATCTACTTCGTGGAACCCGGGGCCAACCAGCGTCCGTCCAAGGTTGTGTACGACCGTGAGTACAGCGCCATCGCTTTGGCCAAGCCCGGCGATATCGATTGGACGAAGACCTTCGAGGGCGCGGGCTGGTTCCATGTCACCGGAATCACCCCGGCTATCAGCCAGGGGGCGGCCGACTTGGCCCTGGAGGCCGTGAAAGCCGCGCGGGCGGCCGGCTTGACCGTCTCTTGCGACCTGAACTATCGCAAGAACCTGTGGAAGTACGGCAAGACGGCGAAGGAAGTCATGACGGAGCTGTTCCAATACGTGGACGTGGGCATCGCCAACGAAGAGGACTGCCAGAAATCGCTCGGCATCCAGGTGGATGTCGACGTAAACGCGGGCAAGCTCGAAGCCGGACAGTACGAGAAGCTAACTGCCAAAGTGCTGGCCGCGTACCCGAACCTGAAGATGCTGGCGGTGACACTGCGGGAATCCAAGAGCGCCTCGCACAACGGGTGGTCGGCCTGTCTGAACGATCGCCAGTCGTTTCTGGTGAGCCGCCATTACGAGATCACGCACATCGTGGACCGCGTGGGCGGGGGCGACAGCTTCGCTGGTGGGCTGATCTACGGACTCCTCGAACTGGGCGATCACGCGCAGGCGCTCGAGTTCGCCGTGGCGGCGTCTTGCCTGAAGCATTCTGTCCCGGGCGATTTCAACCGGTTCTCGGTTGACGAAGTGAACGCGCTCGTCAAGGGAGGCGGATCAGGCCGTGTCCAAAGGTGAGTGACCTATAATTAAGTTCAGGAGAGTCTCGATGCTTGGTAAGATTTCGCTCGCTCTGGCAGCGGCCGTGGCCATGTACGCTCAGGCCGCGCAGGTCCCTTCGCTGCCGGAGCCGATCCGGGTCAACATCAGCGAGGTGATCGTGCCGGTCACGGTGACCGATATCAAGGGCCGCTTCGTGTCCAATCTCGAGCTCAAGGACTTCAAACTGTTCGACGAAGGCAAGCCGCAGACCATCCGGTATTTCAGCCACGAACAGAACCAGCCGGTGGTGGTGGGCTTCCTCGTGGACATGAGCAACGCCAACCGCCTGCACTGGAAGACGTACCAGGAAGCCGCCATCGACCTGGTCACGCAACTGCTGCCGGGCGACAAGCGTTACAACGGCTACCTGGTCAGCTACAGCAATGAGGCTGAGTTGCAGATGGACACCACCTGGGACTCGGAAAAGATCATCGACAAGATCCGCGGGATGAAGCCGGGTGGAGGCGCCGCGCTCTACGACGCTATCTACCTGGCTTGCACGCGCCGGCTGCAAGTGAAGGGCGAGCCCCTCGAACCTCGGCGCGTGCTGGTGATCATCGGCGACGGGCACGACAACGCCAGCAAAAAGAGCATCGAAGAAGTGCTCGAAGTCGCCCAGCGCAAGATGGTGACCATTTTCGGGATCAGCACCAAGGCGTTCGGTTTCGCCGCCGAGGGCGAAGCGAACCTCGCCCGGGTCACCGGAGAGACGGGCGGCAGGGTGATGTATCCTCTCGAAGGCGTATATAAGGACGTGTCCGGCTACCTGTCCACGCCTTCCGACGAGGGTAACTACGCCTTGAAGGTGGGCACCGGCGGTTACGCCGCAGCCATCGCCAGCGGCATGTTCCGCGCCATCGCGGACGTGGCCGGCGAAGTGACAACGCAGTACGTTTTGCGATATATTCCCACTGACACGGACGTTCCGAAGACGTTCCGCAACATCCGGGTGGAAGTGAGCGTGCCGGGTGTTCAGGTGCGTGCCCGGAGAGGATATTTCCCGGACATTCCCTGAGCGTGTGCCGCTGGCGGCCGATGAGAATAGAAGAGCGTTGCTCACATCCATGACGTCGCCGTCCCTGGTTACGACGCAACGCGGGGTCTACTCGATCCTGCAGGCCGCACTACCCTCCCGCTCCGTCGCAAACATCGGCATCCTGCTCCTGGATCCGGCCCGCGACAAGCTGTACATGCGCCTGCGCACGGATCTGGACCAGTTGGCCGAACCGGAAGATGCCGAAGTGCTCACGCTGATCGAAGAGGACTTCGAGCAGAAGCTGGAGGAGATGGGCGGTGAGGTTTTCCTGCGCTTCCTGGAGGATACGCTTTCGAACGTGCTGCGGTTGACCAACAGGCAGAACGTCATCGTAAGCGATTTTTCGCGCGACCTCGACAAGCTCTTCGCCAAACACGTGCAGGCATCGAAAGTGGTGCCTTACGTCACGCATCTGCCGCTCTACACCTTGCGCGCCGCGGCGGGCCGGTTCAAGGAAGACATGGAGGTCGAGCCGGAAGGCTGGGTCCAGGGACCGGCCGGCCTGCGTCTGAGCCAGGATATGTTCGTGGCCCACATCTCCGGCCATTCCATGGAGCCCAAGATCCCGGACGGCAGCCTGTGCGTATTCCGCGCCAACGTGGCCGGGACCCGGCAGGGCAAGCTGCTGCTTATCCAGAACCGGGGCACATCGACGGCTGGGGGCGAGTTCACCATCAAGCGCTACCGCAGCGCAAAGGTGTCAACCGGCGACAGTTGGCAGCATGAGAAGATCCGGCTGGAACCGTTGAACCCCGAGTTCGAAGCCTGGGAACTCGAGCCTTCCCAGATGGACGAGGACGGTCCCTACCGCGCCATAGCCGAGTTCGTCTGCGTGCTCCAGCACGACGACGATCCGGAAGATGCGCCTTCAGCGGGATAGCTGCCGCAGCACGAACGGCAGAATCCCTCCGTGGCGGAAGTAATCGGCCTCCGCCGGCGTATCTACGCGTACCACGACCTCGAACTTCTTCTCGCCGCCTGTTTCGTCTACCGCGCGTACGGTGGCACGCCGCGAACCCTCCACGGCCTCACGCACACCTTCCACGCGGAAGACTTCCCTGCCCGTCAAGCCCAGCGTTTCACGGTTTTCCCCGGCCGGAAATTGCAGCGGCAGCACGCCCATTCCCACCAGGTTGGAGCGGTGGATGCGCTCGAAGCTCTCGGCAATAACAGCCTCCACACCGAGCAGCCGCACCCCCTTCGCCGCCCAGTCGCGCGAGGAGCCCGATCCGTACTCTTTGCCGGCCAGGATGATTAAACCCGTACCTTCCTGCTGGTAGCGCATGGCGGCATCGTAGATCGACATCTTCTCGCCGTCCGGCAGATGCGTGGTCCATCCGCCCTCGGTTCCGGGCGCCAACTGATTGCGCAGCCGGATGTTGGCCAACGTGCCGCGCGTCATCACTTCGTGGTTGCCGCGCCGCGAGCCGTAGCTATTGAAATCGCGCGGCTGGACGCCCTTCGAGATCAGGTACCGGCCGGCGGGGCTGTCAGGGGGAATCGAACCCGCAGGCGAGATGTGGTCCGTAGTAACCGAATTTCCCAGCATGGCCAGGACGCGCAGACCGTGAAGGTCCTTCACGCTGGTGGCCGGGTCCGCCATGTCGTCGAAATAGGGCGGACGCTTCACGTACGTGGAGGCGTCGTCCCAATCGTAGAGATCGCCCGCGGGCACGGGAATCGAGTTCCAGGCCGCATCGCCCTCGAATACCGCCGAGTAACGCTTCGCGAACTGGCCGGCCCGCACGGAACTCGCTAGCACCGCCTGCACTTCGTCGTTAGAAGGCCAGATGTCGCGCAGGTAAACCGGGGCACCGGACGGATCGTGGCCCAGCGGCTCCGTGGTCAGATCGATGTCCATGCGTCCGGCGATCGCGTAAGCCACCACCAGCGGCGGCGAAGCCAGGTAGTTGGCCTTCACCAGCGGGTTCACTCTGCCCTCGAAATTGCGGTTGCCGCTGAGCACGGCTGCTACCAGGAGTTTCTCCTTCCGCACGGCCTCGGCGATCGATTCCGGCAGCGGGCCGCTGTTGCCGATGCAGGTCATGCATCCGTAGCCGGCCAGGTGAAACTTCAACTGCTCAAGCGCATTCATCAGCCCGGCGTCCCGGAGGTAGTCATAGACCACCTTGGAACCAGGCGAGAGCGACGTCTTCACCCATGGCTTGATTCCGAGGCCGCGCGCCACGGCCTTCTTCGCCACCAGGCCCGCAGCGAGCATCACGGACGGGTTCGACGTGTTGGTGCAACTGGTGATGGCCGCGATCACGACGGCGCCGTCCTTCACGACATCGGTTCCGTGCGGCGGCGCGCCGAGTGTCTCCAGGAAGCTCCGCTTGACCTGTGGCAACTCGATGCGGTCCTGCGGGCGTTTGGGACCGGCGAGCGAGGGAACCACGGTTCCCAGATCCAGTTCGATGGTCTCCGAGTAAACCGGTTCGGGAGCGCCGGCCGTGCGGAACAGCCCTTGCGCCTTGGTGTAAGCTTCGACCAGCGCGACCAATTCCGGCGGGCGGTTGGTCATGCGCAGGTAGTCGAGCGTCGCCGCGTCCACCGGGAAGAAGCCGATGGTGGCACCGTACTCGGGCCCCATGTTGGCAATGGTGGCGCGGTCCGCCACGCTGAGCGCGTCCAGGCCCGGGCCGTAATACTCGACGAACTTGCCCACAACGCCGCGCTTGCGCAGCATTTGGACCACGGTGAGCACCAGGTCCGTAGCCGTGGCTCCTTCCGGGAGCCTGCCGAAGAGCTTGAAGCCCACCACCGGCGGCAGCAGCATGGAGATCGGCTGCCCAAGCATGCACGCCTCGGCCTCGATGCCGCCCACGCCCCAGCCCACCACGCCCAGCCCGTTGATCATCGTGGTGTGCGAATCCGTGCCCACCACGGTATCGGGATAGACCAGCGCTTTTCCATTGCCACTGGCCGAGTACACCACCGGCGCCAGGAACTCCAGGTTCACCTGGTGCACGATGCCGGTATCGGGCGGCACCACTCGGAAATTGCGGAATGCCGACTGGCCCCAGCGTAGAAACGCGTAACGCTCGCGGTTGCGTTGGAATTCGATGAGCGCGTTGGCGCTGAATGCCTCCGGCGTGCCGAATTGATCGACCTGCACCGAATGGTCGATTACCAGGTCCGCCCTGAGCAGCGGGTTGGCGCGGGCGGGATCCGCGCCCATCTTCTTGAGCGCGTCGCGCATGGCGGCCAGGTCCACCACCGCCGGGACGCCTGTGAAGTCCTGCAGAAGCACGCGCGCCGGCATGAAGTTGATTTCCTTCTCCACCGGCACACCGTCCCAACGCGCGACGAACTCGATGTCTGCGGCCGTCGTGGAGCGGCCGTCTTCATGACGCAGCAGGTTTTCCACCAGGACGCGGATCGAGTATGGCAGCCGCGCCAGGTTGCCGAATCCAGCCTTCTCCAGCGCCTGTAGGCTGAAATACTCGTGGCTTACGCCGCCCACCTCCAGTGTGGCCCGGGCGCCGAAGGAATTCTTCGAACTCATAGCTCCCCCTGAGTAATTCCGGGGACAGGCTACGTGATTCCGGAATTCTCCAATCCGACTCCTCCGGCAATTCCGGAATCACGTAGCCTGTCCCCGGAATTGTTACATGTACTCGGGCACTTCGATCCCCAGAATGCCGAGCGTGCCCTCCAACTGCTTGCGGAAATAGTCCGTCATCCACAACAGGAACACCCGCTTCTCGTGGTTTTCCTCTTGCAGCACGGGATACTCGTGATAGAAAGCGTTGAACGCTTGCGCCAACTGGAACGCGTACTTGGCCACGTGCGCCGGTTCGCCGCTCGAAACGGCGCGGGCCACTGCCGAGCCGACCTTCGATGCCGCGAGCAGCAACTGCCAGCAGTTCTCGTCGGCGAGCTGGCGCGTGAAGGCCTCCCGGTTCAGCTCGGCGCGGAAATCCGGCAGCGCCTCGCCGCGCTCCGCCAGCTTGCGCAGGATGTTCCGCGCGCGCACGGCGGTGTACTGCACGTACGGTCCGGTCTCGCCCTCGAAGCTGAGTGCTTCCTGGAAGTCGAACGCAATCACGCTGTTGCGCGTGTACTTGAGCAGAAAATAGCGTAGTGCGCCGATGGCGATCTGCGTGGCCACATTGCGGCGCTCTTCGGCATCCGCCTCCGGATGGCGCGAGTCCACTTCCCGCAGGGCGGCCTCGATCAGCTTGTCAACCAGGTCGTCGGCTTTGACGCCCAGGCCCTTGCGCCCGGAGACTTCCACGTAGGGGCGCTGCTTTTCCTCCTCCGGGATCTGAAGGCCAAGCTCGGCTGCGCAGCGCATGGATAGCGCCACCATCTCGTAAGAAAAGTGCACCGAGCGGTCCGCCTGTTCGTCGAAGCCGAGGGCGCGCAAGCCCGCTGCTACGACGTCCTGCAGATAACTCTGGCGCGAATCGATGACGTTGTATACGCGTGTACCGCCGCCGAACGAAGGCGCGATGCCCGGCCCCGGTTCGGTAGTCGAGACCCATATCCAGCGTCCGTCCGGATACTGGCTCCACTGTCTATAGTAGAAATCCTTACCGAGCAGGCCGAACTTCCAGAGCTGGTAGGCGATATCCTTGCCCACGTAAGTGACCGTGCCGTTCGAACGCACAATCACCTTGCTCGAGTCCTCATCCGCATCCTCGTCGAAGGCGCTGCCAGGCATCACCCAACAACCTTTGTTCTTGCCTTCGGTCTCGAAGTAAATCGCCTTCCGCTCTTTGAGCAGTTCAAAGGCCGTGGCCCAGAACTTGAGGTGCAGGATTTCGCTTTCCCGTGGCAGCACGTCGTAGACGACGCCGAGCCGCCACATGGTCGCCAGGTGCGCCTTGACGATCGCATCCGAGATCACTTGGCCCAACTCGGCCTGCGCGCCTTCTCCCGCTTCGATGGCGTGGAGCGTCTCCATCCGCCACTCGCGCGCTTCGGGGTGCGTGTCATAGTAAGCCGACACGCGTGCATAGAGGTCCCAGCACAGGTAATCGAAACGCACCGACGGATCGGCGATCAAAGCGCGGACGTCCTCGACCGTGCGATGTTCCATATAGTGGAAGCCCACCACCACATCGGCCACCTGAACACCCGTGTTGTCGATGTAGTTCTGCACTTCCACGCGGGCGCCCGTCGAGCGCAGCATCCTCACGAACGTGTCGCCAAGCACCGCGTTGCGCAGGTGCCCGATGTGCGCCGCCTTGTTCGGATTGATGTTCGTGTGCTCGACGATGATCTTCTCGCTGAGGTCGGCCGGCGCGCGGAACGATTCGTCCATCAGGCCCGCGGCGTAGTACCCCCGGTCGAAGCGGACGTTGATGTAGCCGTTTCCGGCCACTTCCAGGGACTCCACACCCGGCGTGCCATGGAGGCCGGCCGCCAGGTCGAGCGCGATGCTCTTGGGCGGCTTCTTCAATTTGCGCGCCAGATGGAAGGCCACCGGCAGCGCGATCTCGCCAAAGCTGGACTGTTTCGGTTGTTCTGTAGAGGCCGGCGTATCAAGCCCGTAGCGCTCGCGCAAGTATGCGGACACCGCCTCCCCTATGCGTTTTTCAATGAGAAGGAACACTAAGAAAAGTATAGCAATCTGAGCACTCAGGTCCTCCGTCGCGACACGCGCGCGCCGCCAACGGCACCGAGGGTTATGGCCAGTTGGCCCGCGTAATAGGTCGTCCAAATCAGGAAGGACGCGTAGGGGACCGGCATACGAAATTTACGGATGGCGAGGATCGAATCGGATATCAGAAACAGCACCGCACCCACGGCGACCCAGTACGTCGGGAAACGCGCCGCCAGCGCGCTCACCACCATCGCCGTGATGGCTACGAGGTAGCAGCCCACAGGTACGGCCAGCTTGCCCGCGGCCGGTATCAGCCATACGCCCAGGGCGGCGCTGTACAGGATCACGGCTACGGCCGGCACACCGAAGCGCGGCTTGCGCCATCGCCGCACGAATGTGAATGTGTAGACCAGGTGCGCCGCCAGAAAGGCGATCAGGCCCGCCAGGAACCATGTCTTTCCCAAACCGAGCAGTGCATCGCCCGCCGCCGACAGCACCAGCGCCACACCCAGGTCCACACGACGCTTTCGTAGCGCGTAAACCGCCAACAATGCGACCGGCAGCGTCTTCAGGACGACGATGCCGAGGGCCGCGTGCCACTCGGTCGCCGCGATATAAGCAAGGCTCGCCAGGATGGAGATGACAACGAGAACCATGTGCGCGCGACCGTGTTCAGATCTCGCGCACCATCTGGAAGCCGGTGAGGCGGCTCAGGCGATCGACATTCTCAGTGTGATCGCCGTAAAACAGGACGCGATGCAGCCCGGCCGAGTACGCACGCAGGAATTTGCGGGCGTCGCTCACCCGGGTCCGGACCTTGGTGCGGCAGCCGCGCGGGCCGTCGGCGTTGCCGATGACCTCCGCGGTCGAGATCAGGAACTTGTCGGCCTTAGCGAAGCGGGCCACCGTCACCGTGCCACTCTCCGGCGCGAGCACCTGCATCGAGACACCCTTGTTATCCTCCAGGTGCGAGCGCACAACGTACGGCGAGGCAGGCCCCTCAATACCTGCCATCTTCGTCGCTGCGACGCAGTGGGCGTGGATCACTTCGTTGTGGCTGGTGTCGAAGACGGGATCGGTCACAAAACCCGGCATGTTCGAGAACGAAGTCACCAGAAGTTGCGTCATGGTCGAGGCCAGGTCGCACTCACACACGCCGTACAAACCGGCATCGTTCAGCTTGGAGAACGACACGCAAGGATAGGCGGGCAGTTCCCCCCGTGCGAAACCTCCCAGGCAGTCGATGGCGATGGCGTTGGCCTTCTCCTTCCGCATGAACTCGGACATTCCGTGATACAGCCTCATCGAATCGATGATCTCGTTCTCCGAAGGCTCCACCACGCGCAGGGCCGCTTTGGTGAACGCGGCGGCTTCCTTGCGCGCCTTCGCTACGTCCACACCATCGAACGCGGCTTTGAGGTCCGCATAGCTCGGATAGGCGAACGATGTGCCGAACTGCGTGGTGTAATCCTCACCGCGCCGCGCTCTCGTGGGAGGCGACACCAGCATCACCTTGCTGTTGCGCATGTAGTGTATGGTGCGGAACAAGGGCACGTACGCGTCCAGCTCGCCGAAGTCACTGCTGGCAATGACGTCGGCCTTGACGCCCTGCTTGGCGAAATCGGAGAACGTCGTCCAGGAGTGCCCCGCATAAGGCCGCGAGAACAGGAGCGTGGGGCGGCCCGTGCTCACAACCTTTTGCAGGATGGCTCCCAGCCCGCTGCTGAGGTTGAACGCCAGCACCACGTCGGCGTCCTTGGCCCCCCCGATCCACGCCGAGATGTCCGTGCCTTCACGCAGCAGATCGCCGCCGGTGTAGCGAAGCTTCCCCGGATGCCGTCGCGAAAGTTCCTCAAGCTGCGCGCGAATGTCGGACATCTCCTGGTTGGCGTCCACGTCGGGACGCGGCCAGCTGGGCTTCTGGCTGATGAGAAACACGGTCCGCACCAGGGCCGGCCCGGACCACGGGCCATCGTCGGAAGACGCCGAAGCCAAGTGCGTAAGGGCGAACATATTAGCCAGCGACGCCATGCCAAACGAGCGCCGCGTCATGCATACGTCCATCGTCGTCATGTGAACCTCCCCAGAATAGAACCTTGCCATTATAGTGCGCCCGGCGCGAATCACTGGGAGCGGCCGTCGCGGCGGTACTTTGTGAGTACTGCGGCCAGTTCCTTCGCTATGGATGGCTGCTCCTGAATCACATTGCGCGTCTCGGAAATATCTTCGTCCAGGTTGTAAAGCTCTCCGGGTCGCGCCAGGCCGGGCTTGTCCGGTGCGGCTTGTTCGGGAATGAGCTTCCACGGGCCCCTCCGGATGGCGAACACCCCATTGCCCGAGTGATGCACGACGGCGCGCTGCGGGCGCCGTCCCGCGGGACGCCCGAGCAGATCGGGTAGGACGTCGAAGCTATCCTCGGCCGCATTGGGCGGCAGATCCGCGCCCACGATGGCGGCCGCGGTCCGCATCATGTCATTCAAGCAAATCAACTCCCGGCTGACGTCGCCGGGCCGGATTTGGCCGGGCCATCGGGCGATGAAGGGTACGCGGTGACCGCCTTCGTAAATATCCCCCTTGTAACCCCGAAGCTCGCCGCACGGCTTGTGGCCGGACGCGAGCAACTCCTTCAGCCCGGCATAGGCTGTGTGGCCGTTGTCGCCCGCGAAGATGACCAGCGTGTTCTGAGTGAGCTTGTGGCGGTCGAGCGCCGCCAGGACTTCGCCTACCGCCCAGTCGGTTTCGAGCATCAGGTCTGCCCACGCTCCGATTCCGCTCTTACCCTGAAACCGCACCGAAGGACGGATCGGCTCGTGGGGCGTGGTGAGCGGGAAGTACAGGAAGAACGGTTGCTTCGATTGTGCGCGAAGCCCGATGTGCTCCACCGCCTTCGTGGTGAGCGTGGCGAGCACCTCGTCGAACTTCCAGCCGGCCAGCATCGGGCCCGGTGCTCCATCAAGGTCCCGCGTCGTCTTCTGTTCCGACGGCAAGCCCAGCATGCGATGGTTTTCAATGAAGCAATACGGTGGATAATTCGGAACGTCGACTCCGAAATAGTAGTCGAATCCGCACGACACGGGGCCGCCGGCGATTGCGAATCGAAAATCGATGTGGTCGTCCATCCTCGGCCAGTCCCAGCCCAGGTGCCACTTTCCGATGCAGGCTGTGTAGTACCCTTGCAGCCGCAGCATCTCCGGCAAGGTGAGCCGGCCCGCCTCGATCAATGGTGGATCAAAGGGCCGCAAGACGCCTCGATCCAGCCGCGTACGCCAGGCGTAGCGGCCGGTTAGCAGCCCATAGCGCGTCGGCGAGCAG
Source organism: Terriglobales bacterium (assembly GCA_021372245.1). Taxonomy (GTDB): domain Bacteria; phylum Acidobacteriota; class Terriglobia; order Bryobacterales; family Bryobacteraceae; genus JAJFUV01. The sequence goes on from JAJFUV010000081.1 coordinate 29,982, forward strand.
ACGGCCGAACCCGAGTGGGCGTCGGTGAAACGCACACCTTCGCTCGACAAACGGTCGATGTTCGCGGTGTCGATCTTGGAGCCTCTCTTGTAACAGCCCAGATCGCCGCAGCCGAGATCGTCAGCCAGAATGAAGACGATGTTCGGCGTTTGAGGTTGCGCGCGACGCGGCACCGGCTTGGCCGCAGCCGCCCCGATAGATGCGCCGAATTCCCGCCTGGTAATCGTCATTCCAGCGAGTGTATATGACTGAATCGCTGGGCGAAAGCCCCTCCGCCGGGAGCCTACCTTACAGCTTCGCCAGGCGCTCGGCCGCCGCCTGCAATGTTTCGATGCGCTTCGGGAAGCAGAAGCGGACGATGTGCGCGCCGTCGGCCGGGTCGGCGAAGAAGCTGGAACCAGGCACGGGCGCCACGCCGACGCGCTCTATCATGTGCCGCGTGAAGGCGATGTCGTCGCCCAGGCCGAAATCCGAAATGTCGCACATGATGTAATAGGCGCCGCGGGGGCGGAAGCAGCGGAAGCCCGCCCGCTCCAGCGCTCCGAGCAGGATATCGCGCCGCACTGCGTAATCCCGCGACAAGTGTTCGTAATACTCCCGACCCGCCTTCAAGGCCGTGGCACCGGCGTATTGCAGCGGAGCCGCGGCGCCCACGGTGAGGAAATCGTGCACTTTGCGTATGGAACTGGTGATGTCCGGCGGCGCCAACACCCATCCCACCCGCCAACCGGTCACCGAGAACGTCTTGCTCATGCTGTTCACCAGCACCGTCCGCTCGCGCATCCCCTCCAGGGTCGCGATGGGAATGTGCGCGGCGCCGTCGTACAGGATGTGTTCGTAGATCTCGTCGGTGACGGCCAGCACGTTGAACTCGCGGCACAACTCCGCGATCTGGCCCAGTTCCCCGGCGCTGAACACTTTGCCCGTCGGATTGTTCGGCGAATTCAGGATGATGGCTTTCGTGCGTGGAGAGAATGCGCGGCGCAGTTCGACGGGATCGAACGTCCAATCCGGCGCGCGCAATCGCACCACGCGGCTTTCCGCCCCGGCCAGCAGGGCGTCCGGACGGTAATTCTCGTAAAACGGTTCGAAGACGATGACCTCGTCGCCCGGGTCCGCCACCGCGAGCAGCGAGGCGATCATGCCTTCGGTGGCGCCGCAGCAGACCGTGATCTCGGCTTCAGGATCGTAGTCGAGCTTGTACCAGTCGCGGTACTTCCGCGCGATGGCTTGGCGCAGCGGCGGCGCGCCCCAAGTGATTGCGTATTGGTTCAGGTCCGCAGCGATAGCTTGCTGGGCGGCAGTCTTGATCTCATCCGGCGCGGCAAAATCGGGGAATCCCTGTGCCAGATTGATGGCCTTGTGTTGGAGGGCCAGCCGGGTCATCTCGCGAATGACAGATTCGGTGAAGTTCGCCGTCCGCCGGCTGCGGAATCTCGTCGTGTCCATAGTGATGTTTCTGCGCGCGCCCCACGTAGGATAACAGGTTCCGTGGGGCCGGAAAGCGGGTAGGATATCAGCAGAGCAGGACTCCGATGCAGTTTCACAGCCTGGCTGCCTTGTCGTTACTCACGCCCGCATTGGTTGCGAGCAGGAGACTGGAGCGCTGACTTGAGAACTCCGGTGACGGTATTGCGCTATGCGGTCACAGCAGCCTTGTTCTGCTTACCCGGCAGTTTTGCTGCGCAACCGCTGTGGGAGCTGGCGCGTTCCACCGCCATCCGCAAGCACTTGCCGCGAAGCAATCCCCGGCCCGAGGGCTTATGGCCCACGATGACGAACTCCGCGGTGAACCTATCAACGCCGCGCATGAAGATCAGCCTTTGGGGACCGCCTGATCGACTCACCTTGAGCCTCGGCAAAACGGACGTGTGGGACCGGCGGCGGCATGAATGGGAGAAGCCCTTGACGCTCGCCGAAATCCGCGAAGGCGCATTCTCGCCGCTCGCGAAACCAAAGCAAGAACCCATCGTGGGCGCCCGCAATTCGGGCTATATGCTTCCGGACGGCAAGTGGGCGGAGCGTTACGGGTCCTGGAAGCAACCCTACCCCACACCCAAGCCGGTGGGGCAGGTGATGCTACTCGCGCCGGACTTGGCAGGCGCGTCCCAACCGGAGGCCCTTGTTCGCTGCGATGACGGCACGGCCCGCGTGAGCATGCGGAAAGGCGGGAGTACGCTCCATGTGGCCTACGCGGCCCTCATGAACCGCAACATTATCGCCCTGCAAGTGGAGGCACGCGGGCTCGCCAACGGACTCTCACTGCGCCTGTACCGCCACACGGATACCACAGGAACCGGGATTGTGCCGCCGGAAAGCGGGTCGTCGGGCCGCGACTTCTGGATCCGGCAACGTCTGCCCGCCGAGAAGACCTTCCCCGCGGGCTTCGAGTACGTCCTGCTGGCGCGGGTCGTAGGTGCCACCACCTCTGTCCGAACCATCAACGGTGAAACGGGGCTGGGCACGCCGATGGACATCCCAGACACGGAACGCAAGCCCCCCTTCGGACGGTACCTTCCTGAGTACGATGTCCTCAACGCGGCGCCGGGGTTCGCCGCCACGGCGTCCGTGCTTCCGGCGTCCGCGCTGCGCTTCCAGGTTTACATTGCGGTAGCAACCAGCGCGGAGTCGGCCACGCCTTTCGCCGAAGCGAGCGCCCTCCTCGACTGGGTGGAACGAACCGGGACGAGTGGACTGGCAGCGGAGAACGAGCGCTGGTTCAAGGTTTTCTACGAGAAGCGCGAGAACGGGCGCATTCTCGGCGACGCAAAGTGGGACCGAAGCCGGATCCCGCATCTGTTCCGCAGTTGGCCCACCACCGACTACGGGGCCGACCAGGAAGAGGCTCAACTCTGGCTGACCAGCCCCGATCCGGCCCGTTTCGAGGCCGACGAGACCTACGCGCAACTGGAGGCGGATGTCTCCCCCTGGCATGGCTTGCCTTGCCTGAACGAGGTTTACGCCACTCACTGCGCTGTGCTGAACCAAACCGACCGCCTTCACTATTACTCAGCACTGGTGCAGCATTGGCTGGAGGCAAGCCGAAAAAACGCTCGCGAGGTCTTCGGCTTGCCCGGCATGTTCGGCCCCGCGCACGGCTATCTGCCGCCAATCAAGGCGGACGAGTACTTTCACACCATCTCCTCCTGGGAGTTCTGCATGGAGATTCCCGCCCAAGTCATGAAGGCGGTCTGGGACATCTGGGATTACGGGGGTGACGAGCAGTTCCTGGCCCGCGACGTGTACCCGGCCTTGAGGGACTTGGCGATTTTTTACGCCGCTTATCTGACCAGAACCGAGGATGGTGCCTATCATGCCATTCCGGCCATGTCGGCTGAGCACTGGGGCTGGACCTGGCGTTTTGAGCGGAACCGTGACTCAGCCTCCGCGCTGAGCCTCATCAAGTGGACCTTGAAATCCGCCGCCGCGGCCGCGCAACAGCTCGGCCGGGATGCGGGCCTGCGCGATGAGTGGCTGCGCATCGCCGGGCGGATGGCGCCGTACCCGACAGCGGACAGTCCTGAGGGCACTGTCTACACGGACGTCGCGGGCGTCCAGCCCGTTGGCCTGCGATACAACTTCTTCGCCGGCGTAACGCCCGCGCTCTTGGCCGACGAGATTAACCTGGATTCGCCCCCTCAGGAGATTCAGACCATGCTGCGCACAGCGCGCCTTGTCGGGGGTTGGACCAGCGGCAAGGTATTCCATCTCCTGGGCGCGCATCCGGACCTGGTGAAGGGCCGTCCCCCCTCCATGCACTTCGACGCGCAACCGGATGTACGGATCACCGACCGGACGCAACTCCTCGACGCTGTGGCGCGCGAACCCGAGCGGTTGCTGAACTCCCGCTCCGGCCGGATTCATCTCTTCCCCTGCGTACCGTCTGGCGCAACCGTCGCCTTCCGCAATTTCCAGGCCCGCGGAGGCTTTCTGGTGTCGGCAGACATGGTGAAGGGAGAGCCCGTGAACGTCCGTATAGAGTCGAGGAGGAATGTCGTGTGCCGGTTCAGAAGCCCATGGCCGGGCGCTACGCCGCTCGTCACGAACGAAGCGGGAGCCCTGTCTGTAACTATCGAGAAAGATCCCTCAGCGAAGGATTCGTACACTTTTGCCGCCCGCGCCGGGGAATCATACTGGATCGCACGGAAGCGCTGATCGGCTGGATTTCCTTCGCCTGTGGAAAACCAGTGGAAAACAAGTTCATCCTGTGGAAAACTCCGCGCGAGTGCACATCACACAAAGCAAAAGCCCATCCGCTTCCGGATGGGCTTCTACTTCCACTCCCTGGATTACCAGGGCGATGTTAATGGGAGAATCAGATTCGACGGCGTCGCGGCCGTGAGAACCTGTCGTGATTGGATATTAGGGCCTCCAGAGTCTGAAGTCAAGCAAAAAAGGCGGCAGGGAAAATCGTCTCTAAGCCTTTAGAATCAAGTCGTTTAGAGAATCTGTGGAAATCCTCCGGCCTGTGGAAAACCAGCTCAAAAGCCCTTTCCGCTCCCCCCGCTTTCTCTCTAACTGAAAGAAACCAGCCAGCTTATTTTTCACTGGTGAGATCCAGCGTGATAATCGTCTCCGTGTCCGGCTTCCATCCGAACAAACGGCGGGCTAGCGTACGCGACCCACCAACAATAAGGCCCGATACTGCGGCAAAAGCCAACAGGATGCCGATCAGCAAGAAGATATTCAGGATCAGGTTGCCTATGTTGTCGCGCCTGGTCGGAATTCTTTCATTCCAGGTGATTTCCGCCTGGTATCGCACCTTCGAAAGTAGTTTCTCAGCCGCGTTGGGATCCTTCGGCGAAACGATCACCGCGACCAGCGGACCCGTGCGCTTCACCATGGCGCCCTGGAGCCTCTGGAATGCACTCTCCTGCTCGCGGGCGATATGTGGTGTCGGGTAAGAGAATACTACCAGGGTCATCTCACTGCCGGGGGTCCGGTAGTGCGCCAGATGGGCTTCCGCGCCGAAGCGGAAGCCAGCTAGGGCGGCGGGAAACTGCGGTGTAAACCGTTCGAGCCCTGCCGGTCCGACGATGTGCCGGCGGGAATTCGGCAGCATGCCCTCTGCCGGAAGGCTGGATGGAAACGTCGGCAAAGGCGACTGTTCTAACCTCGTCAGGCCTTCCACAAGTCCTTGTAAATCAGTTGATTCCAAACGAGCGCCGGTGAAGCGGAACAGGTAATTGCCATGGGCCAGCCACAAATCCGGACCCGCATCAGCAGCCTGCTTGCTCAAGGCGCTAGGCCGGGCCGCAGGGGGCACCTGCCAGCAAAACGCCGAAAAGGCGCCGGTGGAATCCCTGAAACGCCAGGCTGTGGCGGCCAGCTTGCCTCCGGTCGCGGCCGTAAACTTAGCCTGCTCAGCTTCTTCCAGTCCGTACTCGCCCCACAGCGCCCTATCGGAGGCGGGTGTGGCGGGCGAGGCTTCCACACGCGTGAAGCCGCCAAATCGATCCGGCCAAAGGCCGCCGAACGCGGGGAGGCTGGCCGTCAGGGCCAGCAGGCATACCGTCAGCCGGGCCCACGCACCCGATCTTATTCGTTGGCGCCGCAGCATTTCTTGTATTTCTTTCCGCTTCCACAGGGACAAGGCTCGTTGCGGCCGACTTTCTTTCCCTTCACGATGGGGCCCTTGGGAGCGGAAGCTTCCCCACCTACAAGCTGCAACTCGGCCATCTCCTTGTCCTTTTTGCGCTGTATGTTGCGCGTGAAGTCCTGGATGGAGCTCTGCGCCGCGGCGGGTGCAATCGCCGCCGCAGGCACCGGTTCCTGGCCGTCGCCCTCGTCGTCGTACTCAAATTCTTCCTCTTCTTCGGGGAACGGCATCACAGGACGCCCGTCCTGGACCGGCTGCAGGAAGAACAGGAAACGGATCGTCTCGTCCTCGATCCGGTCCATCATGTCCTGGAAGATGACGAAGGACTCTTTCTTGTACTCGACCAGCGGGTCTTTCTGACCGTAACCGCGCAGGCCGATGCCTTCCTTCAAGTGGTCCATCGACAGCAGGTGATCCTTCCACTGCCCGTCGATGACGTGAAGCATGATCATGCGCTCGGTTTCGCGCATGATATCGATTCCGACCAGCTTTTCTTTCTCTTTGTAACGCCCTTCGAGCTGTTCGAAGATCGTCTCCTCGATTTCCTCCCGGCGGAGCTCTGCCAGTTCAGCGATGTTGACCTTGTGTCCGAAGGCGGTGAGGATGTCCGACTGCAGCGCGGCCAGCTCCCACGCCGAGGGGTGCGAGCCCTCGGGGCAGCGGGTGTCCACGGCCGACGCCACGATGCCGCGCACCATCTCCAGGACGCGCTCGCGCTGGTCGGCGCCTTCCAGCAGCTGGCGGCGCATCCTGTAAACGTACTTCCGCTGCTTGTTCATCACATCGTCGTATTCGAGGATGTGTTTGCGGGCGGCGAAGTTCTGCGCCTCTACGGCCTTTTGCGCCTTCTCAATACGCTTGGTGATCAGGCGCGACTCGATGGGCACGTCCTCTTCCATGCCCAGCCGCAGCATCAGGTTCTGGATGCGCTCGCCACCAAAAATGCGCAGCAGGTCGTCTTGCAGGGAGAGGAAGAAGCGCGAGCTGCCCGGATCGCCCTGGCGGCCGGCGCGTCCGCGCAACTGGTTGTCAATGCGGCGTGATTCGTGCCGCTCGGTGCCGACGATGTGCAAGCCTCCGACGGTCACCACTTCGTCGTGTTCGAGATCGGTTTGGGCTTTGGCTGCCTGGTAGAACTCATCCCACTTCGCGCGCGGCACGCGGTAGAACTGCCCCAGATGGTGGAAGTGATAAAACTCGTGGTTGCTGAGGAACGTCTCCTCGCCTTCGGGCAGCACTTCGGACAGTTTCTGGCGCAGGCACTGCTCCTTGGCCATGAACTCGGGGTTGCCGCCGAGCAGAATGTCGGTACCGCGGCCGGCCATGTTGGTCGAAACGGTGACGGCGTCCTTACGGCCGGCCTGCGCGACGATCGCCGCCTCTCGGTCGTGATGCTTGGCGTTCAGTACCTCGTGCTTGACGCCCATGCGCTTGAGAATGCCGGAGAGCTTTTCGCTCTTTTCCACCGAGATGGTGCCGACCAGCACGGGCTGGCCCTTCTCGTTGCGCTCCTTGATTTCCTTGGCGGCGTTGCGGAACTTCTCTTCCTCGGTGCGGTAGACGATGTCCGGATTCTCAATGCGGATCAGCGTGCGGTTGGTGGGGATCACCACCACATCGAGGTTGTAAATCTTCTGGAATTCGGCGGCCTCGGTCTCGGCCGTGCCGGTCATGCCAGCCAGCTTCTTGTATAGGCGGAAGTAGTTCTGGAACGTGATGGTGGCGAGCGTCTGGTTCTCGCGCTCGATCTTCACGTTTTCCTTCGCTTCGATGGCCTGGTGCAGACCGTCGCTCCAGCGCCGGCCCGGCATGAGACGGCCGGTGAACTCGTCCACGATGACCACCTGGCCGTCGTTGACAACGTAATCCTTATCGCGGTGATAGAGCACGTGCGCGCGCAGGGCCTGCTGCACGTGGTGGTTGAACTCCATGTTCACCGCGTCGTACAGGTTGCCTAAACCCAGCAGCTTCTCGCACTTCGTGACGCCCTCTTCCGTAAGTCCGACGCTGCGATGTTTTTCGTCGACGGTGTAATCGCCCGTCAAATACTTCTCGCCGGGCTCCTTGCCCTCGATCACCTCGCCGCGGATCAACTTCGGGATGATGCGGTTGACCTTGTAATACTTGTCGGTCGACTCCTCGCTGGGACCGGAAATGATGAGTGGCGTACGCGCTTCGTCGATGAGGATCGAATCGACTTCGTCCACGATGGCGAAGTTGTGCTCGCGCTGCGTGCAATCCTCCAGGCGGAACTTCATGTTGTCGCGGAGGTAGTCGAAGCCGAACTCGTTGTTGGTGCCGTAAGTGACGTCACAGTGATAGGCCGCGTAGCGCTCGCGGTCGTCAAGATCGTGGACGATGGTACCCACTGACATCCCCAGGAACTTGTAGATCTTGCCCATCCACTCGGCGTCGCGCTTTGCCAGGTAGTCGTTCACCGTGACCACGTGAACGCCTTTGGATTCGAGTGCGTTCAGGTAGACCGGGAGTGTGGCCACCAGCGTCTTTCCTTCACCGGTCTTCATTTCGGAGATTTTGCCGCGGTGCAGGACGATGCCGCCGATCAACTGCACGTCGAAATGGCGCATGTTGAGCGTGCGGCGGCCGGCCTCGCGGACCACGGCGAAGGCCTCGATGAGCAGGTCGTCGAGAGGGGCGCCTTGGGCTAGGCGCTGGCGGAACTCTACCGTCTTGGCTGCCAACTCGGCGTCGGAAAGCGGTGTCAGATGAGACTCGAAATCGTTGATAGCCGCGACAACGGGCCGGATACCCTTGATTTCGCGCTCATTCTTCGTGCCGAATACTTTGGCAAGAATGGTGTCAATAATCATACGGAGGGATGCACTTCCATTGTACTGCACACCATGGCTCGACCTGCCCGGCTGTGCTCATTGGGCTGAAACGCCGTTGTAAGACGGTGTCAGGCTGTTGCACCCAGCCGCGCATCAGGACTCGAAAAAGACGATGCCAAACCCGACCGCCGCCAGCAGCAAAACGAAACCAAATAGCACGCCATACTCGAGCAGTGTATTTACCAGCGCGGCCCGCATTCGCTCTTCGTCGCCGTGAAGCCGCTCTGCAAAACCATGAGGCATGACCAACACCCCCTGGGTCGTGAAAGAGATCGCTCCACCCATATTTTACGCCCGGAAACCCATGTTGCTGCCCCCAAAACAGTGCGAGAATGGCTCTCAGCTCAGAGCGAGGTGCCAGGATGGAAAGACGCGACGCGCTGAAGAGTTTCTTCGCCGCGCCGGCTGTACTGCCGGCCACGGTTGAAATCTCACGCCGGGGAATGTCACCGGTGAGGATCACCGACGTCAAGGTGATCCTGACGCAACCGGACGGGAACCACGCCGTCATCGTGAAGGTTCTCACCAGCGAACCAGGCCTTTACGGGCTCGGCTGTGCCACACATCGCGAGCGGGCGCTGGCCGTAGCCACCGCCATAGAGCAGTACATGAAGCCGTTTGTTGTCGGGCGGAACGTGGATGACATCGAAGACATCTGGCAATCGGCCTACGTGCAGTCCTATTTCCGCAGTGGCGTGACGCTGAACAATGCGCTCAGCGGTATAGACGGCGCGTTGTGGGACATCCTGGGCAAGCGCGCCGGCGTTCCGGTTTACAAGCTGCTGGGGGGCAAGGTGCGCGCCGCCGCTCCGCTCTACGCGCACGCGAGCGCGCGGGAGATGCCAGCTCTCGAGGACAACGTGCGCGCTTGGCTGGCCAAGGGATACCGCCACGTCCGCGTGCAACTCGCGGTCCCGGGCTTCTCCGGTTACGGCGCCGCCAATCCCACTGCGCAGGAAGTTCAGCGGCAGCGTCCCGAAGGCGTGTCGCCCTCGCCCGTCTTCGAGCCGACGCCTTACGTCAACAACACGATCCGCATGTTCGAGCGCCTGCGCGCCACCTTCGGTTTCGACGTCGAGTTCTTGCACGACGTCCACGAGCGCGTTCCGCCCGCGCATTCACTCCAACTCGCCAAGGCGCTCGAACCCTTCCGGCTGTTCTTCCTGGAGGACCTGTTTGCGCCAGAGGACGTGGCATGGTTTCAGGTTGCGCGCCAGCAGACCTCTACCCCGCTGGCGATGGGCGAGTTGTTCGTGAACCGTCACGAATGGCTTCCGCTGGTGACCAACCGCTGGATCGATTTCGTCCGCCACCACATCTCCGCCATCGGCGGACTGACCATGGCGCGGAAGATCGCCGCCTGCTGCGAGTTCTTCAACGTCCGCACCGCCTGGCACGGCCCCGGTAACGTCAGCCCCGTCGGCCACGCAGTGAACCTCCACCTGGATCTGGCCACTTACAACTTCGGGATTCAGGAACAGCACGTCTTCGGGCCGCAGTCGCGCGAGGTGTTTCCCGGAGCACCCGAAATCCGCGGCGGCTACATGTATGCGAATGATCTGCCAGGGCTTGGCGTCGATTTGGACGAGAAGGCTGCGGCGAAGTACCCGTTCAAGACGCCTGGCGGAAGCCGCGGCAACGACCGGCGCATGGACGGCACTATCGTCCGGCCGTGACGGTCCGGCTTCAACCTCGGATCCGGGCCGTCATCTTGCGGTGCCACTTCACGTCCCGCCACAGGCCTCGAAATTGCGGATGCGTGAAGTTGGACGTGCAGATAAACCGGTAGTTGTTCCGGATGGCCAGGTCCACGCAGATCTCCGCGCTCTCTTTCACCCAACCCCAATCGAGCGCTGGATGGTCCATCCAGCCGATGGGACCCCAGCCTTCGGTGTTCCCGCAAGGGATGCCACGCCGCGCGGCGCTTGCACTGATGTCGCGTATGCGGCCCGCCATCCATTCGATCATGCGCGCACGGTTGGCGGTCCAGAAGGATTTCACGTTGGCGCCTATCTTTTCTATGTGCTGATCGTTGCTGCCTGTTATCAACTGGCCCAGGTTGGTGTCGCGCATCTCGCGGTTGTGCTGGAACCAGATGTGGTAGTCCAGCGCGTCGAGGTTCGCGAGATCGATTTCATCGACTTGAGTAGCCGAATCGAGCGAAGCGTGAAAATCGAAGCGAGGCCATCGCTCGCGTAGGCGGCCCAGCCAGATCTCCAAGAACTCGTTGAAGAACCGTTTCTGCAGCACCGAGTACCGCCCTTTCTTCTCGACAAAATCCGAAGGTAGAAGTCGCGCGTCCGGATGGCTCTCTTGAAACTTGCGGGCGTCGGTCCTTTGCTTCAGCTCGTCCTTGAGCCAGTCGAAGCCATGGACGTTGGGATACTCGTTCAGGACGTCCACGTAGAGCACGCGCTGCAACAGATTGTTGCGCTGCAGGAATTCGAGAGTCCCGTCCCAGGCGCGGAACATGCCGTCTTCCATCGTGAAACGCTTGAGCGGCGACGTGAACCAAGTGGCCAGGCCGACGTGAAAACCCCGGCGGTGGCACTTAGGGAGGAATTCGAGCAACGCCTCGCGGGGCCGTACGCGGACCGAGTACTCGTTGCCCCACAGCGCCGGCGCCCAGGTGTCCCGCGGAAAGTAGCACTCCTCCACGATCTTTCCCTCGGCGTCGGGAGCCACGAGGTGGGGCATGGCATCGATGCGGATCGCGTTGTAGCCGCGCTCGGCCAA
>JAJFUV010000090.1 GCA_021372245.1 Terriglobales bacterium
CGATCAACTGGTGGCGCTGATCGACCTCGGTACCAACGGCGAAATCGTGGTGGGCGGCCGGGATCGCATGATCTGCGCCTCGACGGCCGCAGGGCCCGCCTTCGAAGGAGGCCGTATCAGCATGGGCATGCGCGCCGCGACGGGCGCCATTTCCGCGGTGTCGGTGGACGACGGGCGGCTCTCATGCAAAGTGATGGGCGGAGGTCAGCCGCGCGGTTTGTGCGGCAGCGGTCTGGTGGATGCGGTGGCGGCCGGCCTCGACCTCGGCGCGATCTTGGCGCGCGGACGAATCAAACACGGCAAATCGTGGGAGATCTCACCTCCTGTCAGGCTGACGCAAAACGACGTTAGGGAATTGCAGCTTGCCAAAGGTGCCATCGCCGCGGGTGTCCGGATCCTGCTGGCGCGGTTGGGCGCGGCAGTGGCCGACGTTACTCGGGTATACCTGGCCGGTGCGTTTGGCAACTACGTCAGCCGCGCGAGCGCCCGCCGCATCGGGTTGCTGGACTTCCCGCTGGATCGGATCGAACCGGCCGGAAACACCGCCCTGCTGGGTGCCAAACTTGCCCTCTTCAGCCCCGACCTTGGAGAGGAACTGCATTCCCGTGTGCGGAGCACGACCGAACACCTCTCCTTGGCGGCAGATCCGGCTTTTCAGGACACCTACGTCGACGAGATGTCGTTCCCGGCAGCCTGATCCGGCGCCGGCGGGTCGCCCATGGCCCGCGCGAGGAACTCCGGTATTTCGAAGACGGCGCGATTTTCTATGTGTGCGGCGTGGGCGCGGTGCCGCTCGAAGCGCTCGGGTTCAAGAAACTCGCGCACCACGACGTCGATGCGCTTGAAGTTGCGCACGACCTCGCCTACGCCGGTCTCGCGGATCCAGACGGCATTGTAGCGCTCCTGCGGCAGCGTCCAGGCGTTGCTCTCCACAATCACCGGCAGCTTCATCGCCAGCGCTTCGCTGACGCTGCCGGGGCCGGGCTTGCCGATCAGAAAATCCGCCAGTTGCATGAAACGCGGCACCTCTTTGGTGAAGCCTTCGATGTGAACCGGAATCCGCCAGCGGGCAGTGCGCAGCCGCTCCGTCAATCTCGCATTGCGCCCGCAGATCAGGATGAGCTGCAGGTTGAGGCCGCTTGAATCGAGCTTGCGGGCGATCTTTTCGATCACTCCGGAACCCTGTCCCCCGAACAGCACGATGGCTGTCGTGCGGCAGGGATCCAGCCCCAGGCGCACGCGCTCCGCGGCCCGGTCCAAGGCCGCGGGCTCATAGAAGTGGGGGTTGAGGATCATGCCCGAGGCGCGGAAGATCTTCTCCGGCCGAATGCCCATCGAGTGAGCCTGTTCGACAGCCTTCTCCGTGCCACAAACCACGTATTGGTCCTGCGGCTCCAGCCAGAAGTGCGGCGGGTAGTCGGCCAGGTCCGTCAGCACCGTGACCATGGGAGTCCCGGGCATCACGTTGCGGAGACTTTCGAAAATGGCCCGGTTGAAATTCGGGATCAGGGAGACCACCAGGTCCGGCCGGCTGCGCTTCCAGTGCTCTTCGATAAGGCGAACCTGCTTCGAGTGGTAGAGCCGGATCACCAGGTGCATCCCGCGTGTGAGCTGCGGCGAACCCAGTGTCCACCCCTTCTTCAGCATCTGATTGTAGACGTCTTCCAGACGCAGCCCGGTGATCTTGCGGAACACGTCCAACTGGTCCAGCATCTCTTGAAGGTTCACCAGACGGATCTCCCAGGGCCGGTCCTGACGAGCGATCACCTCGCGCAAGGCGTTGGCGGCGCTGCGATGGCCGCCGCCTGCGTCGAAGAAAAAGAAGTCGATCTTTCGTGCCGGTGCCGGTTGGCTCATCCGTAAGACTCTCTTTATTCTCGCGCAAGCGTCTGCAACTCGAAATCCATCCATTGAACGGCGCTCGCCGTCGTCTTTCGGCCTGAACGGTTGCGCGCGACGACGCGGAGCACATACAGTCCTTCGGGTGTCCCGGGTCCAAAGCGCAGTTCCCGTGCCACGTTGAAATCGCTCCGTCCTCTGATAGCGACGGAATCGATCGGATGCGGCTGGCCCGTCCAGACGATCTTGCCGTCTCGAAAGACGTGCTCCTGGATCTCGGTTGTTGCTGCCGGTGAAGACTTGGGATTATACACGGTAAATGAGTAACCGATGGGATCATCTGGAGCGAAGCGGCGCACGGCAGGCCCTTGTTCCGGCCCGTCCGCATCCTTGCCGCCGCCAGTCGCACAGCGCATCTCAATTCCGGACAGGGCCAATCGGTCGCTCCTCAGATCGGGCACTTCGAGAAACTGCCCCGCGGAGCCGACCTTGCCGGAGAAGGCATCGCGCACCGCCGCGCGCACCTGATAAGGCCCGGGCACCGCAGCCTCGTGCAGCATCTCAAGAACGAAGCCTCGGTTCGCAGCTTCCTCGATCTTATCCGGCTCGATGCGGATTTCGAAGCTATGTGCGGTGGGCGCGGCTGTCGAGCCGTTCGCCGCGAAGGCGGCCACCGCCACGTCAACCTGCGCTTTGCGCCATCCCTCGCCATCCTCCCGGAAGCTGAGGCTGCGGCCGTCGATGTGCAAGTACGTGTGGATAAAAGTACCCTTCGATGGTGCGCTCACAAAGAGCGGCGTAATACGCACGCCAATGCCACTTGAATGGAATGCCGAGGTGATCGCCGCCAGAAGTTGGCGCTCCGGCGTCTGCGGAAGCTGCCGCTGCGGCTTGTCCGCGATACCCACGAAGCCAGCCCTGGTTCGTATGCGCAGATCCTTGCGAGTCGTCTCCACTTTCAGCCGGTGATACTTGGCCCCTCCGCCAAGGGTCGGAAACGTTCCTTCGTCCGGGCTGTACCCCAGCAGGTAGTAGCCGCTCTGATCCCGTACGGCCTGGCGCGCGGCTCCGGCCAGATCGTTCGTCTCGGTGTAGAACAACCCACCGGTTTCGCGAGCCAGGTACGCCATGCCTTCCTGCTTCTCGTGGAAATCCCGGTTGCGCTGCTCGAGCTTCTGTCGGATGCCGCCTCCGCGGGTGTTGTCGCTCGCGCGCAGTCCCAGGTAGTGAAGGCCCCGGGCGTCGACGGTGTAGAAGACCACGCCCGCCCGGCTAGCGAGATCCACAAGGTCGCGCACCCGGCTGGGAACGGGATTGCCGTTGCGGACGTCCTCGGGCGAGATGAACAATTGGATCCCATCCGAAAAGAGGATCACAGATTTGCGCCCCGGCATCTCTCTCAGTTGTTCGATCGCGTGGGCCAGCGCGCCAAGCGTGCCGAGCGTGTAAGCCTGCGTGCGGGCACGCTCGAATTCGCGGATGCTTTGCGGCCGGGTGCGCTTGCTCCTGTCGTCGGAGCCGTCGTGCCGAATGTCATTCTCATCAAAGGCGGGGATGGCGTCGATGCCGCCGCGCCCCAACCCGCTCCATCTCACCTGGTCGATGGCTGCGTGCAGCAGGCGCTTGTCGTTGGTGAATTGCTGCAGCACGCCGGAACTCGATGCGGTGCGCAGGATTGCCGCCGCGTCGGCTGAACCCATCTGCTCATCCACAAACTTGCGCAGCGCATCCTTGACCAACGGGAAGCTTTGCATGGAGATGCCCAGATCGTCCACCACCAGCGCGATGGTGCGCCGGGTGGCCTCCCGCAGGAGCGGAACCGGCGGCGTCATGGATCGCTGTTTCGCTGAAAGACCCCGCTCCTCTGTGGGCTTGATCCGCACGGCCGGCTTTATCTCCGCTCCGGGCACTTCTACATAGGAAAAATGCGTGATGGCCTGTTCCTTGCTGTCCTGAAAAAGTCTGAAATCGTCGCGTGTCAGGTTTGATACGTTATGTCCATGCTTGTCCGTTACTACGGCGTCGATCTGGACCAGCCTGACAGTCACGCGCAGTACTGGTTCTTCTATCTGCTGAGCACAGAGGATGCTTCCGGCGCCAATCAGTGCGGTACGGATGAGCAGCATAGAACGATAATAGGATGTTTACACCATGAATAGACTGCTCCTGCTCGTGCTCTTTGCCGCTCTGGCCGCTGCCTCCAACCGCCTGCCATCGAGCCTGCCTCCCGAGATTTACGCCTGGTTCTGGATGGAGCCGGAGTTTCAACCGGATGGGTATCGCGCCTTCATCGATCTCATCGCCGAACACTCCAATTTCGGGTTGCTCACCACGAGCCCGCGCGTTCCTTCGCGGGAGGTCACCGAGCCGGAGACCCACGACCAGGTCAAGCGCGCTGTCCTCTACGCTCATTCGCGCGGCTTACGCGTGGCCTTCGACCTGGATGTGCGCCTGGCGCGCGGCGAGTTCCGCAAACAGTATCCGGATCAGCAGCAGTGGATGCTGCGCATTGTCGAGGTGCCGGAGAACCAGACGAACGTGACGGTGCGGCCACTGGTACTTTCGGACCACATGACGGGAAGCGGTGGATCGTATGAAGCGCTCAGTGGGAAGCTCCTGGGAGTCTTCCGGCGCGGTGCGAACAACCAGCTTGTTGTGGTTCAGGCGGCACGCGCCTCCAGCGAATCCGCCAAGGAAGTGCAGGTGAAGTTGCCGGTGGGCACCGGCTACATAGTGGCCGCGGCCTTCGAGTACCGCACGCCGGACGCGTTCGCGCCCGCGCTCCTCGAATTTCAACGCTCCATCTACGAGCAGTACCGTGACATTCCCCTGGACGGCGCGATGAAGGACGAGTGGGGCTTCCCGCCCGTCTACAGCGCGGGTCCGCGCAGCGGCGAGTTCTGGTATTCCAAGAGCTTCGCGTCGGCATGGCGTAAGGCCGGCGGCGGCGACATGGTCCGGGATTGTGTCCTGATGTTCACCGGCGCGGGCGGCACGCACCAGGCGCGCATCGGCGCCGCCAACCGTTACGAGCGCCTGCTGCTCGAACGCAACGCCGAAATCGAGCGCTCCTATTATTCGGACCTGAAGCGAGTGTTTGGCGCGCATGCCTTCGCCGGAACGCACGCGACGTGGGGCAGGATGCCCAGCGGCGATGCTTTCAAGAATGGCTATGACTGGTGGTGGGCAACGCGAGACTATGGGCAGACCGATGAGGATTTCCCGATTCCCTTGCGCACTTCCCTGGCCAAGAAAATGGGCGGGCCGGTCTGGTACAACCAGTTCTACAACGCGGACGTCGAACCGTACGCGAAGGAGGTGTGGCGCGACGCGCGCGCGGGCGGCCGCGTGAACTTCCATCCATTGTGGCCGTCGGCGGTGGACGCGGACGCGAACATGCGCCTGCTCGCGAGCCCTGCTGTCCGGGCGGAGGATCGCATTCGCCTGCTGAATTACGTGAGCCGGGCACCGCGGGATTGCCCCGTGGCGGTCGTTTTCGGCCACGCCGCGGCAACCAACTGGCTGGGCCCGCGTTTCGGCGATCTCGGCATGGACTTCGCCGAGGCGATGTGGCGCGAAGGATTTCCAGCCGACGTCATCCCGTCCACCGAGATTGAATCCGGCGCACTCAAGATCGACGATGACGGCTTAGTGCGTTACGGCGTGCAGCAGTACCGCGCCCTGGTGTTTCTGAACACCGAATACGAACCGCGTGGCACGTTCGAGTTCCTGCGCCGCGCGGCGCGTTCCTCCACAGTCACGTTTGTGCGGGACACCGCCGCGGCTGCGGGCATAATCTCCGGCGCGGGTCTCGACCCCACGCCCGAGCGAGTAGCGGTCTTCCTGCGCGGTTCCCACACGTTGCACGACGATCCAGCGGATCTGGCGCGCCTCACGGACGGTACCTGCATTCTGGCGCGTGGAGAACGCAACCCGGCGGGTGACGCCATCGACGAGACTTTCTACTGCGGCAAGACCAAGGTGCGCGCCCGGGCGACCGGCGTCTTCGCCATCCGCGTTTCCCGCGCAGGTGAACTACAATCGCTGGCCGGCTCCGATGTTCGCCTCGTGGAAGCCGGGAAACTGCGCCTCGAATTCACGCAACCGGTCGACTTCGCCCTCTGGCGAGACGCGCAAGGCGCTCTCCACGGTGTAGTGCAGGGGAATGCACCCGTTCCGGACCGGCTTCTCCAGTTGACAAAAGACTGGGCGCGTCTCGATAACAAAGAGGAAGCACGATGACACTGGCCTGGTTTGTTGCCGGAGTGGTCTTGGGAGCGCTGGCGGCGGCGCTGATTCTTTATCGGAAGCTGGCGCAGGTCGAAGCCGCCCGCCAGGTCGCTGAGACGCGTGTGGCCGCTGCCGACGCGTCCGCGGCCAAAATCAATGAGACCATCCAGTCGCTCTCCGACGCGGCGCTGCGCTCCAACCAGGCGTTGTTCCTGGAAAACGCCCGCACCACGCTCGACACCGTCCGCGCCCAGATCACGGGAGATCTCGCGCAGCAGCAGACCGCCGTCACCGGAGTGGTCCGCGCGATGAGCGAGACCATCCAGCGGCTGGAGACGCAGGGCAGGGAAATCGAAGGCGCGCGCCAGAAGGTCTATGGCGGGCTGCAACAGCAAATAGAGCGACTGTCGCGGGAGACCTCCACTCTCTCCACCGCGCTGCGCGCGCCGCAAGTGCGCGGCCGTTGGGGCGAAACCACGCTACGGCGCGTCGTCGAATTGGCCGGCATGGTGAAGCACTGCGATTTCGTCGAGCAGGAAACTTTCGATTCCGGCCGCCTCCGCCCTGACATGGTTGTGATGCTGCCGGGCGGGCGCTCGATCGCGGTGGATGCCAAGGTGCCGCTCGCGGCCTTCCTCGACGCTGCAGCCGCCGAGGACGATGCCAAGCGCCGCGAGGCGTTGAAGCGGCATAGCCAGCATGTGGCTGATCACGCTGCCAAGTTGGGAGCGAAAGCCTATTGGAGCCAGTTGCAACCTTCGCCCGAACTGGTCGTGCTGTTTCTGCCTGGCGACCATTTTCTGAGCGCCGCGCTCGAGTTCAACCCCACGCTGGCAGACGAGGCCCTCGAACGCAAAGTGCTGCTGGCGACGCCCGCCACGCTCATCAGTGTCTTGAAGGGCGTGTCCTACGATTGGCGCCAGCATCAGCTTGCTGAAAACGCCGAGGAGATTCGCCGCCTGGCCTCCGAACTGTATGAGCGGATGCTCACCGTGCAGAATTACTACGCCGACACGGGCCGGCACCTGGATCGCGCCGTGCAGGCTTACAACCGCAGCGTAGGTAGTTGGGAGAACCGCCTGCTGCCCTCGCTCCGGCGCATCCGCGAGTTGGGCGCCGCTGCGGGCGAGGAACCCGCGGCGCCGGATCAGATCGACGTCGTCGCGCGCGATCCGAAGATGCTTGAACCGTCCCAGGACTGAAATGCCGATGCGCAGCTTGCTCCTCTTTCTGGCGCGCCGCCGCCTCCTACGCCGCTGGATGGAGCACTCTTCGACGGCGGCTTTACTCACCAGGCGCTTCGTCGCTGGCCGGTCGCTGGATGACGCGATTTCGGTTTGCGCCGCGTTGGCCGCGGAGCGTATGTTCGCGACGATAGACCGCCTCGGTGAAAACGTGACGTCCGTCGAAGAGGCTGCGGCCTCGCGGGACACGTATCTCGACGTCCTGGAGCGGATTGCCGCGGCGTCCGCTCACACCACCATCTCCATCAAGTTGACGCAATTCGGCATGGACCTATCCGAGCAAGCTTGCCGTGAAAACGTCACCGCACTGGTCGAACGCGCCAGTCGCCTCGGAACCCGCGTTGAAGTGGACATGGAGTCGCACCAGTACGTCGACCGGACCTTGCGCCTCGCCTATGATCTGCACCACCGCTTCAACTGCAGCCGGGCGGTGATCCAGTCGTACTTATACAGGAGCGAGGCCGATATCGAGGCGCTGTGCGACGCGCGCGTCCCCGTGCGGCTATGTAAGGGCGCATACCTGGAGCCACATACAGTGGCCTTCCCACGCAAGCAGGATGTGGATGCGAACTACATGAAGCTCGGGTATGTGCTGTTGGACCGTGGAGCGAACCCGGCCTTCGCCACGCACGACGAGAAGATCATCCGCGCCATCCAGGCCTATGCGCGCTTGAAGGACATCTCCCCTGAGAGCTTCGAGTTCCAGATGCTGTACGGCATTCGCCGCGACTTGCAGCGCGAACTGGCTCGCGAAGGATACCGTGTCCGCCTCTACGTGCCTTACGGCACCGCCTGGTACCCGTACTTCATGCGACGCCTGGCCGAGCGGCCTGCCAACATCCTCTTCCTGGCGCGGAACCTGCTGCGCCGCTAGCGCCCGGGTGACGCAACTTTCTCCTCGAAAAAGCCGTCTAATCTTGCATGAAGTACTGGGGCTTCTTCGTGCTGAAGTTGCTTGTGACGGCGGTTGTGGGATTCGTTCTTTGGGAAGCGATCCACGTGATTTGGCCGTCCTCGCGTCTCAGCTACTACGGCGTATCGGCGCCCCGGTTCGGACACGATCTGGTCTATACGCTGGTCTTACTGCTTTACAACCTTGTCCTCCAGGGCCTGCTCTGGCTGAACATCTGGGACCAGCGGTATCGCTGCCGGATCTGCGCGCGGCGCTTGCGAATGCCCGTTGAAGAGGGTTCACGGAGCCATATGCTGTTGTTCGGCCCGCCGCATATTGAGTATATTTGCACTTACGGGCACGGCGCGCTGGATGTGCCTGAGATACCGGTTTCCGGACGCCCGATCTGGAAGCGCAACGAGGACATGTGGAAGGAACTGTTCAAGCCCCGCGATCGTTCCAAGTAAGGCTCGCCGTCGCGGCTATCCTGCTGGCGGCGTTCGGAGTGATAGCCGCCCGCCTGGTACCGCCTTACCTTCATAACTACGAATTCAAGGGCTACCTCGAAGAGACGGTGGATAGCAAGGAGACTGCCTCCCTGCGGGAGGAAATGCTCCGTATCCGTGTGATCGACGGGGCGCGGCGGCTCGGTCTGCCTGTGCAGGCCGGTCAGGTTCATATCTCGCACAGCGCCTCGGGCATGAGCATCGACGTCCGTTACGTAGTTCCCGTAGACATCTATATCTCCACTGTGATTCTGCACTTCCACACGCGCGCCGGAGCACACTGACACAGCCTCCCCGGGTTCCGATAGACTGTCCAGGATGGGACAACTACTTGCCGGTGTCGGACGCGCTGACATTACTCCGGCGCCCGGTACTCCGCAGGGCGGATGGGGTGCGCAGACGCATCAGCGCGGCCTGGGCGCCGATATGCCCATGTACGCCACGGCGCTGGCGCTTTCCGGCGGCAACGAAACCCTGGCGATAGCCGATGTGGACGCCATCGGCTTCGACGCTGTTTGGACCGCGCGCATCCTCGACGCCATCTCGTCGACGACCGGCTTGGCCAAAAACCGCATCCGCTTCTCCTGCACGCACACGCATTCCGGACCGAACACCTTCCGCCTCGGCAATATCAGCGAAGGCCTGGACATGGTAATGAGCTACCTGGAGAGCCTCCCGCTTCGCATTGCCGGCGCGGTTTATCAGGCGATCCAGAGCATGCAGCCCGTGCGTTGCGCGGCGGCGGAAGGCCGCTCCGGCATTAACGTGAACCGGCGTTTCCACGTGCCTGGCGGCGGAATGGCCGTGGGCCGTAACTGGGGCGGCGCGGCCGATCAGACGGTGCGCGTAGTGCGCTTCGATGCGCTGGACGAAACGCCGGTGGCCACCATCGTCCACTACGCCTGCCACGGCACCACCATCGCCTGGCAGAACAAGTTGTTCACGCCGGACTATCCGGGAGTGTGCCGTCAGGTGGTCGAACGCGAGGTCGGCGGGACATGCCTGTTCCTGCAGGGAGCGGCCGGAAATTTGACCCCCCGGCGCGGTTTCACGGGCGACCTGCGCGTGTACCGGTGGTTGGGTCAGCGGCTCGGCCTGGCCGCAGCCGAAACGGCTCTCGCCATCGAAACCTTGCCGAAGCACGAAAGTTACACCGGCGTGCTGCAATCGGGCGCGGCCATAGCCCTGTACGAAGACGAGCCGGTGGAACCGCCTGCGCCCGAACTCCGCATGATCACGCGCATGGTGGAGCTTCCTCTGAAGCAATTCGACGCGCCGGAGAAGCTGGAGGCGGAAGCCCAGGCGCTGCATGAAGATATGGAGCGCGCCCGCAGCGAAGGCACCGAGGAAGACCTTCGCGCCGCCACCGCCCGCTATACGCAGGCTAACTGGCGTGCCGGCGCCGCCCGCGAGTTTTTCGGCAAGAAGGCCGCCGCACGCCAGATGCAGGCCATCCGGCTGGGGAACATCGCGCTTCTCTCCATTGAAGGCGAGCCGTTCATTGAAATCGGCCTGCGCATCGTCGAGGCATCTCCCTTCGCGCACACGTTGTTTTCGGGCTACTCGAACGGAGGATTCGGATACATCCCCACGCGCGAGGCTATTGAGGAAGGCGGTTATGAAGTAACGCAGGGTAGCCCGTTTTCGGGCGGCGCCGCCGACGCCGTCGTCGCGGAAGGACTGCGGTTATTGCACGATCTGAAGGAGATAGACGCATGAAGCTGAAGGATAAAGCCGCCATCGTGACCGGCGCGTCGCTGGGCATCGGTCGCGCCGTCGCCGTCGAACTGGCCGCCCAGGGCGCCGATGTGGCCGTGAACTACGCTCGCCATGCCGCCGAGGCGGAAAAGGCGGCCGAGGAGATCCGAGGTCTTGGCCGGCGCGCCATCGCGTGCCAGGCCGACGTTGGCGACCGGGCGCAGGATGAGCGGATGCTCGAAGAAACGCTGAAGGCCTTCGGACGGGTGGACATTCTGGTCAGCAACGCGGCCTATAGCATCCGCAAGCCTTTCCTCGAACTCACACCGGAAGATGTCGAAAAGACCTGGGCCGTTTCCCTTTGGGGCGTGTTTCACACCTGCCAGTTGGCCGCACGACAGATGGTCAGGCAAGGCACCGGCGGCAACATCGTAATCGTCAGCTCTGTTCACGCGGAGCGTCCATATCCACGTTCCACCTCTTACAACGCCGCCAAGGCTGCCGTGAACCACATGGCTTTCACCTGGGCCCATGAGCTCATTCAGTACGGCATCCGTGTGAACGTGGTCGAGCCGGGATGGACCGATACGCCCGGCGAGCGCAACTACAACACGGAGGAGCAACTGCGCGAGGGCGGCAAACTGGTGCCCATCGGACGGCTGGCACGCGCCGAGGAAGTTGCCAAAGGCGTGGCGTTCCTCGTCTCCGAAGACGCCTCGTACATCGTAGGAAGCTGCCTCCGCATCGACGGCGGTTTCATGCTGGTCCACTAACCATGCCGTCCCGAGGGCGTTCCTTCTACTTCTTGCTGCTGGTAGTTGCCTGCCTGATGTTCGCGGGGCAGGGCACTGCCATCAAGTACCTGGGACGCCACCTCGGTCCTCTGCAGATCACCTTCGTTCCATTCACGCTCGCCACGCTGGCTCTGCTGCCGCTGGCCCTGCGTGTGCGGCGAACGAGCGGCGTGCGGTTGGGCTGGGCCGATTGGCGCCAGTTCATCATAGCCGGGGTTGCCGGCCAGGTGGTCACGCAACTCGGCTTCGTGGCGGGCGTTACGCGATCGCTGGCATCCAACGGTGCCGTCCTGTCGCTGCTGCTGCCGGTGATCAGTACGCTGCTGGCCGCCATCATGCTGGGCGAGCGACTGACGAAACTTCGCGTCTCGGCGTTGGCGATCGGCCTCGCCGGGGCCCTGTTGCTATCCGCCGGCAATCTGCGCGACAGCTCGTTCTTGAATATGAGCTACCTGGTCGGGAACTTATTGATCGTTCTGGCGATGACCGGTTCAGCCTTCTACAACGTCTACGCCAAGTCGCTTTTCGAAAAGTTCCAGCAGATCGAAGTACTGGTGTTCAGCTATGTGGCCGCCGCCGTGACCGGCCTAAGCGCCACCGTCGTTGCCGATCCCATCCAGTGGAGCGCTTTCCAATCGTTCACCTGGCAGGCTTGGGTTGCGCTCGCCTACCAGGCGCTCGTTGCTTACAGCGCGGCCATGCTCTTATTTTTTGCCGCGCTCAAGCGTCTGGACGTCGCTACGGCGTCGCTTTCGCTCTACCTGCTGCCCGTGTTCGGCGTGGTTCTTGCGGCCGTACTGCTCGACGAGAGGCTGAGCGCGGCGGCGCTGGCCGGCGCGGGGATCGTGCTGGCCGCCACGCTCCTGGTTGTTCGCTACGACACGAAAAGCACGTAGCCGAGTTCAGTTACTGCTGCTTTAGAATCTCGACGCCGACGCGCTTCCTGCTCTTGAACAGCGAGTAGATCGTCCCGTCTTTATCCACCGTGCACCAGCTCTCCGTGTGCTCGGGGACCGACATGCTCATGTTGCAGACGAAATCGCCGTTGTTGTTGTACTTGGCGATACTGACCTTGCGGCCGACGTTGCTCTCCACCGCGCCGTCGTAACCCGCCTTCGTGCGGACGGTCAGGTAGACGTTGCCCCGACGGTCGCCGGTCATGCTGTGGAAGTAGATCGAACCCTCCGGCGGATCGCCGTGCGCGAACGTAAACAGGTAGCGGCCTTCGGAGTCGAACTTTTTCGTGGGGCCGTAGTAGCTGTTCACGAACACGTCGTCGTTGGCATCCAGGTACAGGCCGTGCGGAGCGTTGAATTCGTCCGTGTGCGGGCCGTCCTTGCCGAACGAGAACAGGAACTTGCCGCCGTGTTCGTAAACGTTGACGCGCATGTTGTCGACGTCGGTGGCGTACAGCCGCTCTTTCGAATCGAACCACAAGCCGTGTCCGCGCAGGATCATGCCCGGCAGCGTCCCTTTTTCGGCGAAGATGTGCAGAAACTTGCCCTCCGGCGAGAAGATCTGCAGCCGCGGGCGGTCGCCTTTCACATCGGTTGTGTAAATGTTGCCGGCCTCATCCACGTGCGCGTAGCGGGGCTCCTGGAACTGGCCGTCGCCGCTGCCGGGTCCATTGCCGATTTCTTGCAGGAACTTGCCGTCCTTCGTGTAGCGGAACACGCGTCCCGCGCGCTGGTCGACGATGAGCAAACGGCCTTGCTTATCAATGCTGATGCCGTGGGGTGCGCGAAGGCGGGACTCTTTCGATTCCAGGTCTTCGCTCCAGCTGCCCACAACCTTGCAAGACGGATCGGCCGGGCCCACGATCACAGTGCCCCACACGTAGCGGTTTGCGGAGCCTTCCACTTCACCCCGAACGCTGACTTCGTTGGGCACTGGGGCTTTCACCGGCGCGTGATAAATCCCATTGACGTCAATGGTGCCGACCTCGGCGTTGCCGCCCGGAATGTCGTTCACGAACCATTTCACGCTTTTCGGCGCCTGGGCCGCCATCATGCGCGTGGCCAGAATCACGGCCTTGAACCGCTGCTGGCCGCCCGGAGCGAGCTTCACGAGCGAAGGCTTGATGATTGCCCGATGGTAGGGCGTAGGCGCCTGGGCGAACAGGCTCGCGGCCAAGGCGGCCACCGTCAAAGTAGCGCTGATCAGTCGATGCATGTGCTGGTTCCCTTCTCGTGCTTCCATAGCACCGTTCGATTGTATCAGCGGAAATCGGGACGGCGTTCAGCCTCGCCGACCGCAGTGGAAGATTGCACCGCCATGAAGCCGCCTCGGTTTTCCGTGCGTCACACCTGTAGGGTCAATACGGAACAATCATGATGTCACGTGAAGGGATTACCAACTATCTGATTGCAGCGGCTACCTTTCTAGCGCTATTCGGTCCTCACCCCGCGGCCGGGCAGTTGTTGAGCTTCGGGGTGAAGGGTGGAGTGCCTCTGACCGACGCCACGGAAGGCAATTTCAGCAGCCCGGCCATGAAGCGATATGTAGTGGGTCCAACGGCGGAACTCAAACTGCCATTTTCGTTTGCCTTTGAAGCAGACGCCCTCTACCGCCGCACCGGATACGACCTGACGGTCAGCAATTTCGGACTCACCTCGGTAACTCAGGTCCGCGCCAACTCCTGGGAGTTCCCCCTCCTGGTCAAGCACTATATGGGGCCAAGCCTGCTGCCCTTACGCCTGTACCTTTCGGGCGGTTACGTGGTCCGAAAGACTTCCGGCGTCGATGGCTCCGTCCACACATTCGGTACGGACTCCGTGAGTGGCCAAGTCATCGATACCACGGTGCATTACGACGGTAGTAACCTGCGACAGGACGACCCCACTCATGGGCTGGCAGTGGGAGGAGGAGCGCGCTTGCACCTGGGGCCCTTGCATATCTCGCCTGAAATTCGTTACACGCGATGGACCGGCATTGGGTTGAACGACCAGCAGTCACACGGCGTATCCGCCCAGTCGACTCAGAACCAGGTGGATTTGCTGGTCGGATTGACCTTCTGAACGTGCTGAGATACCAGCACGCTAATTCACACCACCCCTGCCGGCGCCTCGGACGTCCACCGGTTGAATCCCCAACCGGACGGCAGGTGAATCGGGGCTAAAGCGGTAGATGCCTGGCGCGGGGCTCTGCAGCCCCGGATTGGTGTAGACGCTGCCGTCGCGTGGCGCCATGGGAATCGGCTTCTCAAGGCTGTACTGTGTCATTGTTTCCAGGTTGACCTTGCCCGTGCCGCTGAAGATGATGTTCCCCGGCATGGCCGCGACCCCGTCCTCCGGCACTCGGAAGGTGATCTCTCCCGATGCCTGGATCACGTTCCGCTCCACCACGTATCCGTTGGAGCGCGGGAACGTCAGCTTCATGTCGCCGTCGTGAAGAAAGATGTTGTTGCGGATGAAATTCCGGCGGGCTATGTGATTGTGCGTCGGACGCGCCACATTCAACGAAACATTCCCTTCGACGGTGCAGTTTTCGCTCAGTTCATCGAGATAATAAGCCGACGAGCCGTAGCCGCCTGTGTCGGGAATGTCGCGGACCATGTTGCCGCGTATGGTGATATTCCGCCCGAGGCCTGTGTAGAACGCCGCGCCGTCGTGCAATTCGAGCATCGCGCGGTAAACCAGGTTGGCTTCCAGCAAGTGTCCCGAGCCGCCGAATAAGATGGCCGTGTAAGGAACGTCGTGGACTTCGTTGTGCACGATGCGAAGACGCTTGCCGTTGCAGGAGATCCCCAGCGCACTCGGGTACGTGACGCCGCTGTGGTGAACCAGGTTGCCGCGCAACTCGGCGTCCTCGCCATGCACTACGATGCCGCTGGCGCCGGTGGAGTGGACATCCGAGTTCCACACCACAAGCCGCACAGTGTTGCGCGCCTTGATCCCCTGTCCGCCCGCGTTGAAGACGGTCAGGTTCAACAGGCGGCAATCCTCGGCCGAATCGAGCGCCACGGCCCCGCCGTATGCGCCGGCGCCGAATCCCCCGGCCTTTGCCGGAGTGTTCGTCACCGAGACCGTCAAGCCCGCGAGAGTAATGTGCCGGGCTGGGGCCTCTTTGCCGCCGGCGATCCTCACCACCTCTTCGAGCGTCGGCGCGATCACTTCAGCGGTCGCCATATCCTCGCCCGGCATGGGCCAGTAGACGACCTTTCCGGCCGTACGGTCCAAATACCACTGGCCGGGCCTCTTCATGCCCTCGCGCAGATTCCAGACCACGTACTTCCGCACGTCGAAGCCGCCCGCTGGATGGTTGGTCGGGCTTCGGAAGCGGAGGATGTGCGTTGCCCTGTCGATCGAAGCCAGTCTCACGAGCGACTCGTCCCACATGTGGTAGACAGTGATTTCCGCGTTGGCCGGGTCGAAGCTGTCGGGAAGGTCGGTCGGCCGGTACCGCAGCGTGGTGAGCTCTTCGCTCGTTGGCTTGCGCTGCCAGCCGCCGCCGGTGGTGCCCATCCATTTCACTTTGAATTCGCTGAGGTGTTCGAACGCGCCCGTTTCCGGCAACCGTGAGCGGTGGCGGAACTCTCCGTTCACCGAAAGCATACGGAAATCCCACGTGCCGTCTTTCACGCCCGGCAACTCGGCCGCCCACAGACCGCCGCCATCCGGTTTCCAGTTTGAAATGCGGCGGCCGCCGTACAGAATGGGCTTCTCACCGGGATAGGCCTCCACCACCAGTCCCGAGTCGCGCTGATCCAGAAGCAGTGTGCCGGCGAGGAAGTACTTGCCGCCCCGGACGACGATCCGCTTCAACACCGCCGGCTCCGCATTGCGCAGTTGGTCTCGCGCCGCAGCCAGGCTCATCGGACCATCCGGTGACACGGTAACGGTCGGAACCGGCTTGGTTTGAGCACAGAGTATTCCCGCGCAGATCAGGACGAGCGGCGTGAAACGGCACATGAAACTACTATAGGGCCACTGGCAGGATAGCGGGCGTCTAGCGCGTTTCGCCGGCGGCGCGGCGCTCGCGGCGGCAGCGGATCTCCCGGATGGCATAAATGCGGCGGCCTTGGCTCTCGAAGTAGGTGCGGATCATTACTTCCCCCAGCAGACCGGTAGTGAACATCGACAGGCCGGCCAACAGCAGCAGCGCGCCGGCGATCATCAACGGCCCGTGTTGAATGACGATCTCGTGGCCCAGCAGCTTGTAAACGGCCAGGTATCCGAGGATGCCGCCTCCCAGCGTCGTGCCCACCAGTCCGATACGCCCGAAAAATTGCATGGGCCGCGTGAAGTATTTGAGCAGGAACTTGATCGTGAGTATGTCGAACAGCACGTTGAACGTGCGGCTCAGCCCATAGTGCGAATTGCCCTGCGGCCGCACCTGGTTCTGGATCGGCACCTCAACGATGCGGGCGCCGTAGAAACTCGCCAGCGCCGGGATGAAGCGGTGCAGTTCGCCGTACAGGTTAATGTCTTTCAGAATCTCGGCGCGGTATGCCTTGAATGTCGTTCCGAAATCGTGCAGTTGGACGCCCGACGCCTTCGCCATCAACCAGTTGGCGATGCGCGAAGGAAACTTGCGCGTCACGGGATTATCCACGCGGTGCTTCCGCCAGCCGCTCGCGATGTCGTAGCCTTCGTCGATTTTTGCGAGCAGCGCGGGAATATCCTCGGGCGCGTGCTGCAGATCCCCGTCCATGGAAATCACCACGCTGCCCTGTGCCTGGTCGAACCCGGCGGCGAGCGCGGCGGTTTGCCCGAAATTGCGCCGTAACCGGATCACTTTCAGGTGAGCATCGGTTTCGGTGAGATTCGCCAGCAGCTCGAAGCTGCGGTCCGTGGATGCGTCGTCTACGAAAATGATTTCGTAAGGGCGCTGCAGCGGCTCGAGTACCGCCGTCAGGCGATCATAAAGCGGCAGAATCGAGGGCTCTTCATTGTGGATGGGAATGACGACCGACAACATGGCGACTACACTTAAGTCTAGCAGGGTCGGACACGCTGTAAATCATTGCTTGGTAAAATGAAATGTACGTTGGGCAATTCATAGAGCATAGCGAATAGAAGGCGAATTGGCCCACTCGCAGACGAGGAGATTCATTGGCTAACAACGAGCATCCCGAACCACCCCAGGCGCCACCGCCAAATTCCGGCGCGCAGCTTCCGCTGGGGGGCGAAGGCGGCAAAAACCTGATTCCAGTCAACATCGAAGACGAGATGCGGCGTTCGTACCTGGATTACGCCATGAGCGTGATCATTGGCCGCGCGCTGCCCGACGTCCGAGACGGCTTGAAGCCCGTGCATCGCCGGATTCTGTACGCGATGTCCGAGTCGGGACTGTTTTACAACAAGTCCACGCGCAAGTGTGCCAAGGTCGTGGGCGAAGTGCTCGGCAAGTACCATCCGCACGGCGACACTGCTGTTTACGACGCCTTGGTGCGCATGGCTCAGTCATTCTCGATGCGCTACCCGCTCATCGACGGTCAGGGTAATTTCGGATCTGTCGACGGCGATCCTCCGGCGGCCATGCGATACACCGAGGCACGGCTGGCGCGCATAGCCGGGGTGCTGCTCGAAGATATCGACAAGGACTCGGTCGATTTCCACCCCAATTACGACGAGAACGAAGTAGAGCCGGAAGTGCTCCCGACGCGCGTGCCGAACCTGCTGGTGAACGGCAGCGCGGGTATTGCCGTCGGCATGGCCACCAACATCCCGCCGCATAACCTGAGCGAGGTGATCAACGCCGCCATCGCTCTGGTGCAGAAACCCAATACGACGCTGCCCGAAATCATGCAGATGGTGCCCGGCCCGGACTTCCCGACCGGTGGCTTCATCCTCGGCCGGCAGGGGATCTATGACGCTTACTCGCGTGGCCGCGGCAGCCTTCGCATCCGCGCCCGGGCCGCCATCGAGCATCTGACCAAAGAACGCGACTGCATCATCGTAACGGAAATCCCCTATCAGGTGAACAAATCGCGCCTGATCGAGCAGGCCGCCTCGCTGGTGAACGAGAAGAAGCTCGATGGTATTTCGGAAATTCGCGACGAAAGCGACCGCGAAGGGATGCGGATCGTTTTTGAACTGAAGCGAGGCGAACAGGCCGAGGTGGTCCTCAACAACCTGTACAAGCACACGCAACTGCAGGTGAACTTCGGCGTCATCATGCTGGCCATCGTCAACGGCCAGCCCCGCGAGTTGGGTTTGATCGATTTGCTCAAGCGCTTCATCGATCACCGCATCGATGTGGTGCGCCGCCGTACCGACTTCCTGCTTCGCAAGGCACGCGACCGCGAGCACATCCTGCTCGGCTTCACCAAGGCGCTGGATCATCTCGATGAAGTGATCGCCTTGATCCGCCAGTCTGCCAATCCCAAGGAAGCTCGCCAGAACCTGATCGACCGCTTCGAATTCACCGAAAAGCAGGCGCAGGCCATCATCGAATTGCAGTTGCAACGCCTCACTGGCATGGAGCGCCAGAAGATCCTCGACGAGTTGGCCGAGATCGAGCGCCGCATCGCCGAATACATGGAAATCCTGGGTTCGGAGAAAGTCTTGCGCGGCGTCATTACCAAGGAACTTCGCGAAGTGCAGAAGGACTTTGGCGACGCGCGCCGCACGGAGATCATCGAGGACACCGGCGAGATCAACATCGAAGATCTGGTGAAGGACGAGGAAGTCGCTGTCACCGTCACGCGCGGCGGCTACCTCAAGCGCACTCCGGTCGACACCTACCGCCGCCAGTCGCGCGGGGGCAAGGGGCGTATCGGCATGGGCACCCGCACCGAGGATGTCGTCGAACACCTGCTCATCGCCAGCACGCACAGCTACGTGCTCATCTTCACCGATAAGGGCCGCGTCTACTGGCTCAAGATCTATGAGATCCCGGACGCCGGCACCGCCGGGAAGGGCAAGAACATTTCGAGCCTCATCAACCTGCAGCCCGACGAGCAGGTGAAAGGCTTTCTGCCGGTGCGCGAGTTCGTGCAGGACAAGTTCATCGTCATGGCCACCCGCCGCGGCGTCATCAAGAAATGCCAGCTCTCGGAGTTTGATAACCCGATGTCGCGCGGCATTATCGCGGTTTCCCTCGACGAGGGCGACGAGTTGATCGGGGCCGGCCTGACGAGCGGAGACAATTACATCTTCCTTGCATCGAGCCAGGGCAAGGCCATCCGCTTCTCCGAGACGGAGGTGCGCGCCATGGGACGCCCTGCTCGAGGCGTGCGTGCCATGACGCTCACCGGAGGCGATTACCTGATCGGCATGGAAATCGTCGAGCAGGAGGGCCTGATCCTGTCGGTGTCCGAGAAGGGCTACGGCAAGCGAACCAAGCTTGATAGTTACCGGCTCACCGCACGCGGCGGTAAGGGTGTCATCAACATGAAGACCACCTCCCGCGTCGGAAACGTGATCGCCATCCTCTCCGTGAAGGATGACACCGACTTGATGATCATCACCAAGGACGGGAAGATCATCCGCATCGAGAGCGCCGATATCCGTCAGGTCGGGCGCTCCACGCAAGGCGTGCGCTTGGTGAGCATGGAGGAAGGCGACACCGTGGCCGCGGCCTGCGTCATCCCGGATTCGGGGAACGGAGAAGCCGGCAACGGGAACGGGCAGGAGAGCCTGCCGCTATAATCGTAGCAGGGGACTCGGTTTGGGACTTGCTACCACGACTATCATCGATCCGGCCAAGCTGCGCGACAAGCAGGAGAGGTTGTTTGCTTCGCTTGGCGAGCTTGGCCGCGTCATCGTAGCCTATTCGGGTGGGACCGACTCGGCCTACCTGGCTTGGGCTGCCAATCAGGTGTTGGGCGAAAACGCTTTGGCCATCACCGCGGATTCGCCCTCCATCCCGGCTTCGCACAAGCGCGCCGCCGAGGAGTTTGCGCAACGTTTCAACATCCGGCACGAGTACATCGAGACTTACGAGTTCGACAATCCCGACTACGCCCGCAACGAAGCCGACCGCTGCTTTCACTGCAAGGACGAGATGTTCACGCGTCTTGAGCAGGTGGGCCGCGAGCGCGGCATTTCGCACGTAATTTATGGCGTGAACAAGGACGACTTGGGCGACTACCGTCCCGGCCAGAACGCCGCCAAGATCCACCAGGCCAAAGCGCCGCTGGTCGAAGCAGGGCTGACCAAGGCGGAGATCCGTGAACTGTCGCGGCTGGCCGGCCTGCCCACCTGGGACCGGCCCGCGTCGGCGTGCCTGGCCTCCCGTATCCCTTACGGAACGCCCGTAACTATTGAGAACGTGAAGAAGGTGGAAACCGGGGAGGAAGCCGTGCGTGCGCTGGGCTTCCGTCAGTTCCGGGTGCGCTTCCACGGCGATCTGGTGCGGTTGGAAATCGCACCAGAAGAACTGGAGCGGGCCATGACTCTGGAGATGGCGAGCCGGTTCGCCGCCATCTTCAAACCTCTAGGCTTCCACTACGTCACCCTGGACCTGGAAGGCTACCGCCAAGGTGCCATGAACGAAGCCCTGGGGCTGAAGAAGACCGGCAGCCGCTGAGCGTTCGTCAACCGCTCCCTCCAGCCTCTCACAGAGCCGCGACCGAAGGGAGCGGTGGCTGCCTTTGAAGCAGCCCTCACTACACGACCTTCATCGCCAGCGGGTCCCACTTGTACACGCGGTTTTCGTTGAAACTGCTGAGGCTCAACAGCGCCGGGCCGGCGGCGCGCAGACCGAAGGTCGAATCTTCCACTACGCTCGTGCGGTTGCGCACGGCATTCCAGAACGTGCGGTGATGCTCCTGGTGGGCGTCGTAGCGCGGCGGCAGGTCGAATATCTGGTCGCCGTGGGATTGCATCCCCAAAACCGACGGCTTCCTCTCGGGATACTTCGCGCGGTACTCGCTCAGGATCTCTTCGCGCACCTTCTTCGAGAAGGCTCCTGCCATGGTCCCCGGCTCGAGTTCGCGAGCGGCCTTGGTGACCGTCACCGTGCTGCCGCAACTCATGACGCCTTCGTCGCCCGTGAAACGGAATCCGAAACCGTCTGAGTTGCCGCCGTTCGTCAGATTCACGCGCAGCATGAACGTGAAGTCGGGATGTTCGGGCCTCTCGGGGTATTCAATCAAAGCGAGCATCACGTCGGCCGCGTCGCGTCCGTCTTTCCAACGCCGCAGGCCGCCGCTGGCATAAATCTTGGTGGGGCCGATCGAACTGGTGGCGAAGTGCAGGCCGCTCAACAAATGAACGAACAGATCGCCGGCCACGCCCGTGCCGTAGTCGCTGTAGTTGCGCCAGCGGAACAACCGGATCGGTTCGAACGGCCGCTTGGGCGCGTTGCCCAGGAAGCGGTCCCAATCGATTTCGCTTTCGTTGGCGTTCGGGGGAATGTTGTATTGCCACGCGCCGAGGGCCGTGTTGCGGTCAACCCACCCTTCCACCATGTTCAGCCGCCCGATGGCGCCTTCCTTCAGCAGTTGCTTGGCCTTGTGGTAGATGAGCGAACTCACGTATTGGCTGCCCACCTGGACCAGGCGGCCGGTGCGCTTTTGCGCTTCCACCACCGCCATGCCCTGTTCCACTTTCTGCACCATGGGCTTCTCGCAGTACACGTCCTTGCCCGCGTTCAGCGCGTCGATGGTGATTCGCGAATGCCAGTGGTCGGGTGTGGCCACGATCACAGCGTCGACGTCGGCGCGCGCCAGGACTTCGCGGTAGTCGCGCGTCGTGAAAACGTTGCTGCCGTAAGCCTCCTTGATGCGGTCGAGCCGGCCCTGATAGACGTCCGCCGCGGCGGCCAATTCAACGCCGGGGCAGCGCAGGGCGCTGGCGAGGTCGCTCGATCCCATGCCGCCCGCGCCGACGAGCGCCACGCGGATGCGGTCGTTGGCGGCGAACGTTTTGAAGGAGGCTGCGGGCGCCATGCCGGCGGCGCTCGAAGCTGCGAGAAAACTGCGTCGTGTAGTATCCATGAATCCTCCGGACAATACTCTAACGTATCATCTAGAGATGGTTCTGCGCCGTTCGGAATGGGTCATCATAATCTACTTCGTCTACGCATCCATTCTGGCCAGCTTGCTTCCGGTGCGCCCTGCCACCGCCCTCGCCGCGATTTGCGTCAATGCCCTGGTCATCGCGGGCTGCTTCTTGTTGCGCTGGGCGGAATCATTGCGCGGGAGCGAATTCTTCAGTATCGTGCGTGACTGGTATCCGGCCCCGCTCATGCTGCTGGCTTACCGCGAGATGGGATGGTTCGCCCCCGCGTCCCACTCTTACGATTTCGAACGGGTCTGGGTGATGTGGGACAGGTTCCTGCTGTACCAGATGGGCCTAAAAGCGCTGGTCGAATCGACCGGTTCCGTGCTGCCCTCCATCCTGGAGGTCTCCTACTCGCTGGTCTACACAACGGCCGCGTTCTCAGTCGCCATGCTGTACATATACAAAGAGCGCCGGAGGGTCGATCGCTTCCTGTTTCAATTTCTTGTGGGGATCTATCTGGCTTACGGCTTGTTCCCGTACTTTCCGTCAGAACCGCCCCGCACGGTTTTCCCCGGCGCGGATTTCCCGGCCGTGCAAACCGTGTTCCGGCGCTTCAACTGGTGGATTTTGGGCGGCTACGGCATCCACACCAGCGTGTTTCCCAGCGCGCACGTTTCGGGCGCGTTTTCAGCGGCGTTCGGCATGATGCGGATTCTGCCGGAGCACAAATGGACCGGCAGGTTTCTTTTTGTCCTCGCCGTGCTGATCGCGACGGCAACCGTATATGGCCGCTATCATTACGCCGCCGACGCGTTTGCGGGCCTGGCGGCCGCACTCATCGCGCTGTTTGTCGCGAGGTTGGTCGAGCAGCGCTCGGGACTAGGACTTTGAAGCGGCCGCCGGTTCGGACTTCTTGGATGCTTGCACCGGCACCTTGGTGGAAGCGTCGTGGGAATGGTGTTCCGTCCCGTTGGCCGGGCTGCATCCCTTGTGGGCGTAGTCGGTGCAATACCAACCCGTACCCTTGAATTGCAGCGCCGGAGCGCAGATGACCCTCTCCACCTCGCCACCACATCCTTTGTGCGTCGTCAGAGGAGCGTCGGAAAACTTCTGTCGCACGTCAAAGACGGCTCCACAGGACTTGCACTTATACTCATACAACGGCATTTCTAAATAGATCCTTTCCGCCGCTACAACCGCGGCTTGTGAAATGAGTCGGGCATGGCCGGGGAACCCTCGGTTCGCGCCGGACCAGTGGCACTCTGCACCGGGCTACCGTTGAGCACCTCAATTGCCCTCTTCACAACGGGATCCTCTTCGGTTGGTTTCGCAGGCTCCGGCTTTTCGGGCTTGTCTGGCACGCCCTCCTCCTCATCCAGGTCGACGTACGGCTCGGTCTCAACTGACAAAACGGAGGGAACCACGCCCGTATCCTGGATGGCCTTACCGGAAGGAGAATAATACTTCGCCACGGCCAGGATGATCGCCGAACCGTCGTCCACTGTCACCGCGCGGCGAAAGGCCGCGTAGCCGTAGGTCCGTTCACCGATCACCTGCGCGCGCTTGGAATCCAGCAGCGCGGCGGCGGCCACTTCGGCTCCGCCTGCCGTACCCCGGTTCGTCAATACAGCCAAAGGCAGCCGGCTAATCGTCTTGGCCGGGTCAGCCTCGAAGTTCTTTCGGGGAAACTTCTGTCCCTGCAAATACGTGATCAGGCCCTTATCCATGAACGCATTGGCCACGGCGACGCCGTTTTCCGGCGTGCCGGTCGCGTCATGGCGCAGGTCCAGGATCAGCTTCTTGGCACCCTGTTGTTCCAGGGCCTTCGCGGCCTGAGCGATTTCCACCTGCCGCGTGCCGGCCAGGCTCTCAGCCTCGATGTATCCGATCTGGCCGTTCAACATCTTCGTCGTTACCGCGGGATACTCGAGCTTGGCACGCACCAGCGTGATCTTTTGAGGCTCTGGTTTGCGCACCCGCAGCACCGATATTTCCACGCTGCTGCCCGCGTCGCCGCGCAACAGTTGTTCGGCGTAAGCCAGAGGCATGTCGCGCGTCGAGACGCCCTGAATGGCTTCCAGCACGTCGCCCGTGGTGAGCCCGGCCTTGGCTGCCGGAGACCCAGCGATGGCGTCAACAATGCCAACGTAACCGTAGCGGCGGGCCAACACCAGTCCGACGTCGGCTTTCGTGGCCTGCTGGTCCTTCAAATACGCCTTGTATTGCTCGGCGCTCAGATAGCTGGCGCACGGATCGACGGCTTCGAGCAGGCCGTTCAGCGCGCCAAGGGTGACGCTCTTCATGTCCGGCTCTTCCACGTACTCGCTCTTGATGCGGGAAAGAACCTCGGTGAAGACCGCCAGGTGCTTGTAGGGGCCTTCCTGGGGTGTGCTTCCCCCCATGACACTGCCCACGAGGAGCAGCAACGCGAGCATCGCGGAAGCTGCCACGAATAAGAATCTAAATCGGGAGTTCATACCGGCTAGATATGCCCTGTCTCCAGTATAACAGAGCCAGACTCAACCTCTGTTTCCCTCATCTGCTGTCAACTGCATCAAAGTCTATTATTTTGTGGGCGTTTGCACCCACAATCCCGCAAAAGCAGCGCTGTCACCGGCGAATGTGTTTCTTTTTCTTCGCCTTTGTCTTCTGAGCGGCTTTCACCGGTTTCTTTGCTTTTGCCTTCTTCACGGCCTTCGCCGGCTGCTTAGTAGCTGCCTTCCGCACGGCTTTCGCCGGCGCCGCCTGGCGTCCATAAAGCGCGCGATAAGCCTCCGCGTTGTGCATCACGATTCGCACGTAGTGGTTCGTTTCTGCAAACGGGATGCTCTCGACGAACTCGGCCGGCTCGCGGTACTCGCTCCAGCCGAGCCAACTGCGGACCCGGCTTGCGCCTGCGTTGTAGGCTGCCAGGGCCGGCTCGATGCGGCCGTCGAATTGGTCAAGCGTCGCGCGCAGGTAATAGGCTCCGAGCCTCAGGTTCACGTCCGGACGGTGCAGCATCTCGTTGCGGAAGCGCCGGATGCCAAACTTGCGGGCCAATTGCCTCCCCGTGGCCGGCATCACCTGCGTGAGCCCCATGGCATTCGAGCGGCTGACGGCTTGGGCGTCGAAAACCGACTCCTGGCGGATCAGGGCCGCCAGAACGTTCACGTCGAGCTTGTTGGCCGCGGCATAGCGTTGGATCAATGCCCGGTACGGGAGCGGATACGCCAGGCGCCAGAACTCCGCCGGAGCGTCTTCGAACGACAAGGTCAGGTAGCCTTGCGCCAGTGCCTTGATGTAGCTGACGCTTTGCGACGGCTCGTTGCGCCGCGCGGCGGTCCGGGCCATTTCCATGGCCAGCACATAGGCTTGTCCGTTGCGCGCGCCGTAGCGCAATTCATTCTCCGCCCATTTCGGGAAGCCCGCCTCAACAAGCAGGCGTGCGCGCCCTATGCGGGCCAGGGACGCGGCATTCGGCTGGAAGCTGGGCAGTGGCTTCGGTCTGGACGAAGTCAGGTGCGCGAAAGGAGCGGCGGCCGCCGGCGATTCGGCGGCACTGGAAATCGCCGCTTCCTGTAATCTCTTGTCCGCCTGTATCCGGTAGTAAGAACCCGGGAACGCCGCGCGCAGCTTCAAATATAGGGCTTTGGCCGCGCCGGTATCGCCGGAGGTTTCTTCCGCGCGTGCCAGGAAGTAAAGGGCTGCCGGTGCGTGATCGGAAGCCGGAAATCTAATCAGATGCTCGCGCATCATAGCGGAAGCGTCCGCGCGTTGGCCGAGGTGCAGGCTCCAGGTCACTTTCCAATGGCAATGCGCCGCCTCCGTCGAGTCCGGGAACGACGTGTAACAAGCCCGGTAGTAAGGCGTGTAGCGCTCCGGTTCGTTGCGGACCAGATGACGGTTGCCCACACTCACCAGGGCTTTCAGGCGCCACTGGGACTGCGCATGGTTTCGTTCAAGATACGCCATCGCGCCGGCGAGGGCGTCGTCGGAATCCTCGCGGCGCGCGCACTCCGTTACATGGTAAAGCCGCTCGGCATCCGCATCTTCGCCCGTCACCTTCAGCGTGCGCAAAGCCTCGCAAGCCTCACGGGCACTCCCTGCCAGAAAACCGGCCGCAGCCGCGCGCACCTCGGCCAGTTCGCGATCCTCTCCGGCGAATTGAGCGGCCCAGGAGTTCAGTTCCTGGCGCGCCCGATCATAGTCCTTGGCGTTGATAAGCCTGTCCGCCCGTTCGAACACGTCCGGGGGGAGCACCGGCGGATATTTGTCGCCCAGGTGATCGCGCAGGCGGCTCAAAGCCTTGTCCGCTTCCTTTTCGGCCGTGGTTCCGGGATAGCCGAAATACACCCTCTGGTAATGGACGGCGGCGCTGGCGCCATCGCCCTGCGCATCGAAGCTCTTCGCCAGCAGTAGCTCGCCCTCCGGCTGCTCCAATTCACTCCAATGCGCCCGCAGAGTCTCGCGTGCTCTGGTCGGGCTCCCTGCCTTCAGGAGCGCTTCGGCGGACAGCGCGGCCGCCTTGCCCGCCAGGGGCGACGGCGGTTTGGTCCGCCATACCTGCTCGAGCGTGCTGATGGCCTCGTCCCACCGCGCGTCCGCTGCCAGGCACTCCGCCGCCTGGTAGTCCGCATAGTCGGCCAGCTTCGGCGATTGTCTGGCGAAGGAACGCAGACGGCGCACGCCCTCCGCGTAGTCGCCCTTTTCGCACGCTTCAACGCCGGCTTTGAGATCGGACGCCGTGCGCGCGGCTGTTCCGCTCGCCGGGAGACAAAACGAGGTAGCGCCCAGCAACAATGCGCTAGGCGAGAGGGCCCGGATAGTCCGGACCAAGCAGGCTGGGGTCATCATTCGAAAGGGAACGTACCAATTCCTGATGCAGATAGTCGACCATGGTCGACGTGGCGGAGAAGAACTCGCGGCGGAAAGCCTCGCGCGCATTGTCGATCTCCTGCCTCAACGCCTCGTAAAGATTGCCGTCCGCGCGGCCGGCGCGCACCTGGCGTGACTTGTAGAGCCGCATCTCGGCCACCTGGACGCGCGCGAACCGCTGGGCGCGCGAATGCAGTTCCTGGTCCGATTTGGACAGCGCATCCCAGGCGGGTGCCGCGGACGCCGCCGTTGGGCCGTGGGACGAAATCGCCACGAGCACTCCCGGACGGGTCAGCGACTGGGTCAACAGCCCCTCCAGCGCGGACGCCGCTACTGCGGCGAACATCTCGATGGCGTTCGCATCCATGTGCTCCGCATCGCCATCGGCGTAGACCAATCCCAGCACGCGCTGGCGGCCGCAAAGCGGAACCACGTGCGCGCGCGCCTCCTCGTCTACTCCAAACTCCGCCGCCACCGCCGGTGAGAGTTCGCCCGCCGAACGCATGGCGACCACTGTCTCCTGGCTCTCCACTGCCTGTGCAAAGGCCGGCGCGTCGGCCAGCGCGACTTGGGCCGCCAGCAGCCTTGCCGAGGCCTCGGCGTCCTGAATACCTTGCACACCTACAGGCTTAAGTTCACGGCCCGTCAGTGTGAACACTGCCGCCCGCTCGCGAAACGCGGCGGTGGCCTCAAGCAGCGCCGCGGCCCACTCCTCAATACTGGGGGCCTGGGCGATGCGGCGCACGGCCAGGTTCAACTGTTCGCTGAACTGACGGCGCGAGGCATCGCAGACGGCCGGGAGTTGTGCCGACATCTCCGCCGCCACGCGTGTACGCACCGCCGCTTCGCACTCTTCGGCCATGCGGCCGGAAAGGTCATGAAAGCGCTCGGAGACGATCCGGTCAATCTCTTCGCGCCAGCCTGAGGCGAGCAACTCCTGGATGCGCGCGATCTGGACGTCCCAGGCGGCCTCCACCTGCTCGCGGGCCAGGCCGGCGAACTCTTCCAGCGCCCGCGCCAGCGGGGATTCGGACTTCATTTGAATGTCAGGCTGTTCCATGCTGTGGCGCCGATTCCTCGACGGTCTTACCCAGTCATTCTAGCGTATCGGCGTGTCCTCGACGCCGCCCTCCGCGCTTATTCGTGGCGCAGCGCTTCGATGGGGTCCAGTTGCGCCGCCTTGCGAGCCGGGAAGAACCCGAACAGGATCCCGACGAACGCCGAGAACACGCACGAAACCACGATGATCTTGACGTCGGGCAGGAATGCGACTTCCAGAGCTTGAGCGCCGATGTACGACGCGGCCATCCCCACCGTGACGCCCATCAGGCCACCCAGTGAGCTCAGCACCACCGCCTCCACCAGAAACTGCGTCATCACGTCCTGCTCGAAAGCGCCGATGGCCAGTCGTATCCCGATCTCCCGCGTCCTTTCGGTGACGGACACCAGCATGATGTTCATGATGCCGATGCCGCCCACCAGCAGGCTCACCGCCGCCACCGCGCCCAAAAGCATGGTGAGCAGCTTGGTGGTCCCGGTCAAC
The DNA here is from genome assembly GCA_021372245.1 of Terriglobales bacterium. Lineage (GTDB taxonomy): Bacteria > Acidobacteriota > Terriglobia > Bryobacterales > Bryobacteraceae > JAJFUV01. The sequence goes on from JAJFUV010000090.1 coordinate 28,496, forward strand.
GTGCTGATCAATTCCTGCGGGTCCCGTACCATGAAGTCGTCGTCATTGCCCGGCTGGATCTTTCGGCGCTGCCGCAGCAGCAACTCTACGTCGGCGCGGACCTTGGACGAGTCCGAACCCGCGTGGGTGCCCACCAGCAGGCCGCTGATGTAACGGTCGCGGTTGCCGGAGATGCGGCGCTGGAACATGCGCAGCGGGGTGAGCACCAGGTCGTCCTGATCCATGCCCATGCCGGATTGTCCCTTGGTCTGCAGCACGGCGATCACCTGGCAGGAAATGGACTGCAGGCGTACGTTAGAGCCTACCGGGTCCTGGTCTCCGAATAGCTCCTTGCGGACCGTCGCCCCTATGATGCAGACCGCTCCGCCGGCGGCCAGTTCCGCGTCGGAGAAGTCGCGCCCGCTGGCGATAGGCCAGTTCCGCACCTTCATGTACTCGTTGTTGGTGCCGTACACAGAGGTCGACCAGTTCGTGTTTCCGTAGATAACCTGCATCGACTTCGATGCGGTCGGGGCAACCATGCTGACGCCGGGCACCTCGTCGCGCAGCGCTTCCATATCGGAGGCGTCGAACAGTCTGGCCTGCTCGCGAGTACCTCCGCCCATACCAAACCGCTCCTGTCCCGGCATCACCATCAGTATGTTGGTGCCGAGGCTCGAAATCTCGCTGGTGACACGCGCCGTGGCTCCGTTCCCCAGCGTCACCATGACGATGACCGCCGCCACGCCGATCACGATGCCCAGTACGGTGAGCGAACTCCTCATCAGATTGCGGCGGATAGCCGCCAGCGCGAGTGTGATGGCATTCCATTGCATGACTCTCTCCTTCAACTTCTTCTGGGTGTGGTCCTTGTATCGGAGGCCACCAGGCCGTCATGAAACAGGATCCTGCGCCCGGCATATTCGGCCATGTCCGGCTCGTGCGTGACCATGGCGATAGTGATGCCTTGCTCCCGGTTGAGCTTCGTCAGCAGTTCCATGATTTCCTCGCTGCGCGCCGAATCCAGGTTTCCCGTGGGCTCGTCGGCGAGCAGCACGGCCGGGTCCGTGACCACGGCGCGGGCGATTGCCACGCGCTGCTGCTGGCCGCCCGACAGCTCGGCCGGAGTGTGATCCTCACGGCCTTTCAGCCCGACCAGCTCAAGGGCACGCTGGGCGCGCTCGCGCCGCTCGTGGGCCTTGGTGCCGCGGTAGATCAGGGGGAGCTCCACGTTCTCGATGGCCGAGGTGCGGGCCAGCAGGTTAAATCCCTGGAAGACGAAACCCAGGTAATAGCGGCGCAGGCGCGCGCGCTGCTTGCGGCTTAACCGTCCCGCGTCCACGCCCTTGAAAAGATACATTCCGCCAGTGGGCGTATCCAGGCATCCGAGGATATTCATGCATGTCGACTTGCCCGAACCGCTCGGCCCCATGATGGCGACAAACTCGCCCTGGCCGATGCGGAAGTCCACCCCGGCCAGCGCCGCCACCTCCGATTCTGCCTGTCCGTAAATCTTCGTGACGCCGCGAAACTCCATCACGGCTTCGCTTACTTCCGCACGTTCGTTGTTCATAACTCCGCCTTCAGCGTTTCGATGACGAGCGGTACGCCCGCCGCGATCGATCCGCCCAACACTTCTGTTACCTTGCCGTTGGTCACGCCAGTCTTGACCGCCACGGCAACCGGTTGTTGATCGCGGAGCACGTACACGCGCGAGCCCACATGCGCGGCGTCGTCTTCGCCTGTCGTGGCTTTGGTGGACCTCGGCGGCGGGCCGGGCATGAACTTACGGAACCAGCTGCGTTGGTCGGCGGGCTTGCTCACCGCGCTAGGCGTGAACCGCAGTGCCACATTCGGCACCAACAGGGCGTTCTTCACATCCTGGACCCTGATGCCGGCCGTGGCCGTCATACCCGGCCGCAGCAGCATCTCGTGGTTGTCCACGGAGATCTCGGCCAGGTAGGTAACCACGTTGTTCGTGGTCGTCGATTCATACCGCAACTGCGTGATCTTGCCAGGGAAGGGCCGGCCGGGGAATGCGTCTACGGTGAAAGAGACCTTTTGTCCCATTTTCACCTGGCCCACATCGGCTTCGTCGATGTTGACCTGGAGTTTCATCTTCCGAAGATCCTCGGCCAGCACGAACATGGTGGGCGTGGTGAAGGAGGCCGCGATGGTCTGGCCCGGTTCAACTTTGCGCGTCAGCACGACGCCGTTCACCGGAGACTTGATGACTGCCTTGCTCACGTTGGTTTGATCCATGGCGAGAGTGGCCTCGGCCTGCGTCACCGCTGCCTGCGCGCTCACCACGGCTACCTTGGCGCGGTCGAAGGCCGCTTTCGACGTATCCAGTTCCTGTTTGGAGGGTAGCTGCCCCTTGGAGCGCTCGCGCGCTTCCACGATGCGCTTGTAAGATTTCTCGGTCTCTTCCCGCGTTACCTTGGCGTCCTCGACTTTAGCGCGAGCCGTTTCAAGCTGCGCCTTGTCCTGCTGCATCTGGGCGTCCAGTTTCTCCGTATTCACGCGGGCCAACACTTGGCCTGCTTTGACGTAATCGTTGTAATCCACCAGAACCGCGTCGATGATGCCGGACACCTCGCTGCCGACCTCGACTTCCTTGATCGGCTGCAACTGGCCCGTGGCGGTTACCAGTACCGTCAGATCCCCAATGCGCGCCTCCGCCGTGCGGTAGCGCATGGGCGCTTCGGCGGCCGCTGCCCGGTATTTGCCAAGCATGGCGGCTCCGAACCCGACCGCAAGCACGACTACAAGCCAGAAAGCCCACTTCCGCCACCGCCGTCCGTTCGGCATGATGCCTAGTTTCGTCTGAATGTCCATGTCCTTCTCCTATGATGTTTTGTCTACTCCGAACTTTTCATACAACTCGGGACCGGCCAACGGGAGGCCGGCGGGAGCCGCATGCGGGCTTTGCAGTTGCCCGCTTTCCCTTATCTCAGTCAGTCTTCGGAACGGCCCGGAGGG
>JAJFUV010000091.1 GCA_021372245.1 Terriglobales bacterium
TGCCTTTGGAGGGTTTCACATACAGCGACTGATGCCCGGGGGTGTGGCCTGGTGTGGGGAAGGCAATAACTGATTTGTCACCGAATATATCGAATGGCCCCTCACCCTGCTGGATGTTGAGCTTGTTTAGATGTTTAAAATCGCCCAAGATGTAGGCTGTGCCTGCACGTTGGGCGTCTACGATCTTTCTTATCTCAACTATTTCGGATCTCTGAAAGTAGATGGGGACCTGTGTACCTAGGAAATTGTCTATCGCCCCTGCATGGTCCAGGTGTCCGTGGCTGCATAGGACAGCCTTGAAGTCGCTCGGGCTGAGCCCCAGCGTCTTGATGGCTTCCTGAAATAACTGATCGCGTCCAATAACGGGCATATATGCCTTTGCAACGGCCTTACCCCAATACGCTATCGGATCCCTGGCTGCCTTGGAATTACATCCCGTATCAAACGCCACCCAATCTTTTCCGTGCCTAATGAGGAGAAACGGAATCGGAATGTCCATGGGCGTCCCAACACGCGTGTCCTTCAGTAAGTACTGCGTTTGCGTTTTCAGGACTCCTCCGTTGAAGGCATAGACCTTTAGGTCGGCGGCATCCGCCAATCCTGCCACCACCAGGAAAAAGCATGGAGCGAGCAATAGACAGGCGATTGTTCCGCTTCTTCGTCGTCTCATGTTGTCCCCCTATCGAAGAATGAAACGCACATTCCGATAAAGCTCTGAGATCGATCCATACTACAACCCTGATCGCGTCTCGATGCGGCCCATCGGACTCCTACGTGGGGCGCCTGAACTTGCTTCAACCGACGTTTCGTGACGGCTTACGGCTTTAGGAATGGCGATGGTCCTAAGGCGGCGGTAATCTAATGCGGGGACTGACCTGCGCAATGCATCGATATCCCTCCGGCTCGGTGATCACTGACCTGCCCCTAGATCGTTGTACCACTTTCCAAGGCGGTCCAAGCGCCCTCCGGGGCTCTTTGCCGGACCCGTCAACTGCGTCGCCTTACCCCAATCTAGTTGGAAGAAGGCGCTGCCCGCATCCTACGTTGTTCTTCCTGAGGAGGGTACTCCCAGGAGGTCAGTCGACTACGAGACGCGGCCTAATGCTCGGCTGTCCCGGCGCCCAGCGGCCGGATGTAGATGTTCCGGAAGGCGACCGAGCCGTGATCGCCCTGTAGCTTGATGGGGTTTTCGCTTGCTTCGGGAATCTGGAAGTGTTGACCCGTGGGTCCGGTCAACTCGACGTTTTCCTGCACTAGCACTTCGTTCAACAGTACGCGCAGAAACGTGGCGTTGGAGAGCTTCTTCCCGTTTGCGTCGAACTTCGGACCACGGAACCAGATGTGCAGCGACTGCCACTCGCCCGGACGCCGGCTGGCGTTCACGTGTGGCGGCGCGCCTCCCGTCTTGTCCGCCCGCCGATAGATGCCGCCGTTGTCGCCCACGGTGAGCTGTCCGGTGTAATCGTAGCTATCGAAAATCTGCACTTCGTAATGAGAGTGCAGGAAGACGCCGGAGTTCGACCCGCGCGGCAGCATGAATTCGAGATACAGTTCGCAGTCGCCGAATTTCTCCCCAGAGATGAGGTCGGACGTCAGGCCGTGCTTGCCGTTCACGATGCGGTCACCCGGCTCGGAACTGTAAGTGAGCTGCTTCGGGTCGAAAATCCGCTTCCAGTTGACACTCCTGGTCGTCACCCATTCGTGCGGCTTGCCGTCGGCGCTGCGCCACCCGGTGAGATCCTTCCCATTCAGCAGCGGCCGCCAGCCGGTTTGAGAAAGAAACGGCGGGTCGCCGTGCATCTCCTCCGTATACAGATCCGGCAGTTGCGCGGATACGGGAACTCCGCACAATACAGCTGCGGCAACCAACATCGTGAATCGCATCGGACTTCTCCCTTCCCTATGCCACCTTGTGCGCAACAACTTCCTTGATGGCAGCGGCAATCTCGTGCGTGGTTTCTTCGTCGCCCATCAGCACGCGGTGCGGCAGCCAGAAGGCGTCCAGGATGCAGGCTTCCGACACGGGGCATGGTTCCACGCGGCAGCCTCCCTGCTGGTAGATCGGGTTGCCGTAAAGCGGATGCGGGTAGAACGGCGTGCACGGAATACCCGCCTCTGTGACGCCCTTGTGAAATTCGTTGCGCGTCATCCCCAGCTTGTCCTTGTCGATGCGCCCGAGCAACAGGTAGTAGGAATTCGCATTCACCTGCGGCGGGATCTGCTGGAACGTGATGCCATCGATCTCGGCCAATTCCTTCCTCAACAGCGCGGCATTGTGGTTCCGCTGGCGAATCTGCTCCGGCAGCCGTTCCAGTTGCGCCAGCAGTACCGCCGCCTGCCAGGCCGACAGGCGGTAATTGGCGGCTAGCGTGTAATGGGTGAACCAGCCTTGCCCGGTGCGCCGTCCCTGGTTGGCGAGCGATCGCGTGCGCTCGGCGAAATCGGCGTCGCGCGTGACCACAATGCCGCCCTCGCCCGATGTCATCACCTTGGAATTCTGGAAGCTGAACGAGCCCGCCACCCCCATGCTGCCGGCGCGGCGTCCGCTCCACTCCGAGCCGTGTGCGTGCGCGGCGTCCTCGATGAGAATGATGTTGCGCTCGGAGGCCAGCGCCATGAGCCGGTCCATGTCGGCGAGCGGCCCGCCGAAGTGCACCACCAGGATGGCCTTCGTTTTCGGCGAGATGGCCGCCGCGGCACGGTCCGGGTCCATGTTGAACGAGTACGGCTCGATGTCGACGAAGACCGGCGTCGCGCCTACTCGCGAGACCGCGCTCGCGGTGGAAATGAACGAGATTCCGGGTACGATAACTTCGTCGCCCGGCCCGACGCCGGCCGCTTGCAGCGCGATCTCCAGCGTAACGGTTCCGTTCGCGGCGGCTACACCGTAGGTACAATGCTGAAAGGCGGCGAAAGCCTCCTCGAAGCGTCCTACGAACTCGCTGTATCCGCCCCACTGGTTGCTGTTGAGGACTTCCTTTAGCAACTCCAGTTCGCGCTCGTTGCCGATGGGCCACTGTGGGATGTTCATGAATCCACCAGAATACCGAAAATCGGGACCGCTCAGAGGCCTTGCAGGAAGGGATTGTATACTTTTTCGCGACCGATTGTGGTCAGGGGGCCGTGCCCCGGGACCACCTGTGTTTCTTCGGGCAGCGCAAGGAGCTTGGATTGAATCGACCTCAGGAGCGTACGGCTATCGCCACCCGGCAGGTCGGTGCGCCCCATGCTATCGCGAAACAGCGTATCGCCGCACATCACTTTGTTCAGCGACGGAATCCACAGGCTAATGCTGCCGGGCGAATGGCCGGGGGTTTCAAGCACCATGAATTTCGTCTCGCCGAGCGTGATTTCGTCGCCTTCGCATATCTTGGTGTCGATGGCGACTTTCTCCGGAACGGGCAGACCAAGCCACGACGCCTGAATCTCGATCCGGTCGTAGAGCGGCTCGTCGAGCGCGTCCATGTACACGGGAGCACCGGTGGCTTTCTTCAATTCCGCTACGCCTCCAACATGGTCGAGGTGCGCGTGTGTGATCACGATCGAAGCGACCCGCAGGTGGTGCCGCTCGACCAGCGCCAGGATGTCGTCCACATCATCGCCCGGGTCGATCACCATGGCCGTCCGGCCGGCTTCCTCTCCGAATATCGAGCAATTGCACGCCAGCGCGCCCACCGGTAGAATCTCGTGGATCATAGGACGATTGTATACTTTCACTATGCCATCCCCCTCACCCGCCGGTTATCAGTCCCTGCGCGAGGGGGCGGCATGGTTCGACGTCTCCAATCGCGGCAGGATCGCCGCGCGCGGCGAGGACCGGGCCCGCCTGCTCCACGCCATGTCGACCAACCAGGTGGAGGCGCTCAAGCCGGGCGAGGGTTGTTACGCTTTCTTTCTGACCGCGCAGGGCCGCATATTGGGTGACGCTAATCTACTGTGCCAGGCGGACCGATTCCTCATCGATACCGAACCGGAGACAGCCGATTCACTCGCGGCCCACATCGATCAGCACATCATTGCCGATGACGTTACCCTGGAGGACCTTCGAGGCGCCACGTGCGCGATCGCCATCGAAGGCCCGCGCGCGGCGGAAACGCTAGCCGTTCTCGGCGCTCCGGTGCCGCAGGCAGCTTTCGCACACTGCCCGTGGGCGGATCGCGTTGTGGCGGCGCTCAGCGTAACCGGACAACCGGGCTATCGGGTTTTCGCGCCCGCCACCGGGAAATTGGCGCTCATCGCTCAAATCGAGTCGGCAGGCGCCGCAGCCGCCTCGTCCGAAACGATCCAGGCGGTGCGCCTGGAAAGCGGCCGGCCCCGCTATGGCGAAGACATCTCGACGGCGAACTTGGCGCAGGAAACGCAACTCGACACGGCGCTCAACTTCAACAAGGGATGCTATCTCGGCCAGGAGATCGTGGAACGAGTGCGCTCTCGCGGCCACGTGAACCGTTTGTTGGTCCGGTTGGCGATAGAACGTAGCGAGCTTCCCGCACCGGGAGCGGCTATCCTCTCCGGCGCGGCTGCAGTAGGCGCCATTACCTCGGCGGCGTTCTCGCCCACGCTAGGCCGCGTCCTCGCCTTGGGTTATGTGCGCACGGATCTCGCCAGCGAGGGCACGGTGCTGGATGTGGATGGCAGCCGCGCGGAGATTATCGCTTCACGCCCGGACTGAATCGCGCAGCGCGTCGAAGATCACGCCTGGAATCGGACAGCAGGCCCTCGATCCCATGCCAAGACGCACCTCCGGCTTTGCGTCGCCGTGGTAGTCCGAGCCTCCCGTCGCGAGTAGTCCGTGATCGCGCGCCAGCGACCGGAACCGTTCCACGTCCTGTTCGGAATGCTCTGAGTGATAAACCTCGATGGCTCCTAGGCCGGCTTCTTTCATGCGGTCGATGAATTCTCCGAACCTCGCGCCGAATCTGGCGAGCCGCACGGGATGCGCCAGCGACGGAACACCGCCCGCCGCTCGAATCCGCCGGATGGCTTCGCCCACTTCGGCCGATTTTCGAGGCACGTAAGCACGCCCCGACTCGCCCAGGTACTCCCGGAACGCGGACTCGTAATCCGGCACGTAACCCTTCGCACGAAGCAGGCGCGCGAAGTGGGGCCGGCCGGGTATACCGCTGGACAGCGCGCCCAGTTCCTCCAGCGTGACGTCCAGCCCGAGTGCCCGCAGCCGCTCCATCATCCTTGCATTGCGATCCTGGCGCGACGCCTGCAACTCCCGCACCCAGGTGCGGAATTCTGCGGTTGGCTCACCTTGTGGAAAATATCCGAGAAGGTGGATCGACGGCCCTTGGGGCTGCCCGTTATTTCGAAATCTGGTGCTCAGTTCGATGCCGCCAAGAAAGTCGAGGCCGGCCTGCCGCGCAACGGGCGCGGCTGCTGCACTGCCGTCAAACGTATCGTGGTCGGTAACCGCCAGCGCCGAGAGCCCCGCTGAGAGCGCTTCCTGAACCAACAGCGAGGGTGTTGAGGCTCCATCGGAAGCCGTCGTGTGTGTATGGAGATCGATCACGGGCGACAATTGACGTAAAAAGGGACAGTTTACCTCAAACGGCACTCAGACTTCCGTTATTGAGGGCTGCTTGCGATCTTGAATTCGAAGAGGTTTCTTCCCACCGTGGCCCTTAAACGCGCCGGGCCCAGCGTCTTTGACGCGGAGCGGAAGAACACCGCACCATCCGTGGATTGCCCTGGCCGCAATCGGACCGGTACCAGCACGATCGCCGAAGCCGCGGCAGCCGCCTTCAATTTCGCCGAGGAGACTTCCGCCAGCGCGGCCTGACGGCGCTGCTCGTATCCGCTGGGGCTATGGAAACGCTCCATGCCGTAGAGTCCTATCTCATACGCCGTAACGAGCTTAATGACGTCGTTGCGGCCCGCCTTGGTCAGGAATCCTTCCACCACCGCGCCGGCCGGCGTCCCCGCTACCCCCGTGTCCACATCGCGTTGCAGCACGAAGCTCTCCGGGCTGACGGGCTGCACCATGTCGGTGCCGTTCGAAATGGCCACCTGAATGATCGAATAGTCCTTGAGATTGGCCGGCAGGACAGCGAACATCACGGTGACGCCGTTCTTGGTGAGGGTCTGGTACTTCAGGCCACCGGATTCGAACTCGATCACTTGCGCGCTCGCCGCGAAGACACACAACAAGACGGCGGCGAAGCACCAGCGTAGCGATCGTGACCAACCCATGGATCCATTATGCAACAGAGACCGCCAACACCCCTGAGTCACACCCACGCACCGCCGCCGGTACACCGGATCTCATGGTCGGGTTCGAAATCTCGCGTAGAATCGATAGTAAGGATGCTAGTAGTGCAGGGGGGAAACCAATGTCTACCACGAGTGAAGCTCTGAGTTTCGATGAAGCGAAGCTCAATCAGTTCATGGAAAGAGTCGTCTCGGACATGGGCGCCGCGATGCACGCGACGCTGGTTGTCGTCGGAGACAAACTGGGGTTGTACAGGGCCATGGCCGGCGCGGGTTGGATGACCTCGCCGGAACTGGCAAGCAAGACTCGCACGGCGGAGCGCTACGTGCGGGAGTGGCTGAATGCAAATGCGGCGAGCGGATACGTGAATTACGATCCGGCCACGCAGCGGTACGAGTTGCCTGCCGAGCAAGCGTTTGCACTCACGGTTCAGGACATCCCCGGAGCTTTCCACATCATCTCCTCTTGTTTCAAGGACGAGCCCAAGATCACGCAGGCGTTCCGCACAGGAGAGGGTGTGGGCTGGCACGAACACGATGCCAATCTCTTTTTCGGCACCGAACGGTTCTTCCGGCCCAACTATGACGCCAATCTACTGAGTTCCTGGCTCCCGGCGCTGGATGGCATGGCAGAAAAGCTCAAGACTGGCGCGGTGGTCGCCGACGTAGGCTGCGGCCATGGCGCTTCCACGATGCTGATGGCCAAGGCGTTTCCCAAATCGCGCTTCTGCGGGTTCGACTACCACAGCGGCTCCATCGAATACGCGCGTCACGTCGCCGGACGCGAGGGGCTGCTCGATCAGGTCACGTTCGAGGTAGCCAGTTCGAAGAGCTACCCGCGCAATGGCGGATACGACCTGGTCGCGTTTTTCGACTGCCTTCACGACATGGGCGATCCCGTCGGAGCGGCTCAGCACGTCCTGTCCACGCTGAAGCCCGATGGCGCCTGGATGATCGTGGAACCATTCGCGAATGATCGGCCCGAGGAAAACCACAACCCGGTGGGGCGCATCTATTACTCGGCTTCCACGATGATCTGTACACCGGCGTCGCTGGCCCAGGAGGTGGGCGCCGCGCTGGGCGCACAGGCTGGGGAAACACGCATCCGCGACGTGGTGACCGCCGGGGGCTTCACCCGTTTCCGAAGGGCGGCCGAAACGCCTTTCAATCTGGTTTACGAGGCCCGCCGCTGAACCGTCGGCGCTCAACTGTCAAGCTGATAAAATGTAGATCGACACAGGAGGATGCTACCGCATGCGCGGAAACGATAAGGTTCTTGCCTATTTGAACGAAGTGCTGAAGGCGGAATTGACGGCCATCAATCAGTACTTCCTCCACGCCGAGATGTGCGACAACTGGGGTTACAAGCGGCTCGGCGACCACACCAAGAAGGAATCCATCGAAGAGATGAAGCACGCCGAGTTGTGCATCGAGCGGCTCCTGCTGCTCGAAGGCACGCCCGTCATGGACCAACTCTTCACGCTCAAGATCGGCGCGACGGTAAAAGAGCAGATCAAGAGCGACCTGGCCTTGGAAATCGCCGCCGTAGCGCGCCTCAACCAAGCCATCAAGACTGCCGTCGAGACCGGCGACAACGGCTCGCGCGACCTCTTCGAGAAGATCCTCACCGACGAAGAGACTCACATCGACTGGCTGGAGGCGCAACTGCACGTGATCCAGGAAATCGGTATCGAGAATTACCTGGCTCAGCAGATGCACGAAGACTAAGCCCCAGGCCTCCAATAGAACGAAATGCGGCATAAAGCGGCGCTTCTCGCGTGCCTGATGCTGTCCGCCTCTCTCGCAGAGGCGCAGCGCAACCTTGCCGGGACGGCGGAACTCAGGTTAGCTCTGGACAAGCTGCAGGTGCTCGGCAGCGTCCTCTACATCGGCGCGCACCCGGACGATGAAAACACCGCGTTGATGGCCTACTTCGCTCGCGGCCGTCTGCTGCGCGCCGCGTACTTGTCCCTGACGCGCGGCGAAGG
>JAJFUV010000095.1 GCA_021372245.1 Terriglobales bacterium
GAAGTTGCCGGCGGCTTGATTCCGCGCCTGACTCCGGAGAGCTTGTACGTCGCGATCGGCATCCTGGGCGCTACGGTGATGCCGCACAATCTCTACTTGCACTCGGCCCTGGTGCAGACCCGCCGCATCGGCAAAACCTACGACGAGAAGCGCACGGCATGCCGGTACAACTTCGTGGATTCGGTGATCGCGCTGAACGGGGCCCTGCTGGTAAACGCGGCTATCCTGATTCTGGCGGCCACGGCCTTCTTCAAGCGGGGCATCGTGGTCACGGAGATCGCGCAGGCGCACCTACTGCTGGCGCCGCTGCTCGGCACGGCGATGGCCAGCGTCATGTTCGCCGTGGCGCTGCTGGCCGCCGGGCAATCCTCGACGCTCACCGGCACCATGGCCGGCCAGATCGTGATGGAAGGCTTCCTCGACTTCCGTGTACGGCCCTGGCTGCGGCGCCTCATCACGCGCATGGCCGCCGTAGTGCCTGCCGCCGTGACCATCTACATTTCGGGCGAACAGGGCATCTACCGCCTGCTGATCCTAAGCCAGGTCGTACTGAGCCTTCAACTTCCCTTCGCGGTGATCCCGTTGATTCATTTCACCAGCGACCGCCGCCGCATGGGCATGTTCGCCAACAAGCCATGGGTGAAACTGCTGGCTTGGGCGACGGCGGCCATCATCGTGGCGTTGAACGTGCGCCTGGTGGCTGGCAGCATCGTGCAATGGCTGAATCAGGCGCGGGAATACAGCTTACTGTTGACTCTTGGGCTGGTCCCGTTGGCCTCCGGATTGGGTTTGCTCCTGGTCTACGTAGCCCTCGAACCCTGGTTGCCTCGGTGGGTGCGGCGGCTGGCGCAGGCCCCTGAAAGATTGGAGCCGGCCATCGGCGCCACGACGGTCAAGGAGCGCTACGAGCGAATCCTGGTGCCTCTCGATCACACGCCGGTGGACCGCACGGCGGTGGCCCATGCCGCTGGCATGGCTCTGGTGCACAGGGCGCGGCTGCGGTTGCTCCACATCGAGGAAGGCGTTTCCAGCCAGGTCTATGGCGCGTTGGCCGACGACAAGGAAGTCGAGACCGGCGAGGAGTACCTGGACGGGATCCTGGAAGCGCTTCGCGCCCAAGGGATTGAAGCCGAAGCCGTGGTCCGCTCCGGACGCAAGACCGCGGAGGAAATCGTGAGCGTGGCACGGGAGTGGAAGCCGGATCTGCTGGTAATGGGCTCGCATGGGCATAAAGGCTTAAGCGACATGGTGTTCGGGACAACAATTAATGCAGTACGTCATCAATTGTCCGTCCCGCTCTTGATTGTCAGGGATTAAAGCAGAAGTGTGACATCCTGTCACGCCGCCGTGTCACACCTACTCAAACGGGGCGCCTGATTCGAGGATAAGTCCTGTCATATCAATACGAAGGAATGGTATGCGGGATGCTGTGTCCTGGGTTGGGTGCACTATGCGTCATTGGCTTGCCACATGGATTGTGATCGCGATGGCTGGCGGCGCCACGGCTGCAACGCTTGAGCAATTGAGCTTCGACGAGATGGTGGAGAAGTCCACCTCGATCGTGCACGGCCGGGTGATCGGAACATACACAACCGCCAAGGGATCATTGATTTACACGCACTACCGCGTGCAGGTTTCGGAGCGCTGGAAGGGCGCTCCGGCTCTTGAGGCCGACCTGGTGGTGCCGGGCGGCGTATTGGGCAACGTACGGCAGAGCTTCACGGGCGCGCCACGGCTGGCGCAGGGGTCTGATTACGTGCTCTTCCTGTGGACCGGCAAGAGCGGCTTGACGCACATCATCGGCCTCACGCAGGGACTGTTCGACGTCACCACTGACGCGAAGGGCAATACGATGGCGGTGCGCGGAACGAGCGGCGAAACGATGCTCGACCGCGCAACGGGCAAACCGGTGACAGAGGAAAGCTTGAGCTTCACGCTGACGGATCTGCGCACTCGGATCTTGCGAGCCACGGGAGGGGCAAAGTAGATGCGAAAAACCTCCCGAGTCTTCGCCTTGGCCACTGGGTTGATGTTGATGGCGGCCGTTTCGCCGGCCTACTACCATTTCATCCATTACACCGGCCGTTCGACCCCATACGCACCCATCCCGGAGAAGTTCGACCTCAATTCCCTGCCCGGACACACGCTCCAGGTTTTTGTGAGCGACCAGAGTCCCGCCCAACTGTCGGAACTGGACTCGCTCGCTGGTGTCGTCAGTCAGATCCGGCTGGCCGCCGCCACCTGGAATAATGTAGGCACGTGCGATTTGCGGGTTGCCTATGGCGGTCTGTTTACCCCCGGCACGCAGCGCAACACACCTGGCGTTGAGGTTACGTTCGAGGAAGTGCCGCCCGGACTGGTAGCCATGGGAGGCCCGACAGTTTGGGGCGACCCGGTGATCGCGGAGAGCGGGAGCTATGTGCCCATCAGGCGCTCGGTGGTGATTCTGCGTAATGACTTGTCGCAGAAGCCGAGCTATAGCGAAGGCTTCTTCGGCACGATGGTGCACGAACTTGGCCACGCTTTGGGTTTGCAGCATTCGCTGACTTCCGCCACGATGTCCACCGACTATACCCGCGCCACCACTCGCGGGCGCCCGCTGGCGACCGACGACAGGGTTGCGCTGAGCCTGCTCTATCCGGTGCCCGGTTTCCTGTCCTCGACGGGCAGCATTACTGGCCGCGTCACCATGGGCGACCAGGGTGTGCATTTGGCGAGCGTTGTGGCCCTGCCGCCGAATGGTATGCCCGTGAGTGCTTTGACCAATCCGGATGGTACATATCGGATCGACGGTTTGCCCGTAGGCCCCTATTATGTCTATGTGCATCCGCTGCCGCCGACTGAACTCGCGAGCAACGGGATCCGCCTGCCAGTGGATGCCGACGGGCAGCAGGTGGCGGCCGCTTCGCCGTTCGTCAGCCAGTTCTATCCCGGCACTCGCGATGTGCGGCAGGCCTCGCCCCTGTCAGTAACCGCTGGGGCAACGAACGAGGCGATAAACTTCGCCGTCGAACCACGCAGCTATGTGCCGCTTTATGCTGTGACTACGTACAGCTATCCCGGCCAGACGGCCGCCAAGCCCGCTTTCATCAGCGAGAGTATGATGCTGGGCGGCAATCGCAGCTTTCTGGTGGCTGGCGGCGCGGGTCTGGTTTCCAATGGCGCACCGGTGGCGGGACTGGATGTTTCGGTACTGGGCGATGCGGCTGTGGTGCCCGAGAGCGGCCTCTCGGCATACGGCCCGGACCCCCGTTATTTGAGAGTCGGTTTTCAGTACGGCATGCTGTTGACTGAGGGCGCCCGTCACCTGATTTTCAGTATCCCGAGCGACATCTATGTGCTGCCAGCGGGTTTGACGCTGACGGGCAAATTGCCTCCTTCGATCACGACCGTCACGCCGGCAGTCGAAGGGGAAAGCACGCGCGTGGCGCGCTTGGCGGGGACGAACCTGAGCGCCACCACGACGGTCTATTTCGACGGTGTGCGCGCCTCGAACTTGCGTTTTGACGAGACGGCGAGTGAGTTGGTGGTTGCGCCACCGCCGGCTCCGGGCGGACATCGGGCCATCGTTACGGCGATCAACACCGATGCGCAAAGCTCGTTGTTCCTGCAGGGCAGCGCTCCGGCCACTTACACTTACGATACAGCCGAGGCGCCCTCGATCACCGTCAGTCCGGCCGCGCTACCCGCCGGAAGCGAAGCCATGATCGAGATCACCGGTTACGGCACCCGTTTCCAGCAAGGGCAGACTGTGCTGGGCTTTGGCACCCCCGATGTCTTCGTGCGGCGGCTCTGGGTGATTAGCCCGACGCGGATCCTGGCAAACGTGGCCGTCGCGGCCAATGCGACGGTGACGGCAACCCAGGTCAGTGTGACCTCCGGATTGCAGATTGCCGGATTGCCCTACGGCTTCCAAATTCAGGCCTCCGATTCCACGATTCCGGTGCTGAACCCGTCGGTTGTAAATGCGACGACCAGCCAGGCGCTGATGTGCGCCGGTTGCACGCAGACTGTGGCCATAGCGAATTTCTCTACCATGGCGGCTGTTTCGGGCGTCAGCATCGCGGTTGGCGACAAACCGGCGACGCTTGTGGAGACGAAGGAGTCGCAAGTGACGTTTGTGACGCCCGCGGACCTGCCTCTCGGTCCCGTGGTTTTGCGCCTGCAGGCGGGGAGCGTGACAGCGCAACCGATCATTGTGATGATCGAACCCGCGCCTCCCGTGATCCAGTCCCTGGGTGACAGGACGTCGGTAATGGTTGGCGACGTGGTGTCCATGTTGGTGTCGGGACTGGACGATTCGGCGGGTGACACCCTGCCATCCAGGCTCTCGGCTATGGCAGGTGGCGTCCAGCATTCCGTGTTCGCGGCGGCGAAGGTGGAAGGCCAGGCTGGGGTCTACGTGGTGCAGTTCGTGCTCTCCGACAGCGTGACGCCGGGTGATCAGGTGCCGCTCAGAGTGAGTTACGACGGGCGGATTTCGGCGCCGGTAGCGATCGCGGTGCGCGCAAAGCCGGCCGAAAACCAGTAACTGCGCCGGGGTGTGCTATACTGGCATTCGACCCACCCAAACGGGCCCGTAGCTCAGTTGGTTAGAGCGCTACCTTGACACGGTAGAGGTCACAGATTCGAGTTCTGTCGGGCCCACCATCACATTCTAAATGATTTAACCGTCGCATAGCCTCTTCATTCTTCAAGGCACCGGGCTTACTGCGGACTCGGCGCCAAGACATTCTTCAGCTCACAGCACTCCGAACGTCACCACCAATGCGGTCCAGGATCCGGCATACCTGCTGTCTCTCGCGTTCCTGATCGGTAATCGTGTATAGCCATGTCGTGGACGGGCTGGCGTGACCTGCCGCGCGCATGGCTTCGAATGGTGTAGCGCCGACCTCTTGTCGCCAGGAAATATTCAGGCGCCGAAACGTGTGCATGCCGAAGCCCTGAAAATAGATCCCCACAGCCTTAGCGGCTGTTCGGAAGACGTGCTGCTGGAGGTCACGGTCATCCGGTGGATTGCCATCGGAGCGCGCGAACAGAAACTCGTCGCTCTTTATGCCGTGGGCCAGTCGTAGCAGATCGCCAGCAAGAGGTCCAGTTTGGCGCACACGCTTTGACGCTTCCGACTTGGGTACATCAATGTCGCCACGATGCCAGCGACGGCGAATTTCGAGAGTTTCTTTGACACCGTCGATATCGGACGGCTTCAGGCCAAGTACTTCACTGACGCGCAACCCCGCGACTACGGCCACCAGGACCATGAGCCGCGCCTGCACAGCGGTACAAATAGCGGTGTCCGAAAGGGCTGCGAGGAATCTATCCAATTGCTCTTTCTGAGGAATCTTCTTTTCGCGTTTCTCCCGTCTGCGGCCCACATCGACACCTTCACAAGGATTCCGCCCCTCCCACAATCGCCACTCGGTGGCCTTCGTAAAGATCGCGCTGAGCACATTGCGAAGATCCTGCCGTGCCCACCAGCCTAAACCGGACTTCTTAATCATGTCGTCGCTTTGAATAAGCGTCACCGGTTCTGCAGCGTGATTAAGCCAGGCAGTGACTGTCGGCGGGTCGATGTCGCACATTCTCATGTTTCTGAACGCGGGCCGAATGTAATTCTTGATGCATCCTCGGTACTTCGCCTGCGTGGGTGCCGCAAGTTGCGGAACACGGGCGTCGAGGAACTTTTGCACCACAGCGTCGAACCGGATCTGCGACTGCAGAAGAAACTTCCCGGCGTTGATGAGGGCCATGACCTGCTGCTTGGCAGCTCTGGCCTGCCTCATAGTCATCTCGTCGCAGAATCCGAGCTGAGTTTTTCGTTGTCGCCTCTGTATCCCGTGTTCCGTAACCAAAGGCACATAAGGCCGAATGAAGTAGAACGGCCTTTTGACGTCGCGGCGGACTTCCACTTTAGGATCCTGGTATCGGGTCATGGCCTTCTCGCTTTCATCCTCGAGGAGGTACTTGACCAGATCGAACAGACCGCTGCCGCCGGTGGTACGGGCGGCCTGCGGTGTGTGTCTCATACGTGCCTACTTGGGCGCGGCCGCTACTTCCAGCGCAACGCCCTGAACAGCTACAGTGGGCAGCTTCACGTACCCTTCCCCCGCTACCCGCGATGTCGTTGGGCTCCAATGGTTTGCCCTCCCTGGCGGAAAGAATACGGCACGTCGCAGGTGGAACAGGCCAGGAAACTCAAGCAACTGGAGAAGGGAAACGTCCGGTTGTGGCCGCCGTCCAGGCTCAAGCAGTGGACCCGCCCTACACGTTGTCGGGTACCACGTAAGGCGCGCGGTAATGGCGCGTTAACATCTGATTGGCTTCCTGGTCACCGCGGAACTTCCACGTCGTGGGATCGAACTCCAGGCGCCGCTTCAGCCGATAGCTGATGTTGGCCACGTGCACCAAGACAACGGAACGAACGCCGATTTCAACTTCAGCGTTGAGTAGCTTGTGATCGCGGGCGCGTACAGCATCGATAAAGTTCAGAAAATGTGGTTGCGGTTGGGCCGTAGCGCCCCGAGGAGATCGCTCGGCCTTCTCGTCCATAACAAGTTCGCGGCCTTCGCCCTTGTAGACCTTGAATCCGTCGCCGCCGACAAGCATGTAGCCGTCGCTGCCCCAGAAGAGGTTGCCGACTGTGATGCCGATTGGCGGATTCAAGCTGCCTTCGCCGTCCGTCATCAAGCCTCGCACTTCGAAGACCAGTTCCGCATCGCCATAGTCGAGCGCCGCAATCTGCGTGTTAGGTGTTTCTTGGTCGTCGTCGTAAACGTACTTGCCGCCGGTGGAGACAACCGCCGTGGGCAGATCGCGGCCCAGGCCCCAACGCGCAATGTCCATTTGATGAATGCCCTGGTTGCCGATGTCGCCGTTACCTGTATCCCAGAACCAGTGCCAGTTGTATCGGAAGTGATTCATGCTGAAGGGGCGCATGGGCGCGGGGCCCAGGAACAGGTCCCAATTCACGCCGGGGGGTACGGGTTGGTCCGGTGTGTGACCGATCGACTTGCGGCGCTTATAGCACAGCCCCTTGGACATATAAACCTTACCGATGACACCCTCACTCAACAGTTGCATGGCCTTCTGGATGCGCGGCGAGGACCGGCTCTGGCTTCCCACCTGAACCATGCGGTTGTACTTGCGGGCAGCCTCGATCATCTTGCGGCCTTCGAATACGTTGTGGCTGGCCGGCTTTTCGACATAAACATCCTTACCGGCCTGACAACCCCAGATGGTGCCCAGGGCGTGCCAGTGGTTGGGCGTGGCCATGGAAACCGCGTCGACGTCTTTGGATTCGAACAGCTTCCGCATGTCGATGAACTCCTGCGGCTTCGAACCCGTGGCTTGCTCGATCAACGCGACACCGCGTTCGCGTGCCGCCTGATTCACGTCGCACAGCGCCGTGACGCGCACCTGCGGCGTCACGGCCCAGGTTTTCACGTGTCCTGTGCCTCTACCGCCGATACCGATAACGCCGATGTTGACACGATCGTTTGCGCCTAAGATGCGAGATGCTCCGCCGGAGATGGCGAAAACGCCGGCAGTCTTCAGAAAGGCTCTTCTCTCGTGGCTCACGACTGGTTCTCCTCCTCGTGCATTATTTCACGAAGAAGCCCTGCCGTCGATACTGTCGTCGTGGGGAGGAATTCCGTCCGAGCCAAAACTGCGTTTTGCGGAAACTTTCAAGGCGTATTCTATATGCTGTCCGCTCGGCAAGGGCGCCCCGCAATCCCGACGAATGCAGGCTTCCGCAGACGGCAAGGTGGTCGAGATTCGCGAAGTCGGTTGTCTTCACTATCATTAGGAACGCCGGGCCGCCTAACACCATCCATCACACGCCTGTACCGGGCTGCCGCCGGGGCCGGTAGTGCGCGCCGACGCTGCGAATCCGGCCACAGCGGATTGCGAGCCGTTTCGTGACCGACCTGATTGACATGTTACGCATGCGTCCTCGGCGCGTGGGCAGCGATGGACAAACGACTAGAGAAGCGGCACAAGCGCTAGGTTGAGCGCGCCAGGCAACGGGTGAAGTTGTCGGAGCCCGACGTGAGAACGCCGGAACAGATCAAGGCGGCACGGGAAGCGAGCCGCCCGGACATCGGCCACCGTGGCCCGGCCGCGTTGTACGCCAGGCCGGCAATCAAGAATCAGGCTGGCTCTGCCCCGGACACCCGCCGAAATCCGAGGATTAAGGCCGGGATTCGCGCGGCGGCTCTTACTTCGGCGGCCGGCCTTGGTGCAGGCACAGGTCCACCAGGTCCGAGATGTTCGCCTCGCCCACACACATCACTGTATCCGCGCCTCCCCAGTAGATCTTGACTGTCCCATCCGGCTCGGGGACCGCGCCGCAGGTGAACACCACGTTGTGGACGTAGCCGGTCGTTTCCCAGGAATCTTCCGGCTGCAGGATCCAGGAATCGCTCACGCCGATCACCCTTGCAGGGTTCCGTAAATCGTGAAGCGCAACCCCAAGACGATAGATGGCGCCGTCCATGGTCCGGAAGACACCGTGGTAAATCGACAGCCATCCCCGATCCGTTCTAAAGGGCGGCGCGCCGGGACCGATCTTCATCTCATCCCAGTGATACGGCTCCGGCTTGATGAGCAACTCGGACCGGCCCCAGAAGCATAGATCCAGAGAATAGGAAATCCAGATGGACCAGGGTGCGATCTCCGAGTGGGGACGATCCAGGCGGGCGTACAGCCCGTCAAACTTCTCCGGAAACAGGACCACGTTCCGATGATCCGCCTGCGTGATGAGCGAGACCCTTTCCCCCTCGGTAAAGTCCTTCGTCCTGGCTAGCGCTATGCGCACGCCGTTGCGCGAGTATGCGCTGTAGGTAATGATGTACTCATCTTCCAGGCGGGTAACCCGCGGATCTTCCACGCCGAACTCTTCATACTCCGCGAACGGGCCCTCCCGCGCCGGAACCAGAAAGGGCTGCGGGTCGGCTTCGAACCGGAATCCGTCGCGGCTGCGCGCCAGCCCGATAATCGACCGGCCGGTACGAAGATGGGACCGGAAAAGCATGATGTATTCGCCCGCATGCTTCACCACCGCCGCATTATGAACCGTCTCCACGGCGTAGGGGATCTGGCCCTTAGTGAGGATGGGGTTGTGCGCGTACCGCCTGACAATATCGCGCTTCATGCGTTCTTCTTCGCTTCCATCTCAAGCACCTTCAAGTACACCTGTTCGTATTGCCGCACCATCGTGCCCATGGAAAAGCACTCCTGTACCCTCCGCCGGCAGGCCCTCCGGTCGATCCGCGGAACCTGCTCCAGGAGGCGCGCCGATTCCCCGGCATTGCCGGCGAGAAAACCTGTCACCCCGTTCTGGATGACTTCACGGCAGGAGCCGAGGTCCATGGCGATCACTGGTACTCCGGCTGCATTGGCTTCAGCCAGCACCAGTCCGAACCGCTCCGGGATCGTGTTCAGATGCAGCAGAGCGTGCGCGCGCGCGAACAGTTGATTCTTTCCGGCAACGTCGACCGGCCCGATGAAGCGGATGTTCACGCCGTCGAGGTACGGCTTGACCTGTTCGTCGAAATAGGCTTGGTCTTGGATGATGCCGGCGATGATCAGATGCCGGCCGCTCAGGCGAGCTACCTCAATCGCCAGGTGGACGCCTTTGTCCGGGTGAATCCGGCCCAGGAAGATCAGGTCGTCGCCGCCCCGTTCCTGGAATGGATATAAGGACAGGTCGATTCCGTTGTACACGGTCGCGACGTAGTTCAGCCCCGGCAGCCGGTCCGAGTTGCTGATGGAGACAAAATAGCCGTCGCTGTATTTGCGGTAGACCGGCAGAATCTTGGGCGACGAGAAGCCGTGAATGGTAGTCAGCACCGGTGTCTTCACCAGCCGGCTGTAAGTCAGCGCCATGAAATCGTAGTGGCTGTGGATCAGGTCAAACTCGGC
This sequence comes from Terriglobales bacterium, assembly GCA_021372245.1. Lineage (GTDB taxonomy): Bacteria > Acidobacteriota > Terriglobia > Bryobacterales > Bryobacteraceae > JAJFUV01. Next base: position 9,925 of record JAJFUV010000095.1, read on the forward strand.
AGCGTGCTCGAACACTTCGGAGATGTGCAGGTACTCGGCCACTTTGGGGTCGATGGCGCGATCCTCTTCATACCCGTGGTCCACAACGGCGTGCAGGCGCGCGCGGGTCACGGAATCCCCGCTGGCGAACAACGTCACATCCCAGCCGCGAGAGACCAGACCTTCGGTGATGTTGCTGGCGACCGTTTCCCACGCGCCGTATTGCCGGGGAGGCGTTCGCCAGGCTACGGGCGAAAGGATAGCCACTTTTTTGTGGGGGATGCTCATGCTGGTGAACCGTCCTTCTAGTTCATGGCGGCAAGAACCTCAGCCAGGGACACGGTTGCGAACCCCGTGGCGTGGTCGGCCAGACCGAAGGGAATGATTAGCTCCCCCTTGTGTAGTAGGACGCCGCAAGTATAGACAACGTTCGGCACGTAGCCTTCCCGTTCGCTCTCGTTCGGATGGAGTAAGGGTTCGTGGAGGCGGCCTATTACCTTACTGGGATCATCGCGATCCAACAAGAACGCGCCGATGCAGTACTTTCGCATGGGCCCGACGCCGTGGCTGAGGACCAACCATCCGGCATCGGTCTCGATAGGAGATCCGCAGTTTCCGATCTGGACCAGTTCCCAGGGAAAAGTAGGCTTGAGAAGCAGTTTGCATTCATTCCAGAAGTGGACGTTGTCGGAGAACATGAGGTAGATACTCTCTTTGTCCTGGCGTGAGAGCATCGTGTAAAGCCCGTTGATTCGTCGCGGGAAGAGGGCCATGCCTTTATCTTGGGCTGCAGGACCGTTCAGAGTGATGAAGCGAAATCGAAGGAAATCGGTAGTCTCCACCAGTTCCGGCATCACGACCCTGCCATCGAAGGCTGTGAATGTCGCGTAATAGATGTAGCTGCCGTCGTCGTTCTGGAAACGGACGAACCGCGCGTCTTCGATGCCGTTGCGTTGCGAGGGCGTGGCCGGGAAGAGAATGCGTTCGGATATCTGCTGATCGGGCTGGAACTGAACTTCGTAGTTGGATCGGGCCAGCATCCAAATTCCCTGGGCGACGCCTTGATCTTCCTGTGTCATTCCATCCGGCAGGCGGAACTGTTCGGCTTGGAGAGCGGTGCGAAGCTCTTCCATCGTGAACGATCCCCCGAGTTTGTTCATAACCCGTCGCGTGAATTCGCCGGTCAATCCCAGTTCAGCGAGTTTCCGCTCGAACAGCGCCTTCTCGTATAGAGGGTTAGGGATCTGGCGCGGTTCGGTGACGAAGCCGGTGGGGGACATTACTTCGATTCGCTGGTCGGGATGGATGATACCGGTTCGAAAAGTGATGGAGGAAACGTGCCCTTCCCCAGTGGCGCGCAAGCTGAGAATAAACCGTAGCGCGCCGGATGGCAGATCGGTCTGGTCAGGGTGCGGAACGATGGATGGATTGAACAGAGCAGCGGATTCCAAGGAATATTCGGCCAGGAAATAGGATCCGATCAAAAGTCGCCTCTGTTCGGACACTTCCTCATCCGTCGGCATCAACTCGCGGATTTGTTCGAAGCGTTCCAAAACGAGCTTGCGGATTTGCACGTGTCGCCGGGAGAACTCAGCACAGAGTTCGTCCAGGAGCGGGCCGATTCTGTCTTCCGGGATAGCCATGATCCTGGCGATGATCCCGGCGACCCGCTCGGGTTTGCCCGGGCTGAAAGGCCGCAAGAGAACGCGTGACTGGTCGGGGGTGAGGATTGTGGAAGTACGTTTGACAGTGATTGACATTCCTTGACTCTTTTCTGAAACGTAGGAGCATCCGGCGATTATTCCGCGACGGCAATCGGCTCCTTGAAGCTCGTCAGTATGTTTTGCGCCAATCGCATTTCGGCCAACGATATTAAGAAGGCTAGGGTCGATTCCGCTCCCTGGTTCCCGTTTACCCGATCAACATGCAGCCCATCATGGCACCCGCCTGTTTCGGGCGAGTAGAGTTCCAGTCCGAGATCGTTCCAGCCGATGAACCAATCGAACGCACGTTGAGCTTGTTCGTACCACGAGACGTCCGATGTGGCGCGGTAGGCTTCCAGACAAGCCGACACCATCGCCTGTGCTTCGATAGGCTGCTGGTCGAAATTGGCCCGCGCGCCACCGTGGCGGTAGAACCCATTGCTGCCTATGGGCCGGAAGTGATCCTTCTCGGACATTTGAAGTTGCGTCAACCAACGCAAGGCTTGCAATCCCCGTTCAAGCACTGCTTGTTGGCCAGTTGCATGTCCGCTCAAAATCAAGGCGCACGCGAGCTTCGCGTTGTCGTAGGATAGTTCTTCTTCAAACCATTGCCAGTCTGGCTGCGCAGTGGCCTCGAACAATTCCATGAGCCGGCTGGTAAGAATTTCCCGGGTCTGATTAACCAGGCTGTCGCCGCCCAGCCGGCGCAGATATTCATGGATGCCGATCAGGCCGAAGGCCCACGCCCGGGGCGAAGTGAACTCCGTAAGCGCGGGCAAGGCCAGCGCGAAGAGCTGTCCAGCCATCATCTGGAAACTCCGAAAGGGTGATCGCCCCACACCTATGCCCAGCGCCCAGAGCGCTCGTCCGTGACAGTCCTCTGATCCCTGCTCATCCAACCAGCGCCGGTCAAAACTCAGGTGGTTGTGGAATCGCTTCGTCTTCCGGTCGAAGGCGTGGTGGAGAAAAGCCGCGGAGGTGGTGGCTAATGTCCGCACGCACTCCGGATCCTCTCCCAATTCACTGAGAAGCACCGAAAGGATGAAGGCACGAGCGTTGTCATCGGTGCAGTAACCTTCGGAGAAATTCGGAATGCTGAAGATGGCGTGTTGAAAGACGCCTGTCGAATCGGTCATCCGCGAGAGATGACTCAGCTTGAGCATTGGAAGTTCACGCGGCTTGTGGTCCAGCGTCTTGGTAGCAAGAAATTTCCGCGACAGCGCCGCCACTTCCAGCCGTGCACACTCAAAGGAACGCATGTAGAGCTGTGCCACATTGCTCCAAACCATCTCGCGTCCTATCTTGTAAGCGTTTTTGCGCGTGGCATGCCGGCGGGTGTCGTCCCGCAGCAATCCGATTACCTCGCGTGCTATGGCCGGCGCGTCCCTGAATGGCACCAGCACACCCCGGTCCTCGGCCAGCAATTCCGCAGCGTGCCAGTACGGTGTGGAGACCACTGCTTTGCCGGCGCCAAACGCATAGGCCAACGTGCCTGAAGTGATCTGCGTTTCGGTCAGGTAGGGCGTTATGTAGAGGTCCGCAGCGCCGATGAACTCCTTAAGATTCTCGAGGTCCACGAATTGGTTATAGAAGATGACGTTCTTGTCGACTTTGTTTTTCTTAGCCAGGATTTCGAGGCTGAGCCGATAAGCTTCCCCATGCTCCCGCAGTTCGTTCGGATGGGTGGCGCCGAGGACAATGTAGACAACCTCGGGAAACTCCGCCAGGACTTGCGGGAGAGCATTGAGCACATGCTCGATGCCCTTGTTTGGTGAGAGCAGACCGAATGTGAGCAGCACCACCCGTCCTTCGACTCCGAACTGGTCCTTGAAATACGCCGGATCGACGAAACCCACATCGGGAATGCCGTGCGGGATGAGATCGATTTTGGCTGGCGGTGCATGGTAAATCTCCTGCAGCATCCGCTTTCCGCGCTCGGCCATAACCACGAGTCTCGTAGAAAGCGATATTAGGCCTTCCATCACGCGTCGCTGGTCTGTTTTCGGATCACGCAAAACAGTATGGAGCGTTGTGACAACGGGCATTTTCAATTCGCGCAGAAACGCCAGGATGTGGCCGCCGGCGGGTCCGCCGAAAATACCGAACTCGTGTTGCAGGCAGACGATGTCCAAGTTGCTGATGTTGAGAAAATCCGCGGCACGCAGATAAGACGACAGGTCCTGCTCCTCAATCTCGAAGCGAACCACTTCCGGGTACTCGTAGCCACCCGGAATGTCGTTGACCGACACGGCGAGGCACCGGCTCTGCGGATGGGCGGTTGCGACGGCCGCGAGCAGGTCGGTCGTGAAGGTGGCGATGCCGCACTTGCGTGGCAGATGATCGCCGACAAAAGCAATGTTGCGGACTTTAGAAGTTTCTTTCATGAGGCTTTTCCACTAGAACCACGCGCTTGCCTTGCGCTTTACCGGCGGTCACGATGCCTGTATCCGGCGATACTCCGGCTGCCACATGGCGTCTTGTACCTGCTGTACGATGTCACTGAACGGGACTCGCGCCAGTCCCTCCGCTTCCGCGGTCTCTGCGACAGCGACCGCCACCGTCAACGACACGCTGCGCAAGTCGTTAATGTGCGGGAGAAGTGACGCGCCGGGCTGGCGCACAGTCACCAGACTGGATACGGCGTTCGCCGCCGCCGAGAACATGCCGTCACTGATGCGACTGGCTCGGGAGACGATAGCTCCGAGGGCAAGCCCTGGGTAGAGCATGGTGTTGTTCACCTGCGCGACGACGTATGTCACCCCTTTATGAGTGACCGGAGCGCACGGGCTGCCGGTGGCAATCAGCGCCCGCCCGTCAGTCCAGGCAATCAGGTCGGCCGGATTCGCCTCGGCACGCGCCGTCGGGTTGGAAAGCACAAAGATGATCGGTCGCTCGGTATGCGCCGCCATCTCCCTGACGATCGCTTCCGTGAAGCTGCCGGCGGCTGCCGATGCGCCGATCAGCATGGTCGGCTTTACTCGGCGCACAACCTCGGCGAGGCTCACGCCGATCCCATTTCCGTCGTGATTCCAACGCTTGCTCTCAGCAGCCGGCCGGGCGTACGTCATTTGATAGTCGCGCAACTGACCAGCCATGTCGGCGGTAAGCAATCCGTGTCGATCCACGCACCAGAAGCGTCGGGCTGCATCATCTTTGGAGAGCCCCTCACGCACCATGGCGTGGCGAATCTGGTCGGCGACCCCAATCCCTGCCGTACCGGCTCCGAAGATGACCACGCGCTGGTTGCGCAGCGGCGTCCCACAGACCCGCACGGCGGAGATCGCCGCTGCCAGCGTGATCGCGCCGGTTCCCTGCATATCGTCGCTAAAAGTGCAGAT
>JAJFUV010000099.1 GCA_021372245.1 Terriglobales bacterium
CGGACGCGCCGCTGGGGCCGGATCTCGGCTGGCTGGCCGAAGCGGGGATCGACCCGGTGGACTTCATCCGACGCCGGGGCAAACAGATCGTGTTCGCGCATCTGCGCGACCGCAAGGCCGACGGCAAGTTTGCCGAAGTGATGGGCGAAGGTGTGGTGGACTACGCGGGCGTAGCGCGCGAGTTGCGGGCAGTCCATTTCAAGGGCACATTGGTCATCGAGTTGACCAGTTCAACGGGAAAGCTCCCCGAGCGCCCGCTCCGCGAATGCTTCAAGCTCAGCCGGGATTACGTGCGCCGGGTAATGGGCTGGTAGAAGCCGCTAGAACAACCTGTCCTGCTTCTTGAGCGATCCGAAGCTGCCGATATTGGCCACAGCGAACGCCACACGAAACTGGTTTTCGTTGCGCGTGCCGAAGCTGAACCGCCGGTATTGCACGCTGAAGCCGCAGCAATCGGTGTTGTACGTCACCTGCGTGGTGGCGTACTGCATGATGTGCTCGCGGAAGTCATAGACTGCATTAAAAGCCGCATTCCAGCCGCGGCGGTTGTCGTTGCCCCAACCGAAGGTACCGCGAAACTGATTGGCGCCCTCCGCGAGCAGCGGCACTTCGGCGATGCGGTTGTGTCCCAGCGAGATGAAATACTGGGAGAAACGGGCATCGGCGTAAACGCCGCTCGATGTGACGCTCTTGCGCAGCGGGTCATAGTCGGCGCGCCACTCCACACTAAAGATGTGGGTGGGATTCAGGCGCATGGCGGAAACCACGGGCGAGTAGTTCCGGGGTCCGTCCAGGAATGCGTAGGGCGTCATTTCGAGCGCACTCAGAACCTGATTGCGTTGCCCGGCCACCACCGCGCCGCCGAAGTCGGGATCGAAGTAACGGCGCTGCCACACCTGCCAACTGGCCACCTCCCGAACGTCCGTGCCGCGCTTGGCATAGAAGCGGTTCGTGATCGAATACTCGACTTCGGTGGTGTTCGAGAGAAGTTCGGTTTCATCGAAGCGGATCAGGCGGTCGAAGCTGTCGATGCCGTTCACGTAACGGAAGCCCGCGTGCGGTTCGATCACGTGCTTCACTTTGTCGCCGATCCACTTCGGGCCGTCGAAGATCCGAGACAGGGAAGGCATTTCCAGTTCGGCGGCGAATTCGCGCGAGTTAACGTTGACGTTCTCGCCCACGATGCGGCTGTCCTGCTGTTGTTCTCCGTAATGACGTTCGCGGAATGAAAAGCTGGGCAGAAGCGAAAAGCCCTTCCACCGCAAGGCGGTCATCACACGCGGCGCAAAATCGACGCGCTCCAGATACTGCCGGGTCTGAAACAATGGTTGGTTGCGGCGCACCAAGCCAGCCGAGGATTCCAGCGACACCCACACCGGCAAAACGCGCTTGGTCACCTGCTTGTCGCGCGTCCGGAATTCAACCATCGGCAGCTTGCGGATTACGATCCTGTCGCTGTCATCGATGCCACTACGGTAGTCCTCCGAACGCGAAAACACAAAGTCGAGATCGTAGTACGACCAGTGTTTGGTCACGTAACCGGTGGAATGGACCTGGCTGGTAATGGCCTCGTTGAAGGACTCCGTGAAGGCCTGCCGGAACACGAACGACGACAGATAGTTGATGTCGGCGCGGAAAACGAAGCCGTGGCCAAGATCCGAACGGGCTTGCGTGCCGATGATGTAGCCGCCCTGTTTGGTCCTGGTACCGTCGCTGTTCAGCAGGCCGCGATCGTTGACGCCGTACAACGTGAAGTTGAAGTCGGTGCCGGCGCGAGGTTTGCCGCGGAAGTCCACGTTGTGTGCGACGCCGCGCTGCGTGAATAATTGCGACCGGTAGGTTGCGTCCAGACTGCGATTGATGGCCCAGTAGTAGCCGACGCCTACCATCTTGCCGCGACGGGAGCTGTTGCCGATGTTGGGCGTCAGGAATCCGCTCTTGCGGGGCTGATCCTCGAGCGACTTGTAGAACGCCGGAGCGTAAAACAGCGGCACCCATCGTAAACGAAAAATGGAACGATGGGCCAGCGCGTAGCGGTTCGGCACAAGGTCGAATTTCGGTCCCTTTAAAGTCCACCACGGCCGTGGCATGATGCAGCCCGTGATGAAGCCCTGGTGCAACACGTACTTTTCCTTGAGCCGTTCCGCCCACTCGCTTTCGAAATAGAAGGGGTTCGTCGAGGTGAGCACCCGCGGACGCGGCTCAATCTTGGCATGGGCTGTGCCGCGCACTCGGTAGAACTTGCCGGTCTCCTCCTGCAGGTTGTATTCAATGCGGGCAGCCCACAGTTCCTCACCGGTTTCGAAATTGCGGTAGTGTACGTTGCCGCGGGCCTCGACGTCGCCGGTCTCCTCGCTGTAGTCGATTTCGTCGGCCTCGATGCTCATCTCGGTGACTTCCACCTTGGCGTGGCCGCGCAACCGGCGCCAGGAACCGTCCAGTTCCTGCGTCACAGCCTCCACCAGCATTTCGCTACGCGGAATCTTGGCGGCGCGGGACGCCAGTGAGGCAGGCAGAGGCCTGGCGGAGGGCTGAGCCTGGACCGCGGGCGCGGGTATGCGCATCGGCGGCTGCATGAACTGCGCCGGGGCGACGCAGCCGAGGGCCAGCACGGCATAAAGTCTGAAACCCAAACTGCCGAATAAACATTGAGGTGAAGTCCACTTCGACTGCGAGAAGAGTGTAGAGAGCGCCAGCGCCAGGGACGGACACCTTTTTCCCGGGAACCGGCTCGTTAATTGTGGGTCTCGCTTTTGCTTCACGTAGTTGTTGTAGACGCGGGCCAAGGAAATTTCGTGACAAGAAGCCCTAAATATGTTACGAAAGAAGATATGGCTGCGGCGCTGAAGGTGGCGCAAAGAGCTCAACCATGCACCGTAGCATGGATGCGCTAAAGGCCGCAACCAGTCGTTAGATCGCGATGAAGTGCCGTTGGTGCGGGGCTGACAACCACGAGGACGACCATCGCTGCAAGCGATGCGGGAGACGTCTGCACGTGGCTCGCCCACAGGCTGCTCCTGAGACGTATCCCATCCTGCGCTCCTCCACAGTCCCCAAGCCGGAAGTCCTGGGCGGCGAACAAGTTGTACTAGACGAGAGCGAACCGCCATCGGAACGCCGCCAGCCGTCGCAAACGTCCCTCGCGTTCGAATCCGAAGGTCCGCGGGTGATCCCGTTCCAACTGCCCGCGGCGAAGCGCACAAAGTCGCCTCGTCGTCGCGGCGTAACAGACGGTTTCGGAACGCGCCGCGCGCGGATTCCCGGTGGAACCAATCTGGAATTGGGACTGAGGGAGCCCGGAACGAAAGATTCCGGCGAGGGGGCGCCGCGTTCCTTCCTTTACGGCTATGCGCGGGCAGCCTCGCCTATGCATCGCTCCCTGGCCGCGGTGCTCGATGCGAGCATGATCCTCATCGCCACGGGTTTGTTCTTTCTGACGTTCTACCTGGGCGGAGGCGCACTGGCGTTCAACAAGATCACAACTCCGTGTTACGTCGCCGTCCCCGTCCTGATCGCGCTTTTTTACGAAGCTGTCTGCGCGCTCGGGGGCGGCATCACAGTAGGCATGCGATGGACCCGGTTGCGGCTGCTCAATTTCGACGGACGCAAGCCGAATACTGAAGAGTGCCTGTTGCGCGTTCTGGGCACGGTTGTCAGCGTGGCTTCCGCCGGCTTAGGCTACCTCTGGGCCTTGTTCGACGAAGAAAACCTCGCCTGGCCAGACCATATTTCGAAGACCTTCCCCACGCCATCTCAAATCCGGCAGCCGTATTGAAGTATCCTGGTTTTCAGGGTATGGCAATCTATTTCGACGAAACAAATCTGCGTTCCGACATGGTGGGCGCCTCCGACGGCGTTTCGGCGGCCGACATTCGCCGCACGACTGGCAAAGCTCTGGCGGGTCTCAAAAACTTCCGTTCCTTGTGCGACGAGGGCCGCTACGGCTTCCCCGCCCTGCCGTTCGATGAAACCACCTGCCGCGCAATCCAGCGTTACGCCGCGGAAGTCCGCGGCAGTTACGACACCGTGTGTCTGATCGGGATCGGAGGCAGTGCGCTGGGCGCTTGGGCGCTCGATTGCGGCCTGCGCGGTCCGCACCCGGTTCAAGGCGAGTATTCCAAGGACTTCCCACGGCTGGTGATCCTCGATAACGTCGACCCCGTGTTCGTCGGATCCGCGCTTGAATCCATGAATCCGTCGCGGACGCTTTCCCTGGTCGTCGCCAAGTCCGGCTCGACCGCCGAAACGATTTCCACTTTCCTTATCGTGCGCGACTGGATGGAGGAGAAGCTGGGCAAGAAGACCAACCAGCGCATTGTGGCCGTCACCAGCGAGAAACGCGGCGACCTGAAGGCCCTGGCAACCGAAGAGGGCTACCAGACGTTCCATCTTCCGGACAACGTGGGCGGGCGGTTCAGCGTGCTCAGCGCCGTGGGCCTGGTCCCGGCTGCGCTCATCGGCATCGACATTCGCAAGCTGCTCAAGGGCGCCGCGGCCATCACCAACTTGAGCTGGTCCAAGGACATCACCACCAACATGGCCCTGCGGGCCGCGATGCTCAATTACCTGCTCTGGACCCGGAAGGGCAAGAGCATCCAGGTAGCCTTCCCCTACTCGAACCGGTTGTGGGGGACGGCACTCTGGTTCCGGCAGTTGTGGGCCGAATCGCTTGGCAAGGCCCGGACGCGCAAGGGCGAGTTGGTCAACGTCGGACAGACGCCGGTCGCCGCGCTGGGCACCACGGACCAGCACTCCCAGGTGCAGCTCTACATGGAAGGCCCGCGCGACAAGGCCTTCCGCTTCTGGAGCGTGGCCAAGCCCTCGATGCCGGCACGCATCCCTCGCGTCCACACCGGCTTCGAAGCTTTCGACTATCTGAGCGGCCACAGCCTAGCCAAGTTGATCGAAGCTGAACGCCGCTCGACGCAGGCGGCTCTCACGGAGAACCACCGTCCGAACTGCAATTTCGTGCTGGACCGGATCGACGAAGAACACCTCGGCGCCTTCCTTCAGCTCATGGAATTCGAAACCGCGTTCATGGGAGAACTGCTGGACATCAACGCATTCGACCAGGAAGGCGTGGAACTGGGCAAGAAGTTCACCTTCGCACTGATGGGGCGCAAAGGCTACGAAGAGTACGCAGAGCGCTTCGCTCGTTACGAGGAGAAGCGTGCCGCCGGCGTGGAGTGCGCCTGTGGCCACGCGCACCATCACGCACCGGCGGCCAAGAAGCGCCGCTGAGGGGTCCACCCGCGCCGCCGGTCGCCTCCGGTTTGCCTTGTATAATGGCCGAGGACTTTTAACGTCCCTGGAGGCGATTATGCTGACACCGGAATGCGCCGTCTCGCGGCGCCGTTTTACACTATCGCTTTGCGGTCTTCCTTTCGCAGGTCTGCCGCTGGCCGCCGACGAGTTTGCCGGCATGGAGTGGAACCAGCCTGCCACCGTCGCGCGAGTTTACCTGGCTTCGAATACCGTTCATTGGCCCAAGCCGACGTTGGACATCGCCCAGGATGTCGCCGGCATCGAGCGCCAGTTGGCGGAGGTAGCCGCCAAACACAAGCAGAACGTCCGCTTCACGGGCGGCGAGGTTCTCAAGACGGCCGATGAGGTCGCGCCGTGGCTCTCCAAAATGGGCGCGATCGACGGCTGCCTGATCATCCCGCTCACGCAGCCAACCACGCCTCTATCGGCGTTGCTCAACCAACTCCAGGCACCCGCTCTGTTCTTCTCGCGGCCATACGCCACGCACGCATGGTCGGGCATCGCCGCGATGCGCAAGAAGGGCAAGAAGATCGACGTAGTGGCTACGTCCAGCTACGGCGACCTCGATCCATACATGCGCATGTTCCGCACCGTGCATCACTTGAAGACCAGCAAGGTGCTGGTGGGCGCGGCCACTCCCGCCAGCCGCCAGCAAAGCGCGGACGCTTACCACGAGCACTTCGGCACGACCTTCAAGTTCGTCACGGGCCCGGAATTCAAGGATGCCTTCGCCGCCATGGACGAAAAGAAGGCCCAGAAGGCAGCCGATGACTTCGCCCGCGGCGCTCTGCGCGTCGTCGAGGCGACTCCCAAGGAGATCCATGATGGTGTGCGCTTCTACCTGGCGATCGTCGAAATGATGAAACGCGAAAAGGCCAACGCAGTCACCATTGATTGCTTCGGATCGCTCGCCGCCAACAAGCTGCCCGGCTACCCGTGTATCGCCTGGTCGAAGCTCAACGACGTGGGCCTCTACGGCGTCTGCGAAGGCGACCTAGCCTCCACCATGACGCAGATCCTGGTGACAAGCTTCACCGGCATGCCCGGCTTCGTCTCCGATCCGGTCTTCGACATCAGCCGCAACGAGGTAATCCACGCCCACTGCGTCTCGGCCACGAAGATGAAGGGCCTCAACGGCCCGGCGTACCCGTACATTATCCGGAATCACCTGGAAACCAACGAGGGCGCCGTGGTGCAGGTGATGATGCCGTCGAATGAAACCATCACCGTGGCGCGTTTCACCGGCCCGAAGCAGATGTTGATCTCGACGGCGGAAGTTACCGGCCCCGTGATGGACAGCGACCGCGGCTGCCGCAGCCAGATCCGCACTCGCGTGAGCGACGCCGAGAAGTGGCTCCAGAACTTCACCGCCGGACTGCACCGCGTCATCTTCTATGGCGATCACGTGCGCGACGTCGAGCGCATGGGCCGACTGATGGGCTTTGAGATGGTGCGGGAGATCTGACCTTGCGGCGGGCTTTGCTGGCGATTGTCGCGCTGGCGTCGACGGCGATCGCGTCCGACCAATTCAGCGGCAAGTTCTTCCGAGGCACGGGTGATGTCGAGTACCTGCAGTACCTCGACATCGCCCGTCGCATGTTCGCGCCGGACCCCGAGTTCCAGAGCCTGCCCATGCTCTACACGCCCAAGTGGAACGGCTTTGTCGAAGGCCCCACCTGGGACGCATGGTGGATCCAGAACAGTTACGGGACCACCTATTGCGCGCTGCCGTTTCTTTCCGAGCCCTATACGACATTCCTCAAGAACTCCCATGACCTCTGGTGGGACCAGATGGGCGACGGCAAGCGAGTGGGCGCCACCGACGTTCCCCGCCACAGGCTGGTGGCCCCTGACGGAGCCCTTTGCGATGCCGCACGCCCCGGCTGGATCGTCTACAAGCAGGGCGACGGCCGCATGGACCTCCACGACTGGGCCTTCGAGTTCACCGCCGCAGGCGTCCTCATGCAGGCCGAATTGCTATTGATCAACCGCGACCCGGCCCAGATCGCGCACTATCTGCCGAAGATGGAGCGCAGCGTGGCGTTCATCGAAACGCGCCGCGATCCGAAGAGGAATCTGTTCCTGGTGGGCGCCGCCGGCAACCTGCTCGCGCCCAGTTACGCCGGCTGGAAGAAGCCCGATGGCAATTACGGCCGCGCTTACCTGACCGGACTGTCGGTGACGCACATTGCCGCGCTCGATCGCATGATCGAACTCGAGAAACTCGCGGGGCGCCTGGAAATGGCCTCCGAATACGCCGCTCTGCGTGACAGCGCGCGCACGGGACTGGCTTCGTTGGCAACCCCCGAAGGGTACTTCGTGAAGTCCATGGACCCCGACGGCACGCTTCACGGCGTCTATGGCGCAAACAAATACGGCTACTTCGAAACGCCGCCGAATCACGACGCCGTCGCCTTCCGCGTGGTGGACGACGCCCAGGCCGAAAAGATCTACGCAAAGATTGCCGCCATCCCCGGACTCCGCCCGCACGATTTCATCATTCCGAACTACCCTTCGCTCGACGATATGTACGAAGAACCCAAGGGGCTCTGGCGTTTCGGCCATTGGGTGAACGGAGGCCACTGGTCCACGTGCGAAGGCCGCATGGTCATGGCCTACTACCGGCTTGGCAAGTACGAGGACGCGCGCCGCTCCATGCGCCAGTTGCTCAAATTCGCCCGCGCCTTCCGCATGGACAACCCACTCACCGATTTCGGCGACGCGGTTTATCAGCCCAAACTCGCCATCAATATCACTTACGATGCGTTCGCTCCGGCGGCCGCGCTTGTGCGCGGGCTGTTTGAGTATCTCTACACCGCCGAGGGCGTCAAGATCATTCCACAGATTCCGCCCGGCATCCGCGAGCTGCAACAATTGTTCCCGATCCGTTTCGGCTCGAAGAAGCTGTATCTTTCCGTGCTCGGTACAGGTCCCATCACGACTGTGCGCGTCAACGGCAAGCCCTGGACGCACTTCGATTCAACGAGCGTTTTCCTTCCGTACGCCGAGACGGCCGAGTCGGCGCGCATCGTCATTGCACGCGGCGGACTGAAGAAGGACCGCCCGGCGCGGCGCGAGGATGTGGAGACGCCTCCGGCGCCGCCCAACGCAGCGCTCGACGCGCTGGATACGCAAGCACTGAAGGCGGCAAAGATCTACGGGAAGCTGGTCGAGTCCGGACGTGGCAACAGTTACGAAGCCGCGCACGCGCGGCTGGTGGCGGATATGGCGGGCGCACTGAAGCAGCGCTTCGCGCTTATTTCGGCGGGGAAACTGAAGCCGCTCGACGAGCCGGCCGAGAGCACAGCGGACAAGCTCTATGTGGAAACAGTGGAGCGTCTGGCGGCGGGTTTGGATGCCCACGCAAAACCGTAGGGGCGGCATATATGCCGCGCCTACAGGTAAAATTCCCCTCGCGCGATAAGCTCGGCCGGACCCACCATGCTGTATTCTTCCCCGCCCTGAACGACGAGCGGTCCCGCCGGCGTCATCACGCGCACCGGACTATCCGCCAGGCCACGCAAAATAGCGGCCGCGGCGGCGCCCGTGGATCCGGTTCCGCTGCTCATCGTTTCTCCCGCTCCGCGCTCCCAGATGCGCACCTCGACTGTGTGCCGGTCGACGGGCCGGACGAAACTTACGTTAGTCCGGTTGGGAAACCGGGGATGGTGTTCGAGTTCGACGCCCATGGCGCGCCAGTCGAAATCGAAGTTCTCGACGAAAACCGCGCACTGAGGATTGCCGGCATCCAGGATGGTGGCCTCGCATGAACCTCCGCGCAGATTGACGTTCGTGCGCAGATCCTCCTCCTTCCAGCCGATGCGCCCCATGCCCATCTCGAACGCGAAGCGCAGCCCGTCCCGTTCGATCAACCGCAACCGCTTCAGTCCGGCTCCTGTCATGATGAGGATGTCAGGCTCCTCTACTCCGCTGTCGATAAGCCATGCCGCGGCGCACCGCGTGCCATTGCCGGAGACTTCGGCCGAACTACCGTCGGAGTTCAACAACCGCACTCGGGCATGATAGTCCTTGCCGCCGGCGCGTTCAATCAGGTACCAGCCGTCGGCGCCGACACCGGTGTGGCGGTCACAAATGGCGCGCGCCACTTCGGCCAGGTCGGTCGCAGGCGCTGCCTCGGCCGGCGTGAGCAGGAAATCGTTCTTCGCGCCGTGCGCTTTGGTAAATGGGATTTTCATGGATGCCTCTCACAGATTTCAATCACGGGAGCCCCTTTTTCAGCGATCGTTCCGGCACAAGCGTAGTGCGGGCCGCGGCGCGCCGCACGAACAATGGCCGTGGCGATGCGGTCGCCGGAATGCGTGACGGCCCATTGCTCGCGCAGGAACAGGTCGGGCCGGTTGGCAGCTGCGTACCAGGCGATCACGTTGTCTTCGTGCAGGACTTCGCGATACGGGATGCCGGCGCGCCGGGGGACGTCGGCCAGATCGGCGAACGTGAGGATGATGCCGGACCCCGAATGGTAGTTCGCACGCAAGAAGCCGGCGGCTTTGTCGAACGCCGCGTGGCGGGCACTCCAATTCGCCTGCGCCTCTTTCCAGCAGGCCCATGCCTCCGGGCGCGGCTTGACGAGCCAGGCCGATGTCCCTAACAGCGCCAAGGCGGCCACTATCCAAACTTGTATTTTCCGCGGCGTCAGCGCCGCCAAACCGGCCGCTGCAAACGCGGCCAACGGCACCGCAACCACGGCGTAGCGCGTGTTGTAGTAAGCGTGCGGCCACAGGTGCGGCAGATAGATGGGTGTGCCGGAGGAATACAGGCTTAAAACGTAGAACAACGGCACGAACGCGAGCAGCAGCAACGGCCAGAACACGCGCTTCCACACACAGGCGAGCATCCCCGCCAGCCCCATGGCGATCAGAGGCAGGCCTGCAACTGTCCGGACCGCTTCGCCATAGTAGTAGAGCGCCACGCGCCAATTGTGATCGCCGGGATAGTGCGCCATGCCGCCCGCGAGCGAGCGCTTGTAAATGGCCATGGCCGAATAGGGCCCGCTATAGAACTCCAGTGCATTCCCGAAGATCCACCAGTTATGCGCCAGCCAATAGAGCGGGCCGAGCGATGCCACTACCCCAAACACAGCGGCATGAAGGATCCGGCGGCGTTTGGAGGCCACCAGAAAATACAACGTCGCGAAAGGCACCAGGAACCAGCCCTCGTACCTCGTCAGGGTGCCGCCGAGCGCGGCCAGCCCGGCCGCCGCCACCGCGCACATCGATTGCGTCTGGTGGAACCGCACCGTCGCATACAGCAAGGCGGTCAGGAACAGGAGCATGAGCGGCTCCGTCATGGGCGTCGCCTGCAAGTACAGGAGGTTGGGGTTCAGCGCGTACAGAGCCAGTGCGGCGAAGCCGGCGGCTGCGGACGAGAAGGCACGGCGAGCCGCGGCGAACAGGAACACGGCGGACAGGACGAACGCCGCGGTTGAAGGCACGACCCCTGCGAGGCCGCTCCGCCACCACTCGTCGCGTTGGGCGAGCGGCATCATGATCAGGTGCGGCAGCGGCAGCCACACCGTCCCGATCTGCGAGTAGCCCGGTGTGCGCGAGTCCGTAATCCGCCGCGCGATGTTGAGATGCGATGCCGCGTCTCCGTAAGCGAGGCTGTCGCCGCGCGAGAAGAACCACCAGGACGCCAGCGCGGCCAGCGTCGAGGTGAGCACGAGCGCCACCACAAGCTCAAAAATGTGTGAAAGCCTGGAACTCTTGGAAGCGGGCATCGATTTCAGCGCGGGTGAGATTCCGGAAACGGTCCACCCCGAACTTCTCGCAACAAAAACTGCCCATGACGGAACCGTAGACGACGGCGCGGCGCAGTGTATCCGAACTGGCGTCCTGCGAGGGGCTGTAACCGCAGCCGGCAAGATAGCCGAGGAAGCCGCCAGCGAAGGAGTCCCCGGCTCCGGTCGGATCGAAAACGCTTTCCAGCAGATAGGCCGGCGCGGTGAAGTAGCCGTCGCGATGGAACAGGACGGCACCGTATTCGCCCCGCTTGATGACCAGCGCGCTCGGGCCCATGCTCAGAATGACCCGGGCGGCCTTCAGCAGATTATTCTCGCCCGAGAGCATCCGGGCCTCGCTGTCGTTGATGAGTAGGAAGTCCCAGGCGCGGATGGTGGCCTCCAATTCGGCGCGGTAATCCTGGATCCAGTAATTCATCGTGTCGCCGCCGGCGAACTTGAGCCCGTGCATTTGCGAATGCACGCCGCGCTGCAGTGCGGGCTGGATGTTGCCCAGCATCAAATACGGGTACGACTTGTACCGTTCGGGCAACTTAGGCTGGAAGTCCGCGAACACGTTCAGGTCGGTTCGCAGCGTGGTGCGGTCGTTCATGTCGGCCGAGTAAACGCCGGCCCAGAAGAAAGTCTTGCCAGGAGCGCGTTCGAGGCCTTCCAGATCGATGCCGCGGCCGGCGAGCAGGTCGACGTCCTCTTTCGCGAAGTCGTCGCCGACCACGGCGACGATGGAAACCGGCGTAAAAAAGCTGGCGGCGAGGGAAATATAAGTGCATGCTCCGCCCAACATGCGGTCCACCTTTCCGTGCGGCGTCTCCACGCCGTCATAGGCGACCGAACCAACGACAACAAGTGACATAGATCGATTGTAGCGAGGTTGCGCATCAATCTCCCAGGACTCCAGGCGAGGGTCTCCGTTACGATAGAATCGGTCACAGCGCGAGACCGGAGTGCGCGATGGGTGCGCCATCACAGCCAGCAGAATCAGGCGTCTGGAACCGGATCATCCGCTCGCCAGGACGCGCTTTCATCCTCATCTTCCTGTTGGGTTTCACGATCCGCGGAGCGGTGCTCGTATCCGGCCTGCTCCCATCCAGCTATTTCCGGCCGCGCGGCGAAATAGGCAAGGTGGCCGTGACGCTCGCCCGCACCGGGCAGTTCGCTAATCCTTACATGATTCCGACCGGCGCCACGGCTCATCCGACGCCTGTCTACACAGGGCTTCTGGCATTGGTCTACCGCTCGATCGGGGTGACGCCGACCGCGAACTATGTGCGCGGGTTGCTGGCGATCCTTGCCTTCTCGGCCCTTTACGCCATGCTGCCGTGGCTGGGGCTCCAATTGGGTCTAGGCGCGCGGGCGGGAATTCTTGGAGGTATCGCCGGCGCCCTCGTCCCACAACAGGGCATCCTGGAGATCATCGGCAACTCGGACCAGCCGTTTCCCGGCATCGCACTTGGACTGCTGGCCGTCGCATTCCTGCGCCGGTGGTCCGGTGGGCCAGCCTCAGCAGCGCGCTCGTTTCTGCTCGGAATCGGGTGCGGCGCGGCATTCCACTTGTCGCCGCCTCTGCTGCCCGTCGTGCTGGGCTGGCTTCTTTTCGAGATTGGCTGGAGCCGGGCTCGGACGAACTGGAGGTCCACCGCCTGTATCGTGCTGGGAGTCGTCCTGGTCTGCATTCCATGGACATGGCGCAATTACGCGGCGTTCCACCGACTCCTTTTCATTCGCGGCAATTTCGGGCTGGAACTCAGACTCGCGAATCACGACGGCGCGGATGCCGACATCGATGTGACCGTGGCGCGGGAAGCGGCGTTCCGTCACCCGAGCGCGAACATCGAGGAGGCGCGCAAGGTTCGCGATCTGGGCGAAGGCGAATACATGCGGCAGGCTCGTAACGAGGCTGTGGAGTGGATTTACCGGCACCCGCGAGGCTTCCTGCGGCTGACATTTCTACGCGCAGTTCAGTTCTGGTGCGGGCCCGTCCGCCTGCCGTGGTCAGCCGCGGCAATTACAGTGGTAACGGCACTCGCGTTGCTCGGCTTGCGGCGCGCACTGTCCGGGTTGGACAGGGCGAGGCGCGCGGCGGTGCTTATGCCGCTGCTCTTGTTTCCGCTGGTCTATTACGTCGTCAGCTTCGTGGGACACTATCGCGCACCCTTGGAGGGATGGCTGCTTCTGCTCGCCGGCGTCGAGGTAAGCCATCGGTTTGAGCGTGCGGGATAGAATTAGGAAGAGTCTCGCCGATGCAGGTACGCTGGCATTACGTCCCAGAGGTCGTCACGCTGCTCGTCGCGGTGTTCGTGCAGTTCAAGCTGGCCGAATGGCTGCTTGCAACCCGTCGCGCGCAGCGTTCCGAACACCTGCGCCACGCCATTCGAGTGGCGGCCCTGATCAGCTGCTTGTGGCTGTTTTTCGGCTTCGCCTTCGACATCCCTGCACACGCCGGCCAGCTTCCCCGTTGGACCTGGCTGACCTTCCTGCGCGCTGGAGCCATGCTGTGGGCCATCTGTTCGACGGGAGCCGTGCTCGTGTATCCGCTATGGAAGGGAGTCGAGCGGTTCAATCCGGAGCGTCGCCGCGCGCTCGCTCTCCTGCGGGACGCGCTGGCTGTGGCGCCCATCGCCGCGGCGGGTTATGGCACCTTCATCGAGCGCAACCGCTTCCGGGTGGTCGAGGTCAACGTCCCGATGCCCGGACTTCCCAAGGATCTCGATGGATTGCGGCTGGTCCAACTGACCGACATCCACCTGAGCGCGTTCCTCAGCGTGAAGGACCTGGAGCGCATCGTGGGAATGGCCAACGAAACGCGTCCGCACATCGCCCTTGTAACAGGTGACATCATAACTAGTGCCGGTGACCCGCTCGAAGCCGGCATACGGCAATTGGCCCGCCTGCGCAGCGACGCCGGCACGCTGGGGTGCATGGGCAATCATGAAATCTACGCCAAGGCCTTGAGGCCGGCGACGGAAATGGGCGCGCGGGCCGGCATCCGGTTCCTGCGCGGAGCCTCTCACCAGTTGAGATTCGGCGCGGCCGTGTTGAATGTGGGTGGGGTCGATCACCAGCGATTCGGCAAGCCTTACCTCACCGGCGCCGCGAAGTTGATCGAGCCCACCGCGACGAACACTCTGCTGTCGCACAATCCGGACGTGTTCCCGGTAGCCGCCGGCCAGGGCTGGCATCTGACGATTTCCGGCCACACGCACGGAGGACAGATCGGGGCGGAGATCCTGGGCGAGAACTTCAGCGTCGCGCGCCTCTACACAGCTTACGTGTACGGCTTGTATCGAATGGAGAAGTCAGCCATCTATGTGTCGCGTGGAGTGGGGACGGTCGGCGTCCCCACGCGCGTCGGCGCTCCCCCGGAGGTCTCGTTGATCCGCCTGTGCGCTATCTGATTCTGAGTGACATACACGCCAACCTGGAAGCCCTGAACGCCGTCGCGGTGGATGCGAGCGGGATCTATGATTGCATTGCCTGCTGCGGGGACCTGGTCGGCTACGGCGCCGATCCGAATGCGGTTTGCGACTGGGCGCGTGCGAACATCCAATTGGTGATCCGCGGAAATCACGACCGCGTCTGCGCCGGCAACTCCGGAGCCGAATCCTTCAACGAGCGGGCGCAAGCCGCGGCCGCCTGGACCCACGCCGCCCTCTCGAGCGTAAACTTGGCCTGGCTGCACGGACTTCCGCAAGGTCCGGCGCGCATTGAAGGCGCGCAGATCGCGCACGGTTCTCCGATTGACGAGGATGAATACCTTCTCTCGGAGTGGGAAGCCCGGCAGGCCGCGCAGCAGTTGGACGAAGGCGTGTACTTCTTCGGCCATAGTCATCTGCAGGGCGGTTTTCTCAGGGATCCGAAGGGCGTCCGAAGTCTCGCACGGCCCACGCTGGCGCAGCGGGAACGCTTGATCGCACTCTCGCCGGACCACCTCTACCTGATCAATCCAGGCGCCGTGGGACAGCCTCGCGACGGAGATGCACGTGCGGCGTACGCGCTGTACGACTCCGAGGAGCGCGCAGTGAGCCTGCGGCGGGCAAAGTACGACGTCGGCAAAGCGCAGAAGAAGATCCGTAAGGCGGGCCTGCCCGACTCACTAGCGGCCAGGCTTTCCGCGGGACGCTGACGCGCTCGCCGAAGCCGTCATGCGCTTGGCGCGCCGCGCGCGGTGGAACGTGACGGCAAAGCGGTGCGCTTCGTCGCGGATGATCTCGATCAGGTGCAATACCGGAGAGTGCCGGTCCAGTCTCACCGGTTCATCCTCCTGGCCGCGCACATAGATGAGTTCCTCGCGCTTGGCGATGGCGGCCAGTGGCTGGTCCGGGATGCCGAGAGCGTCAAGGGCCGCGGCAGCCGAGGACAACTGGCCCAGTCCTCCGTCAATCAGCACCAGGCCCGGCAGCGGCTTCCCCTCTCGCTGCAGACGCGAATACCGGCGCGTGACCACTTCCCGCATGGAAGCGAAATCGTCGTTCGAGACGACCGTCCGCATGATGAATTTCCGGTAGTCGGACTTCTTCATGCGCCCGTCTTCCCACACCACCATGCTGGCCACGATGTCGCTGCCCTGCGTGTGCGAGATGTCGAAACACTCGATGCGGCGCGGCGCTTCTTCCAGTCCCAGCACGTCGCGCAGCGCCTCCTGAATCGCTTGCGAGGTGGGCTTGAGCACGCGGAACCGTTGTTCGAAGCTGTTCTTCGCGTTGGTTTCCGCCAGCGCCAGCATGGCCCGTTTTTCGCCCCGCTGCGGTGTGTGGATTTCCACTTTGCGCCCGCGCTTTTCCGAGAGCAGTTCTTCGAGCACTTCACGGTCCTCTAGTTCCACCGGCACGTGTATCTGCGGCGGGATGTAGCCCTGGGCGCCGTAAAACTGCATCAGCAGCGAAGTGAAGAACTCGCTCAGCTCAAACTCGAAAGCGTCTTCCCAAAAGTACTCATGGCGATCCACGATACGCCCGTTGCGCAAGTGGAAGACGTTCACCGCGGCCAGCGGCGGTTCGGCGTAGCAAGCGAATATGTCCGTGTTGTCGCCTTCGGCCGCCGCCATCTTCTGCTTCTGCTCGACCTCTTCCACGGTGGCGATGAGGTCGCGGAGCGTGGCGGCGTGCTCGAAGCGCATCTCGCTGGAGGCACGCTCCATGCGGCGGCGCAGATCATCGGCCAGGTCGCGGTGCCGGCCCTCGAGAAACAGGCGGACGTCGTGCACGGCCTCGGAGTAAGCCTCGTCCGTGGTGAGCCCTTCCACGCAAGGGCCCAGACAGCGGTGAATGTGGTACTCCAGGCACGGCTGCGGGTGCTTGCGCGTCAGATCGATTTTGCAGGATGGCACCAGGAACCGGCGGTGGATGAATTGCACCAGCCGGTGCGCCAGACTGCCCGGGAAGTACGGTCCGAAATATGTGGCACCGTCCTTGAGGACGCGGCGAGTGACGTACACGCGCGGGTATCTCTCGGCGGTAAGTTTGACGTAAGGGTACGTCTTGTCGTCGCGCAGCAGGACGTTGAAACGCGGCAGGTACTGCTTGATCAGGTTATTTTCGAGCGCCAGCGCTTCCTTCTCGTTGTCGACCTCGATGTAGTCGATGTCGCGCGCTTCCGAAATCAGACGACCGGTCTTGGCCTCCGCCAGGCGCTGGTCGTTGAAGTAGCTGCGCACGCGGTTGCGTAGGCTCTTGGCCTTCCCGACGTAGAGCACCTTCCCCTCGGAGTCCTTGTAAAGGTACACGCCGGGCGCCAGCGGCAAGGAAGCGGCTTTTTCGCGCAGATCCATCGGACGCTATAATTTTATTGTGTCACGCGTTTTGATCCCGGCGTTTCTCCTCGCGTTATGCGCCGGCGCCGGTTTTTCGCAGAAGCCCAAGGAAACCCCGCCGGCCGCGCAGCCCGGAGAACCTCCGGAAGAAGACGAAAGCCGGGTTACCAAGGAGTACGGTTTCAATCCCCTGCAAGCGGCCAGGGAAGTCTCGGTCGGGAAGCAGTATTACAAGAAGGGCAGCTACCGCGCGGCCGTCTTGCGTTTCGAAGAAGCCCTGAAGTGGAATCCCAATGACGCCGAGGCCTGGTTGCGGCTGGGCTATGCGCGGGAGAAGATGAAGGACAAGAAGGGCGCGCGCGAAGCCTTTCAGAAGTACGTCGAGTTGGGTTCGGACGCCAAGGAAGTCGAAGAGGTCAAGAAGAAGCTAGCCGGCAAGCCGTAGGCGGCCGCGGTTTCTCGACTTCTGGCCATCCATCGCGTCGAGAATTCCCTGAAATCCTCGATCCCAGTCCGGGAACAGGTCTATGTACTGCAGCTCACGCCGAATGCGCTGCGGCACGGCGCACTCTTCCAGCCTAACGGGGATGATGTAGACATCGTCCAGCGGCAGTCGTGAAGCGCAGTCCAGCGCCCAGCGCAACTCCGCCTGAAAGTGTCCGCGCTTGCCTCCCGCCCGCTTCGAGAAGCACGGCAGAAAGAAACTCGAAATCTCGATGGCCTGCTCGATGGCGCGCGGCCAGTTCTGCCCGGGCAGAAGCTTCTTCTTGTCGAGCCACGGCTCGCAGTCGTGAGCCCGCAGTTGCGAATACAAACGGTGGACCAGGGCGTAGTCCTCCTCGACATAGGCGAGGAAAACCTGCGGGCTGGTTTGCGGAATGAATTCGAACTGCCCGCCCGGGCTGGGACGGAACGATCCCAGCCCGTCGATCTCCACCGTCGCACCCTCTTCCAGGAACTGGCGCACCAGGCGCGCCACCTGCTCACTGGAGTTCCACTGTTCGGCAACCATCGGAGCGATCCTCTACTTCTGCCGCCCACGCGGGGCAGGCTTCGAGTCAAACCGGAAATCGGGTTGTCTGCCGGGAGTGAACGTGCCGAGCCCGGGCAGCCGCACGGGCACACCGCGCCGCAGGCTCTTCACGATGTCGTGCACCACGCGACCGAGTTCGTCGGCGGCGGCGGCGTTGCTGAGATTGGCATCGCGCGCCAGCCGCCGGGTAAGATCGTTCCTCTTCATCCCGCTCGAATGGTAACAGGCGCCGTGAGGGTGGCAAGCGCTCAGCGGCCTCAAACGCGGCCGCGAGCGACGCACAAGTCTACAAGTTTTCAGTTGATTTGCGGGAATCTTCAGAACGCGGCGAAAAGCTGTGACCGAAAAATTTGCCAAGCGCTAACTGAAGCGCTGGCGGCTGGCGGCAATGCGCCGCTGGTAGTTCTCGCGGCCCTCATACGGTGCGCCGGATACCGCGCCGCCCGCCCGATAGCGGCGTATTTGTTCATTCAGGTGCGCGGCCCGGTCGGCCGACGGCGGATGACTGCGGAAGTAGTCACCCAAGGCCTGTCCCGCCACACGAACGGACTCGGCCACCGGGGATTTTTCAACCCGCCGCCCGCGCCCCGCCGCCAGCCGGTTCAGGCGATAGAACACGCGAACCGCCGCATCCGGGGCGTAGCCGGATTCGACCGCCAGCCGCACGCCCTGCGCGTCGGCGTCCATCTCCTGATACTTGGCGTACTCGACCGAAGCCAGCGTGCGGAACATGTCCACCATCTGTCCCGCCGGCGCGGCGTGCACTTTCTCCAGCTTCAGCGCGTACTGGTATCGCTCTACGCAGTGGCGCAGATCGACGTGCGATATTTCGTGCCCCAGAATCGACGCGAGTTCCGCTTCCGTCTCGAGCAGCGTGAGCATCCCCGTGGTGATGTATACGTGCCCGCCGGCAACGGCGAAGGCGTTGGGAGTGGGCTGCTCGACAACGTGGAACTGATATTGAATGCCGGGCCGGCGTACATGATACGTGAGGGCGCGGCCCACATCTTCGACGTAGGACTGCCAGGTGGGATCCGTGGCAGGCGGCCAGGGAGAAGCAGCCGCCAGGTTGCGCCCCAGCGTCATCTCCTCGGCGTCGCTCACGCGCGTCATCCCCAGACCGGCCTGGTCGACATCGCGCAGCACGTCGCCCCAGATCTCCAGCACGCTCGCCAGGCTCACCTCCGGCTGCCGCGTGCCAAACATCACCGCCGTCGCGCAGCCCACCGCGAAAAGCACCACCAGGATCAATGGAAGCCGTTTCACCATGGCGAGCCTCACAGATACCGCCGGACCTCATCTCGAAAGCGCGTGTAGATCCAGGAAACGCCCAGCAGGAACAGGCCGAGCAGGATGAAGGAAAGGATGCGGTGCGGCGTGTCCAGACGGCGCAGGTCGTAAAAGAACAGCTTGCCGATGCAGACACCCAACAGCGTCAACCCGGACAACCGCATGCTGCGCTCGCGCAAGCTGAACCCCGCCACCATCAGCGCCACGCCCTCTAATCCCCAGGCCACGGTAAGCAGCGCGCCGGAGACCTCGTAAAACAGCAGCACCGCCAGCAGCAGCGTCGCGAGCAGCGAGAACATGACCCGCGCCCGCGCTCCAATGCGGTCCACTGCACGGCGAGGGCACACGAACTCGCCCGCATAGAAACATGCGATCACGATGGCGCCGGTTAGCACGCGCATCCGCCACCCGCCCAGGCTTTCAGGAATGTAGAAGTTGGTGTTCCAGCTTCTGATGAACGCCCCGATGGAAAGCAGGTAGCTCTGCCAGCGGAGATCGTCCAGCCGGTAGCGGAGGCCGAGCGCGAGCAGCACCAGCGCGAACAAGCTCCAGCCCGTCACCGTGAACACGCGCCCAAGCTCAAAGCGCATGAGAACGAAGGCGAGAAACGCCGCCGTGTAGAGGTAGGCGCGGCAGAGCGACGTCTGACCCTGCTCGCGCAGGCGCTTCCACAAGTAATAGTGAAGAACGATGATGGGCAGCACCGTGAGCACGCGGTGCGAAACGACGCCCGTGGCTCCGGTGCCCGTGAAGTTCGCCACAAACAGCCGCCCGAATGTGAACGCACCGGCTATGTGTCCCTGGTACCCCAGGAACGGAATGCGCAGCGCGAAGCCGAGTTCCACCAGCAGCAGACCTTCCAGCGCCCACGCCACCGCCACCAGCTCCGGCGGCAGCACGTTCCAGGCAAGCGTCGCCAGCATGACGCTGCCGGCGGCGGACAAGACATTGCGCACCGCGCCGCGTTCGCCTTCCGAAAGCGTCTCCGGGCGGAAGGCCATCAATCGCGCCGCCGCGCCGTACAGCATGACCAGGGCGGCAAGTTGCGGCGCCCAGTCGGGCCGCGGCGCAATAATGCCAACACCGAAGACGCTGACGCTCGCCAGCGCCACGAACCCGGCGGCGCCTGCGCCATAGGCTTGGTAGCGAAAGTCGCGGCGCGCGCGATCGAGTCCAAATTCGAACAGCACCCCGGCAAGAAGCACCCACGCCGGACCGATGTACTCGCGCGGCATCTCGTAGCCGAGAATCAGCGCCACCAGGGCCGCCGCCACGTAACCGAAGTACACGCGCGCCGGACGCAGGGCACGGTTCAGGTAGAAAACCGCGGCGGAAAGCGCGGCCAGTGGTGTCCATCGCAGCAGGTTGCGGGAGAGCACCACACCGCGCGTCGAATCGTCCAGGTGTACCAAAACCAAGCGCGCCACCGGGAGCGCGCAGAGCACACTCCCCAAATCGCGGGGATAGCGTTCTTTCAGGAACACGCCCGCGAGGAAAAGCAGTTCCGCCACGCCCAGCAAGCACAGCGAGAGCTTCAGACCTTCGGTGTACTGAGACAACGCGGCGACGGCCAGGCCGGCGGCAAGCGTCAGCGCACCTTCATAACCGCCGGCCCAGAAGCGGACTAGGGGCCCGATCTGCGGCGCGAACCCCGACGGCGGCCGCACGCGCGCGCGCACCGCCGTGGCGGCCAGGTACAGTCCCATGGCCAGGAACCAAAGCTTGTAGATGTTCGCAGGCTGCGAGTGCGCCCAAACGGTCGCCGAGGCAACCAGGAACCAGACGGCGTTGAGCGGGCTGAGCGCGTACATCACGCCCCGGCGATCCAATCGCCGCGCCGCATCCGCGATGTCGAGGCTTTCAAAAACCAGCCAGTAGACAACCAGGAGGGTCTGTGCCGCCGCCAGACTCCCGCCGGTGGACCGTGCCGCGTTCACCAGGAACACAACGTAGGTGCCCATCGCGCCTCCGATCGCGATGCGGTTCCACGAAAACCGGAAAGACAGATACGCCAGCGACGCGGCCAGCGGCACCAGCGCGGCCACTGAAAATGCCGTGACCGGCGTGATGGACAGCGTGATAAAGCCGACAAAATAGGCCAGGCCGGTGACCGTCTGCGAGCGGTACCGCATCGCGTGCACCACCATGGCCGCAGAAACAACAGCGAGCAGCACAGC
The DNA here is from genome assembly GCA_021372245.1 of Terriglobales bacterium. Classification (GTDB taxonomy): domain Bacteria; phylum Acidobacteriota; class Terriglobia; order Bryobacterales; family Bryobacteraceae; genus JAJFUV01. The sequence continues at coordinate 21,273 of JAJFUV010000099.1, forward strand.
CCCGGCTCGCGGGTCCGGAATCACCCGCGCGGCGTCGAGAGCATGAGCGGCATAGGAAGTGAAGTAGACCGCGGCCCACCCGCCGCCGATGAGCCCGCGTCCGTAAATCAGATACCGCGGCCGGCGTTCCAGTGCCACCCCGGAACCCAGCATCGCCAAGCCCAGCGTGTAGCCGGCGGCCACGCGCCCGGCCGGCCCCATATGGCTCAGTGAATAGCTCAGGAACAGCGCCAGCCCGACCACGGTCACCAGCACGCCCAGTTTGTTGAGCCAGCTTCCGCCGACGACCGCTTCCCACTCTTCGCCCTGCATCTTCTCGCGCATCCGTTCGCCCCACGTGGCGCCCGGCGCGGCAACAGGCTCCGGCGCGGGAGGCGGTTCAAATACGGGACGCGGCTCGACGGCCGGGGGCGGAGGAGGAGGAACCGGCGCTTCCACCGGCGATGGGACGGGCTCGGCAACAACCGGCGGGGGCGGAGGAGGAGAAACCGGCGCCGGACGAGCTTCTTGCCGAAGTTCGAGAGCATACACCCGCGCGATGGTGTCGCGCTGCCGCATTTCAGCGTCTTCCAGGCGCTGCTTCAGCCGCCCGACCTTCACCAGCAGGACGATTGCGACAACGGAAAGAACCAGAATGAGAAAGGCAATCATGGGCGTCGCACCGTGCAATCCAGCATATCCTCAATCCGGATCATGCCGCGAGTGGGACGTTCCTTTCGCCCTTTTCTTCCTACTGCGTCTCTAGTTTCTCAAGGATGTCGGAGACGTAATCCACGGTCTCCGGGATTTTGGGAATCCCGCCGGCCGAATCCACGCGCGAAGAACCTGCATTGTAAGCGCCCAGTACCAGTGCCAGGTCCCCGCCGTAACGCTTCACGAGTCTTTTCAGCAGCCGCGCGCCGGCGTCCAGGTTCTCCACCGGGTCGAACGGGTTCTTTACGCCGAACTCAGCCGCCGTCGTGGGCATCAACTGCATCAGTCCCATGGCGCCTTTCTTCGAAACAACACATGGCCGGTAGCCGGACTCTTTGTCGATGACGGCACGCAGCAGATCCGGGGTGAGCCCTTCGCGCTCGGCGAGTCCTTCGATGTAAGGTCCGATCAAGGCCTTTGGCAGCGGCTCGCATCCAGGTTCCTCGCCCCCGCCGGAAGCAGCATATTGGACCGCCGGGCGTGGCCAAGGCACGGTAAAGAAGTAGTCCCGCGCGGCGTCGGTGGCTTTCACCTGACTTCGCACTGACGCATGCTGTTTGGCGATCGACGCTTCCATGGCGGCGCGAATGGCATCATATGGATCCTTGGGCTCTTGGGCGAGAGCGGCGCTCGCGGTCAGGATAAGAACGGACGCTATGGGCCTCACCGCTCATCTTATCGGCCGGAAATACGCCGTTCCGTAGGCCGCCGGGGCGTGATATGCTGTCTTCGCTTATGACCAAGAAGCTGCTTTGGATGCCATTGTTGGTTCCGGCCCTCGCCCTGGCGGCGGACGCCTTCATCACTCACACGGATGTCTTCCGCGCCGGCGAGGACGGCTACCACACCTATCGCATTCCCGCCATCGTCACCGCGCAGGACGGCTCGCTGATCGCCTTCGCCGAAGCCCGCAAGGAAAACCAGAGCGATCCGGGCGGCGGCGACATCGACCTGGTGGCGAAACGCAGCACCGACAACGGCGCCACGTGGTCCAAGATGCAAATCGTGGACAACCCCGGAGAAAAGTGGGGAGCGTCTAATCCGACTCCGGTACTGGACCGTTCGAACGGACGGCTGTGGATTGCCTTCAACCGCTGGGAGCCGGGCAAAGGCACCGAGAATTCGCGCGCCGGCACGACCGACAACCAGGCATGGCTGCGTTACAGCGACGACAACGGGCAGAATTGGTCGGTGCCGCGCGACATCACCCGCGTGTCGCGCGATTTCGATAACTGGCGCGCCATGTTCCTCGGTCCCGGCGGCGCCATCCAGACGCGTACGGGACGCCTGATTCTGCCCGCGGCGGCCTGCCCGGACACGTGCGCGGTGTACGCCGCCAGCGGCACTTTCCGGGGCCAGATGCACAACATGCGTTCCTATGTGCTTTACAGCGACGACCACGGCACTACTTGGAAGCGCGGCCCCCAGGTCCGCGCCATCACCGATGAAAACGAACTGGTCGAACTGACCGACGGCACCGTCGTCATGGACGCGCGGCAGGGTGGAGGCGATGCGCGTTGGGTCATGTTCAGCCGGGACGGTGGCGAGACCTGGTCCACACCACGCAATGGCGAGATCGTCACGCCCGTTGCCACGGGTATCGAGCGTTTCACTTCGGCGAAGGCCGGCGCGGACCGCGACCGCATCCTGTGGACCGGCCCGCAGGGCAACGCGCGCCGCCGCCTGGTGGTCCGCGTAAGCTACGACGAAGGCCAGACCTTCATCAACGAGCACCTGATCTACGGAGGGTTGTCGGCATATTCAGATATCAGCATTTTGAAGGATGGAACTGCGGGCGTGCTGTGGGAGCGCGGCGTGAGCGGCCAGTGCCAGTTCATCACCTTCACGCGCTTCAACCGCGAGTTCCTGGAGCCGCCGGGGACGGTGATCCCACTCCTTCACTGAGCGTGAGTGTAAATGTTCCCCAATCTTCCCTTCACACGAGGCGCCCGTGCTTGGCGGGCGGCCCTCAAATGCCGTAAGCTGGCCAAATGAGAATCGCTCTTCTACTTCTGGCGGCGGCGTTCACCGTGTCAGCCGCCGATGTTCCCCGCCCCGAGTTTCCGCAGCCTCAATTCGAGCGCGAGCAGTGGATCAACTTGAACGGGCGATGGGACTTCGAGTTTGACGACAACAACGGCGGCCTGGACGCGCACTGGGCTTCCGGTAACAAGGCGTTTTCGCGCGGCATCATGGTCCCGTTCTGCTTCGAGAGCCCGGCGAGCGGCATCAACGATCCCAGCTTCCACCCCTGGATCTGGTACCGCCGCTCGGTCACGCTTCCCGCCGCCTGGGCGGGCAAGCGCGTGCTGCTGCACTTTGGCGCCGTCGACTACCGCGCCATGGTTTGGGTAAACGGAGCGCTGGCCGGCTCGCACGAAGGCGGCAGCGTGCCGTTCCAGTTCGATATCACTTCACTGCTCAAGCAGGGTGCCAATGTCATTACCGTCCGCGCCGAGGACCCGCCCACGGACCGCTTCATGCCTCGCGGCAAGCAGTACTGGGAAGTCCAATCGCGCGGCATTTTCTACAAGCGCACCTCCGGCATCTGGCAGACGGTCTGGCTGGAAGCCGCCGGCGACAGTTATCTTGAACAGGTTCAAATCACGCCGTCGCTGGATGGTAGCGTCCGTTTTGCGGCGCGCATCGCAAGGCCGCAAGCGGAGCTGGAATTCCGCGCCATCGTCACGCGCAACGGCAAGGAGGTAGCGGGCGGCACGGCGATGAACGAAGGCTCTCGCGCGGTGGCGGGCGCCGCTGTGCTTCAGCCGGCGTTGTGGTCGGTGGGCTCGCCGAACCTTTACGACGTCACTTTCGAACTGCGCCGCGGCAGCACGGTCCTGGACCGCGTAAAGAGCTACTTCGGCTTCCGCTCGATCAGAATCATCGAAAACCGCGTGGCCGTCAACAACACGCGCGTGTACCTGAAATTCCTGCTGGACCAAGGCTACTGGCCGCAGTCGAACCTGACCCCGCCCACGGATGAAGCCATTCAGTACGACATCCGCATGAGCAAGGAGATGGGCTTCAACGGCGTGCGCAAGCACCAGAAGGTGGAAGACCCGCGGTTCCTATACTGGGCCGACAAGATGGGGTTTCTGATTTCCGGCGAGATGGCCAACGCCTACGCTTTCGACGAGGAGTACGCCGCGCGTTTCACTCGCGAGTGGATCGAGGTGGTCGAGCGCGACTTCAACCACCCCTCCGTCATCATGTGGGTCCCTATAAACGAAAGCTGGGGCGTGCCCAATCTGGCGGATAGCCGCCAGCAGAACCACCTGAGATCGCTCTACACGCTGACCAAGACGCTCGATCCGACGCGTCTGGTGATCGACAACGAGGGATGGGAACACACTGAGATGACCGACCTGTTCGCCATTCACGACTACGCTCCCAAGGGCGATCAACTGGCGGCAAACTACCGCGATTGGACCAGCACGAACGCGCCCACACCCGGCACCCGGCGCCAGTTCCTGATCCCCGGCTACAAGTACAACGGCTCGCCGGTGTACCTGTCGGAGTTCGGCGGCATCGCCTGCATTCCGGAAGGGCACCAGGTTCCGCAACAGTCCTGGGGCTACTCGGGCGTTGAGAAGACACAGGCCGCGGCCCTGGCACGGCTTCGCGACATTTACCAAGGCATCGCCAAGTTGCCGGTGATCGTCGGCATCTGCTACACGCAGCTCACCGACGTCGAGCAGGAGATCAACGGCCTGATGACCTACGACCGCAAGATGAAGTTCGACCCCAAGGCCGTCAAGGAGATCAACGACCTGCTCAAGTAAGCGTCAGGCGATGCACTCCAGGACAAAGTACCTGGAGACACCGGATGCGCCGACGGTCCACGACTTGCCCGCGCCCGTGGCAGCACGCGGATCGGGCAGGTCCGGACTATGGAGTACCACACGGCTCAGCGGCGAAACCGGCTCCAGCGTGAGTGTGCCCGAAAGCGGCGTGTAGCGCAGCTTCTGGATGATGGCTTCGCGGCTGAACTGGTCTCGCAGTTCCGCGTGAAGAACCGTTTCCACCTGCGCGGGGATAGCGTGGATCAGAAGCCGGTTGCCGTCCCGGTATTGCCTGACCCGCCATGTGGAGGGCAGGCCCTTGACGGCAACAGCGCCGGCGGGCGGTTGCACCACGGCGGCCACGGCGGCGGCTATGTCGCCTTCCGTGATCCGCTCGGGCCGCCAGAGCAGGCGCCCTTTCCCCACAGTGACCGTCAGCCAACCATTGCGCATCCGCGCCTGAACAGACTGCGGCACGCGGCAGCGCGCGATCTCAATCGGCGGCTTCAAGTCCTTTCCCGGAGGGAATCCGCCGTCGCGCCGCGGTTCGGTCAGCTCGACGGAAATGCCGAACTCATCGAGCCACGTTCGCGCGGCGGCGCGCGCCCGCTGGTCATAGTGACCGCAGGGACCGGTGGCGATCACGGTTCCACCGCTTTCCATGAAACGCTTGAGGCTCTGGCGCTCATCCGCGGAAAGGCAGGCCGCGCTGTTCAGAACCAACTGGCGCCGCTCGCCGGGCTGCGGGATGGCAGTAGCCACATCGTAGGAGACGCCGGCGCGCATGAGTTGCTGGCAGCTCGCGTAGTAATCGTTGACGTAATCCGCCGCGCACTGGCCGAAGTAGTCGCGCGTCGAGCGGGAGAAGTACACGGCTACATCCGTATCCACCTCGCCGGCAAATAACGCCGGATGAGCCTTCTCCCAGTTGTAGCCCTCGCCGACCAGTTCGGAATCGTCGGCCAAAGTCTTGAGCTGCGACTCGGTCGCGTTGAGCCTGCCCTTCAGGCTGCTGAACCAGCACTCGGAGCCCAGGAACTTGTTCAACGCCCAGACGAAGAAAGCCGTGTCGGGGAAGAAACCGTACCCCAATCCGAAGCACCCGGCGTGATGCTCGCGCGAAATTCCCAGGTGCAGTAGTTGGCTGGGAAGGCGGCTATCCCAGGTCCCCTTGATCGACGGCGTCGACCCGGTCATTTCCAGCATGACCAGATTGCAGGCGCGGATGAAATCCTGATAGCTCATCCCGTAGGCGGGCATGTTGAAGCCGTCGCTGCTCGAACAGCAACTCAGGAACGGGAAGCCAGGCGGAAGCGCCTTTTGAATCTCCGCCAGGAAGTCCCCGCAGGTCTCGAAGCGCATCTCGATCCAATCGGCGAAAGCCTGGCTGCGGCGATTGCCCCAGAAGCTGGCGTCGGTGGTGGGCGGCAGGTTGTGTCCGTAACGGCTCTGGAAGCGCTCCCGGCAAAACTTGCATGCGCACGCGCGCCAGTTGGCATAGAAGATCCCGTCGTCGCTCATCAGGCCGTCGATGCCCGTTTCGGCAAGCAACCGTTTGACGTAACGGACGTAGGAACTCCGGAAAGCTGGATTGTTCATGCAGAACTGCTCGGCGTTGTATGCCGGCAGGTACACGGGCTGCCCGGTTTCAACGTCGATCATGCGCCAGTCGTTCATGCGCGAGCCGTCGCACTCCCAAGTGGCCGCGGTTTCGTTCGACGGGTAGAACGGAACGTGGTGGCGGTTGCGCCTCCAGATGTTCAGGGCCTCCTCGCGGTTGCGCGGGCGGTGGGTAAGGACGGAGGAATGGTGGTCGAAGAGAACGATTTGCCGCTGGTGGAGTTCGCCGGCGATGAAGCGGAACAGGTCGTGGACGCGTCCCCACAGGGGCATGAAGTCCCAGCGGAAGTGGGTACCGAAGATGAGGCAGCAGTTGACGCCGCTCGCCGCGCAATGGTCGGCCCGGCGGCGGATCTTGTCTATGAGCGCTTCGTTGGGCCAGGTCAGATCCTCCCAGGTCAGCCACCAGCTCACGGCGCGGTAACGCTGTCGCGGTGTCCCGCCGCCTCTCGAAGCAAGCAATGGCAGGGCGCTTGAAGCCATGAAAGCCCGGCGAGTCCAATCACGATTCATACACAGCAGTATCCCAGAACCGACGATGTGGGGCGGGCTTCCAGCCCGCTCGGGGCTTCAGCCCCGATTCCCCGAGATGATCGCCATCCTCCGCCCACAATCAGTATGGAATGAGAATCTACCGCCGCCGGTTACCGCATTGGGACGTACCCGACCGGCCTGTCTTCGTTACCTGGCGGCTCAAGGGGAGCTTGCCTCGGGAGCGTTGCTTTTACCGTGAGTCGCTCCGATCCGGAGAATCGTTCCTCGCTTTGGACCGTCTACTGGACACAAGCCGTTCCGGACCGTCCTATCTCCCGCAGCCGGACGTCGCCGAGTTGGTGACAGAACAACTACGCGAGGCCGCATCTGAAGGACTGTCCACGCTCCACGCCTACGTTGTTATGCCCAATCACGTCCATGCGCTCTGGACTCCGCGGATTGCACTTGCCGAGCTGGTTCGCCACGTAAAGGGCGCGGCCGCCCGGCTCGCCAACAAGCTGCTGAGCCGGGCTGGCCAGCCGTTCTGGCAGGAGGAGTACTTCGACCACCTGGTAAGAAACGAACAAGAGTTCGATCGCATTCGCCGCTACATCGAGTGGAATCCGGTGAGAGCCTCGTTAGTTACAGATCCGCGCGATTTCACTTGGTCGAGTGCGCATGAAGTGCGGGAGTGAACTCCCGCGCGGGCTGAAGCCCGCCCCCCAAGAAAGAAAAAGGGCCAGGCAACCCTCGCCTGGCCCTTCCGATTTACTTGAGACTACTTACTTGCTTTCAATCCGCATGCCGTAGAAGCTGCGGTAAACGAAGATCATCGCGCAGAGCAGGAACACGACCGACAACGCCGTGGTGACCACTGCGCCCTGCTGCCGGGTCATGGAGACCGCCAATTCGACGGCCAGCAAACCGAACAGCGTGGTGAACTTGATGATCGGGTTCAAAGCCACCGAACTGGTGTCCTTGAACGGATCGCCCACCGTGTCGCCGATCACGCAGGCCGCGTGCAACTCGGTGCCCTTGGCCTTCAATTCGGTCTCGACGATCTTCTTCGCGTTATCCCAAGCGCCGCCGGCGTTGGCCATGAAGAAGGCCTGGAACAGACCGAACAGCGCGATGGAAATCAGGTAGCCAATGAAGTAGAACGGCTCCAGGAACGCGAACGCCAGGGTGGAGAAGAACACGGTCAGGAAGATGTTGAACATGCCCTTCTGCGCGTATTGCGTGCAGATCTCGACCACCTTCTTGGAGTCATGCACGCTGGCCTTGGTGGCGCCTTCCAGCTTGATGTTCTGCTTGATGAACTCGACCGCGCGGTAAGCGCCCGTCGAGACGGCCTGGGTAGCCGCGCCAGTGAACCAGTAAATGACCGCGCCGCCGGTGATCAAACCCAGCAGGAACGGAGGATTCAGGATCGAGAGCTTGTCGACGTTGTCCCGAAGGCCGTTGGTCAACGCTACGATGGTGGCGAAGATCATGGTGGTGGCGCCCACCACGGCCGTGCCGATCAGCACCGGCTTCGAGGTCGCCTTGAACGTATTACCCGCGCCATCGTTCTCTTCGAGATTGTCCTTGGCACGGTCGAAGTCCGGGTCAAAACCGAATTCCTTCTTAATGGAGTTCTTGACGTCGGGGACCTCTTCGATCATGGACAGTTCGTAAATGGACTGTGCGTTATCGGTCACCGGACCGTAGCTGTCCACGGCGATGGTGACAGGTCCCATGCCGAGGAAGCCGAAGGCCACCAGGCCGAAAGCGAACACCGCTTCGACGGGCAAGAGGGTGTCCACCATCAGGACGTGCACGCCCATGGTGCTAACGCCGTAGCCAAGACCCATCAGCAGCAGCATGGCGAAGCCCAGCCAGTAGGCGCTGAAGTTGCCCGCCACGAAACCGGACAGGATGTTCAGCGAGGCGCCGCCTTCGCGCGAGGCGTTGACGATTTCGCGCACGTGCCGCGAATTCGTGGACGTGAATACCTTCACGAACTCGGGGATGATGGCGCCAGCCAGCGTACCGCAGCTAATGATCGTCGCCAGCTTCCACCACAACGAGCTGTCGCCGGCGAGCGAGGGGATCATCAAAGCGCTGGCCACGTAAGTGAGCGCAACCGAAAGGATCGAAGTCAACCACACCAATGAGGTGAGCGGGGCTTCGAAGTTCATCTTGTCGGACGAGCCGTACTTGGCCTTCGCGATGGCGTAGTTGATGAAGTAGCCGATGGCGCTGGCGCAAACCATCATCACGCGCATCGAGAAGATCCAGATCAGCAACTGTACCTGCACCAGGGGATCTTTCACCGCGAGCAGGATGAAGGTGATCAGTGCCACGCCGGTCACGCCGTAAGTTTCGAAACCGTCGGCCGAGGGGCCAACCGAGTCGCCGGCGTTGTCGCCCGTGCAGTCGGCGATGACGCCCGGGTTGCGCGCGTCGTCTTCCTTGATCTTGAACACGATCTTCATCAGGTCGCTGCCGATGTCGGCAATCTTCGTGAAGATGCCGCCCGCGATACGGAGAGCGGCGGCGCCCAACGATTCGCCGATGGCGAAACCGATGAAGCACGGACCGGCCAGGTTACCCGGAACGAACAGCAGAATGAAGAGCATGATCAGCAGCTCAATGCTGATCAGCATCATGCCGATGCTCATGCCTGCCTGCAGCGGGATGCTGTGGCACGGGAACGGTTTGCCGCGGAGGCTGGCAAACGCCGTGCGTGAATTGGCAAACGTGTTAACGCGCATCCCGAAAGCCGCCACCGTGAAGCTGCCGGAAATGCCGACCAGGCTGAACAGCAGGATGATGGCAACCTTAAACGCTTCGAATCCCTGCAAGAACCCGAAATAGAAAACGATGATCACGCCAATGAAGCATTCCAGCAACAGCAGGAACTTCCCTTGGGTGAGAAGGTAGGTCTTGCAGGTTTCATAGATCAGCTCGGAAACCTCGCGCATTGCCGCGTGCACGGCCATATTCTTCAATCGGGAATAAATCACCAGGCCGAACACGAAGCCCAGCAAACTGGCCAGCATGCCGATCATCAGCACGGAGCGGCCGCCAAGAGTCCCCAGGAATATCGCCTGATCCAGATCAGGCAGAACCAGGTTCGCTTCGCCGCCGCCTTGATGCTCTTGAGCCATCATCGGCGCGGCGAGAAGGACCAGAAGTAGCATGGGTAAGATCGCGCGAAACGCCCGCGCAAGACCTCCCGAAAAACATGAACTCGCCAGTCCGCTGGGCGCGGGCGTGGCCACACTGCAAGACATCGAAAGAAACCCTCCTCATCTTGATTGGAGTCGAAAACCCGGCTAGTTTGGGCCAGCTCGCCGGGCGCATCAGAAAACTATGCAAGCCGAACCACCCAAACTCTTACTATATCGGCCAAGAGATTCGGAATCAACCTCGTGGAGAGGGTCGAGCGCCGCCAGTGTGACAGGCGGCGCCCGGGATTAGAAAGTGTAAAGCGGCGTGGGGGCAGCGGGCTCCGCAGTGCCGCCGCCTTCGGCGACACCGACGGGCTGCTCCTCTGGCGGCTTTATCTCGCGCGCGAACAAACCGGTTTCACTGAGGAAGACTTCGAGTTCGGACGGCCGCGGCAGCGAACCTTGGATGAGCGCCTCCGACAGTGGGTCCTCGACGTACTTCTGCAACGCCCGGCGCAGCGGACGTGCTCCGTAACTGCGGTCCGCGCAGGTCTGCTCGAGAATGTAGCGCGCCGCCTCGGGCGCCAGGCGGATGCTGATCTGCTTGGCCGCCAGGTTCTGGTTCACCTGGCCGACCAGTAGCTCGATGATCTTCAGCAGGTCGTTGTCACTTAGCGGATTGAACAGGATCACCTCGTCCAGCCGGTTGAGGAATTCGGGGTTGAAAGCCCGCTTCACTTCCGCCAGCACGGCGTCCTCCACCTTGCTGGCGATCCCCGCCCCCGCCGGAGCCGAAAAGCCCATGCCGCCTTTCTTCTCCAGGAATCGGGCGCCCAGGTTGGACGTCATGATGATGATGGTGTTCTTGAAGTCCACCGTGTTGCCGAGACCGTCGGTCAACTGGCCGTCCTCGAACACCTGCAGCAGAATGTTGTAAACATCCGGGTGAGCCTTCTCGATTTCGTCCAGCAGGATCACCGAGTAGGGCGCGCGCTTGACGCGCTCGGTCAACTGCCCGCCTTCTTCATAGCCCACATAGCCCGGAGGCGAGCCGATCAGCTTCGAAACCGAGTGTTTTTCCATGAACTCGGACATATCGAAGCGAATGAGCGATTTCTCGCTGGCGAAAAGGAACTCGGCCAGCGCTCGCGCCACTTCCGTCTTGCCCACGCCGGTAGGGCCCAGGAACAGGAACGAGCCCGAGGGGCGCTTAGGCGATTTCAACCCGGCGCGCGAACGCCGGATCGCGCGCGCCAGTGCCGAGATGGCCTTCTCCTGGCTGATGACGCGTTTATGCAGCTCCTCTTCGATGCGCAGGAGCTTGGTGACTTCTTCCTCGCGAATGGCCGTCATGGGCACGCCGGTCCACCGCGCCACCACGTCCTCGATATCGTCTTTGGTCACCATGCCGGTGGAAGTGTCGTCGAGGTTGTACTTGTCGCGCAGCAGGCGCAGGTTTTCGCGCTCCTTGCGCTCTTCATCGGAGTAGAACCTCGCCTTCTCGAATTCGTGATTGGCGATGGCGTTCTCCATCCGGTGAACGATGAACTTGATGCGCTTCTGCACATCGGCCACTTCGGTGGGCAAGGTGGTCTGCCGCAGCTTCACCCGCGCGCCGGCTTCATCGATGAGATCGATGGCCTTGTCCGGCAGGAAACGGTCCGAAATGAATCGGCTCGAAGTATAGACGGCGGTTTCGATGGCGTCGTCGGTGTAGGCGACGGCGTGGAATTTCTCGTAGCGCTCCTTGATACCGAACAGGATGCGCACCGCGTCGGCTTCATTGGGCGGCGTTACTTTGACGGCTTGGAAGCGCCGTTCGAGCGAACGGTCCTTTTCGATGGACTTGCGGAACTCACCCGGGGTGGTTGCGCCGATGCACTGCACCTCGCCTCGCGACAGGGCGGGCTTCAGGATGTTGGCAGCGTCGAGCGACCCTTCGGCCGAGCCCGCGCCCACCAGCGTGTGCAACTCATCGATGAAGATGATGGCGTTCTGATTCTCCATCAGCTCCTTCATGATGGTTTTCAAACGCTCTTCGAACTGCCCGCGGTACTTGGTGCCGGCGACGATCAGCGAGAGATCCAGCGCCAGGATGCGCTTGTCGGACAGGAACGAGGGAACGTCGCCTTCGGCGATGCGCTGCGCCAGGCCTTCCACGATGGCCGTCTTACCCACGCCCGGTTCGCCGATGAGCACGGGATTGTTCTTGGTGCGGCGGCACAGGATCTGGACCACCCGCTCCAACTCGTAATCCCGGCCGATGAGCGGGTCGAGCAAGCCGTCCATGGCAGACTGCGTCAAGTCCCGGCTGAACTCGCTGAGCAGCGAGGCCTCTTTGGGACGGGCCGAGGTCATCTTTTCGTTGCTGGCCCGGCTGATGTCTTCGCGCACCTGCGCCAACCGCAGGCCGCGTTCGTGCAGGATCTCGCTGGCGAAGCACTTTTCCTCGCGCAGCAGGCCTAACAGCAGGTGCTCCGTCCCGATGTGCTTGTGGCTGAGCCTTTCAGCCTCTTCGGCGGCGTAGGCCAGAACACGCTTACACTCGTGGCTCAGCGGCAAGTCCACAGAAGTGGAAACCTTCTCGCGCGCCGTGGTGTGCGCTTCAACCTGCTTCTTGATGCTTTCCAGCGCGGCGTGACTGCGCAGGAAGCGATTGGCGAGCGCCTTATCTTCCCTGAGCAGCCCGAGCAGCAAATGTTCGGTTTCGATGAAAGGGCTACCGAACTGGCTGGCCTCGTAACGCGCAAAGAAGATGACCCTGCGGGCCTTTTCCGTGTAGCGTTCAAACATTGAATCCGCCCTCTTACTCTTTTAGATGCGGGAACTCAACCGGCCGTCTCGGCAGAAGTCCGAACCAGCCTGCCCCCCTCCAGTCTCAGGATTCGATCGCACCGCCTGGCAAAAGCGATGTTGTGGGTTACGTGAACCGAAGTCAGACCGTGCACCCGGTGCATTGTTTCAAGCAGATCCACGATCATCTCTCCGGTCTTCTCATCAAGGTTCCCAGTAGGCTCATCGGCAAGGAGTACCTTAGGATTACCCGCAAGCGCCCTCGCCAGCCCCACGCGCTGCTGTTCGCCGCCGCTCAACTCTCCCGGCCGGTGCGTCGCGCGCGATGTCAGCCCTACTTCTTCCAGACGCCGGGACGCGGTGGCCGCCGCCCGGTCCGGCTCAACGCCGCGCACCAGCAGCGGCATCATGACGTTCTCGAGCGCTGTGAATTCCGGCAGGAGAAAATGGCTCTGCCAGACGAAGCCGATCTCGCGGTTGCGAAAATCGGACAGATCGGTATCGGCCAGCGCCGTTATCTCTTTGGAACCAAACAGGATCTTCCCGTCCGTGGGCCGGTCCAGTCCGCCCAGCAAGTGCAAGAGGGTGGATTTGCCCGCGCCCGACTCGCCCACCACGGCCAAGCGCTCTCCGCGCCGCACCTCCAGCTCCAGTTTTTCAAAGACTACCAGTTGGTTCGCCCCCGACCGGTAAGCCTTTGTCAGTCCGACGGCGCGTATCGCGCTGTGGTTACCCGGCGCCATGGCGTGGAATCAATGCCTCTACTAACCAAACTATCATGGAACCGCGTTTCGCGCCGTCCCGGTCAGGGTTCGAGCGACACCAGGTGCTGTCCCCTCGGCAGCAGGAGCAGGTAGGCGTTGCCGGCTTCGCGGACATCTACCTTCGTGTTTTCGCCGTCTACCTCGATCCTCGCGGGGCGTTTGTCCACCAAGGCCAGTGCGCGGGCCTGACTCCGGTAGGCGAATTCGATCGAGCGCGTGGTCGCGCCGGCGCTGCGCAGGTCGGCATTCAGCGCGAGTAACCTCAGCGGGGGCGCCGCATCCACGGGTTCGATGGCGTGCGCGCCGGCGGGCAACCAAACCAGCTCGCCGTCCACGACCGGCCACAACCGCCCGTCGACTCTCGCCCCGCCCATCCAAGGAACCCCCACGCCGCGCACGGAATCTACCACCATCTTCCCGCCCAGCCATTCCACGCGATCGGGGGTCGAAGCGGCGGCGGACACCAGCGGCAGGTCCGCGCCCAGAATCGAATTCTCGAAGTACAGCGCCACGCGCGGGAAAGCCCTGGACGAGAGGTTCAACAACTGGAACAACTCGGTGCCGGTCTGCTGCTTGGTGGGGTAGACGTCCTGGTACCGTTCGACAATGTTGATGTCGATGGCCAGCTTTGAGGTGTGCGGCGTCAGCGGCGCGTAGCTCGCCGCGATCTGCTGATAGCGTTTGGCGCCCAGGTGCCAGACGGTGGCCGGATCTTCGATCAGGAACGTGAAGTCGTGGTGGTCGAGCATGGGCAGCAACGAAGCCGCGTCGGCGCCGATCAAGTCGCGCATGCGGTTGTCGAAACGATCGTCGACATGCGTCAACACCAGGTCGAGATGCGGCTTCGCCGCGCGCATGGCTTCGACCTCCGCGATCCATTTCTCTTGCGTGCGCCGGGCCAGCGTGGCGCGGTACTCCAGGAACGCCTTCAGCCCCGAGGCGTTCTTCGACTGGTGGTTGGGTGAGGCGGCGTCGAAGAGCTCCAACGGGTCGAAACCGCCCGTTCTCCGGAACTCGGCGCGGACGTCGGCGTTCATCGGCGTGAAGCGGGATGGGTTCGCATATCCCTGCAACGATTCGAAGTACAGCTCGGCCAGATTCACTCCGTCCCAATCGTGGGCGTCTATCATGCGGCGCACACCATCCACCACGGCCCCTGCGCAGTCCGGATTGGCCAGGTTCATGAGCTTGCGCCAGTCCAGGTGCGCGTCCTGGCCCAGGGCGGTCTTCTCACGCCACTCGGGATGATCCAGCCAGAATTTCTCACTCACATGCGGCAACTCCACCCAGGCGTAAACCAGGATGGCTTGCTTGTGGCAGGCCTCGATGAGCGCGTCCAGATACTTGTCGCGCGCCGGATCGGACTCGTAAAAATGCCAGGCGGCCACCTGTAGGGCGGCGATGCCCGCCTTGCGCCATCTCCGCGCCAGGTAATCCGAATCCGCGCGCAAACGGTAAGAGGAATCGAAGAAGGCCCACAGCCGTGAAGACTGGAACGGCGGGCGCAGGCCAAGATCGGCCAAAGCTTGCACGAGGTAGGGGAAGCGCTCGTAGCCTTGCTCGCCGGGCGGAACCGCCACCCACAAGACGGCACCAGCCCCCTTCCGGAACCCAGCCACGAGCGGCGCCCCCGTCCAGCGCTCCCGGGCGAAAACCATGGCCTGCTCCGGCACTGTCCAGACTGGCAATTCGAGCGTCTTCTGCCAGATGATGCCCAGCTTCGGCGCGTGGACGTCTTCCACGTTGCGCACCGGGACGCGCTTGGCGCCCGGCTTGAAACCGAACATCTCGGCCGCTTCGCTCTCACCTTCAAGGACTACGTAGGCGCCCCGTTCGGCGCGTTCGGACCACTGCGCGCCGGGAGCGCCTTCGCCGGACCGGACCACGTAGACGCCGCCCTGCCCCTTCACCAATCCGACCGGCCGCAGTACATCCGGCCAGGACCCGGCGTCGTCACCCAGCACATGAAAATGATGCACGCGTGCTACCGGCTGCGCCGAGGCAATGCACCACGCCGCGAGCGGCAGCAACAAGAGCTTAATGGACGATGGCATACCAGAAACCCAGGCGGAGGTCCGTGAAGGCCGGCTCGGGCGCGAATTCCTTTCTCAGGTACACGCCGCGCAGGAAGTTGACGGTGAAGGAAAGCGAAGGGGGCATGGCGCGGAAGCGGAATCGCAGACCCGGGCCGGTCTCATAGAAATTGGCCCAATACTGGCTGCGCACGTCGGCGGTCAGGTTCTGATTCCAGTAGAACTGTACCTGGAACCCGCGCAATCCTTCCAGGGGAGCAATGGTGTACCCGATGCGATTCTGCGTGTAGAACAGGAAGTCGTTGTCAAAGCGGCTGACGAAGACGCCGTCGTCGTTGGTTTCAAAGAACGCGCCGCCGGTTTCCGAACCGAGCAACCGTCCGAAGCCTTTGGCGAACGCGACGCCCCCGCGGTAATCCGGAATAGCGCCGCCCACGTCCCTGCGCCCACCCAGGTAACTTACCGCCGTGCCGGCCTCGCCCCACGCCATCAGGCCTTTATACGTGTTAGTGGCTACGCCCGCTCCGAAGATAAGCGCGCTTTCGCTGAGGTACTGCGGCACGGCTTCGCCCGTGGTGCGACGAGTGTCGCCGATGAACCGGGTCGAAAGATACGGCCGCAAGGGGAGCTTGCCGAGGCGAAAGTCAGTCTTGAACTGGCCGTAGGAGAACAGGTCATGCCAGCGTGAGGAATAGAACGGGAGAATCCAGGCGCTGGCGCGCACGGCCGAGTGGTCGCGGCGGAGGTTCTTCCAGGCGCGGTCGGCTTCGGCCGCAATGATGGGATCCGGACTCTTGCGGGCCAGGCTGAACCAACGCACCGCTTCCTTGTCGTTCTTGAGGATATTGTTCGTCCAGCCCAGCTTCAGCATCACGTCAAAATCCACGGGATCGATTTCGTTGGCCACGAGCAAATACTTGAGCGCGTCCTTCATGTAGCCTTTTTCGTAGCTGCGCCCGGCCAGCGCCTTGGCCTCGATCGAAATCTTGCGTTTGGGGGTCTCCGAGCGGCGCTTTAGCGTCTGCGGGAGCTTCAGCGCCGAACGCACGCGGTCGGCGAGTTCTTCGTCGTCGCCTTTGAGCACTTGTTCGAACAGCGGCATGGCGCCGGCCAAGTCCCGCCGGTTCAAGCGCAAAAAGCCAAGCTGCGCGGCCGAGAGCAGGTCTCGCGGCGCCTCCTGGGTCACCGTCTTGAATTCCTGCTCCGCCTCGTCCATCTTGCCCATGGCGAGCAGCAGGTAGGCCAATTCGCGGCGCAGTTCGACATTACCGGGATCGAGTTCCAGCGCGGCCCGAAACTCGTAAACATAGGGGTAACGCGCGGGCATCAAGGCGCGGGCTTCCTCCGCGGTGCGCGGTTCAGCGCCCCGCGAGGCCGCGAGCAGCGCGGCCATGCCAAGTTCCGGCTTCCCCCGCGCCTGGGCCGTGCGCCCCATGTCGAGAAGCAGATTACGCAGTTCCGGCCGCAGGCGCCAGGCGCGCTCGTAATGCGTAGCCGCCAGGTCCAGTTCGTCGCGCTCCTCGGCCAGTTGCGCCAATTCGAAATGTGAGCTGAAGTCATTCGGATCGGCTTCGAGCGCGCGCGTCCAGCGGGCGATCCCCTCACGCAACGGGCGATCGACGTTCTCGAAGGCCTGTTCGGCGGTAGCGCGCGATGCCTCGTCGCCCGACCTGCGCACACGGTCGAAAATACGGCGTGCCTCGACGCGTTGCCTGGTCTCGTAACACAGAAAAGCGTATTCGAGTGCGGTGTGGTAGTCGCCGGGTTCCAGGCGCACGGCGGCGGCGAACTGATCGCGTGCCGCCTCGGTGGTGCCGGTTTTCAGGTAAGCGTAGGCGAGGTCCTTGCGAATGCTTGCGTTAGTTGGCGCCTGCCGGATGGCCTGTTCGAAACGCGCAATGGCGGCATCGTACTCATTGGCGCGTAAGGCCCCGTAAGCCTGATTGAGAACCGCCGCGTCCTGAGCAGATAAGACCGTCGCCAAACTTAGGAAAACCCTTAACACCACGTCCCACCTCGGGGCTATGAGAATATAGTGCGCCGGCGGCGGAAGTTTCGCATGAAAAGTGATTCCCCTGGTTCCATAACTTCGGTACTAGACCCGTAATAGCCTCTATCCCCTCGAAAAATGAGTTATTTCACACGCGATTGATGTACTAATCAATAGAGACACCGGATGTCGATGCGCACACTATTCGGCCCACACAGAGGCGCCCGTTTCCAGAGCCTCTTCGATGCAGCCTCCGGCACGCTGGCCTGCTATCCGCAGGACGACGCCCTCACGGGTCTTCCCAATCGATTCGCCTTTGAGGAGCGGTTCGCACGGGCGATCGCCAGAGCGCACTGGCGCGGTTGGTTCCCCGCTGTGGTCCTGATCAATATCGGCCATTTCCGGCGGATCAATGCCACGCTTGGACACGCGATGGGTGACAACCTGCTCCGGCAGGTGGCTCGCCGGCTATCCGGCTCGCTCGAACCGAACGACTTTGTCGCCCGGATGAGCGGCAGCGAGTTCGCCCTCGCCTTGTGCAGGCTGGAGGATCCGCGCGACACGGCATGGAAAACCGGACTCGTCCTGGATGCCCTCAACAAACCGTTTGAAGTGGACGACCAGCAACTGTACCTGCCGGCTTGCATGGGATTGAGCGTCTACCCGGAGGACGGCCTGGACGCCGAAACGCTTCTGCGGCATGCCGGCGCGGCCGCGTTTCGCGCGGCGCCCGGGTGCCGCCAGCAGGTGGTGCGCTTCACGCGGGCCATTGGAGAGGCCGCGCGGACAAGGCTTTCGCTCGAAACCGACATGCGCCGCGCGTTGGAGGGGCATGAATTCCGGTTGCTGTACCAGCCCCAGGTGGACCCGGAAGGCCGCCTGGCGGGGTTGGAGGCCTTGCTCGAATGGAACCACCCCAGGCGGGGCCGCATTGCCCCGGCCGAGTTCATTCCTATCGCCGAGGAGTCGGGGATGATCGTGCCGATAGGGGCCTGGGTGCTCGGCGAAGCCTGCCGGCAGAACGTCGAATGGCAGGACACCGGCCACGCACCCGTTCGCATCTCGGTCAACGTTTCCGCCGTGGAGTTTGCACGGCCGGATTTCGTGCACATGGTCACCGGGACGCTGTCCGACACCGGCCTCAATCCGAAGTGGCTGGCTCTCGAAGTCACGGAGAGCACGCTGATGCGCGACGTCGAAGAGTCCGTGCGCAGGATGACCAAGCTGCGCGGCTTGGGCGTCCGCATCGCGATTGACGATTTCGGCACCGGTTACTCATCGCTGGCATACCTGCGCCGCTTCCCCCTCGACGCCCTCAAAATCGACCGGTCGTTCCTGCTCGATGTGACCAGCGGCACCGTGACGCCGCTGGTGGAAACCGTCATCCGGCTGGCTCACGGTCTGGGCCTGAGAGTGGTCGCCGAAGGCGTCGAAAACGAGCGGCAACTCGGCGCACTCCGCCGCGCAGGCTGCGACCTGCTGCAAGGGCACCTGTTCGGGCAGAGCCTTCCGCCCTCCACCGTCGCCAATTCCGTGCTGTGCCAGGACCGCCTGGCAGCAATGGCACCGGTCAACTAGGCGCGCGTCAATCGCGCATCGATCTCGCGGGCCGCGTCGCGACCTTCCGCCACCGCGCGCACGACGGTGGTGCCGCCGTTCATCAGGTCCCCAGCTACGAACACCATCGCGCGCGTGGTTTCGAAACTTCCGGGCAACGTCTTCGCCAGGCCCTGGCGCGTGAACTCGACGCCAGTGAGCGCCTGGCGGATATCGTCGCCGGCCTGCTGGCCGATGGCTTCCACCACAAGATCGGCCGGCAGCACGTGCTCTGTGCCTGGAATGCGCTCCGGCTTCCGGCGGCCGTCCTCGCCCGGCGCGGCCATCCGCGTACGGATCCCTTTGAGGCCCGTGAGCTTCCCCGCCTCGCCGGTCAGGTATTCGAGCGGCTGCGTCAGGATCAGGAAGTTCACACCCGTCTTGATGGCCGCGTCACGCTCGGCGGGCCAAGCGGGCATTTCTTCGAAGGACCGCCGGTAGACGACGGCTACGTCGCTCGCTCCGGCACGTTGGGCCGAGAGAGCCGCATCGATGGCCGTGTTGCCGCCGCCAAGAACGAGCACACTGCCTTCAACCCGTCCGCCGGTCTTGAGCCGTTCCAGAAACTCCAGGGCGCTGATTACGCCGCTCGCCGGCCGCTCCTGGCCGAGCGCCACGGACTTCGTCAGTCCCAGCGCCACCAGCACCGCCGCGAACCCTTCCGACTGGATCTTATCCAGCGAGAGGGCAGCTCCGAAGTTTGTCTGACGCCGTTCGACGTCGCCGCAACTGGCCAACACGTCATCGACTTCCCGCTGCAGGACCGGGATTGGCAGCCGCTCGGCGGGAATCGTGGCGCGAGCGGTCCCGCCGGCCCGCGGCACGCGATCAAATAGCACAACCTTGTGTCCCAGCGAAGCCAGGGTGGCCGCGGCGGAGACGCCCGCCGCTCCGGCGCCGAGCACCGCCACGCGCTTGCCCGTGGCCGGGCGCGGGGGACGCGGCTCGGCCGCCCAGCCTTCTTCCACCGCCTTCCTACCTACCCAGCGCTGCAGATGCTGGATGGGGACATGGTTGTCGTAATGTTCGTTGATGCACTCGGCTTCGCATTGCGTTTCGGCCGGACACACATAGCCGCACACGGCGGCCAGCAGGTTTTGCTCGCGAAGGGTTTCGTAAGCCTCGCGGAAGCGGCCCGCCACGATGTGACCGACGAAACGCGGAATGTCGACCTTCGCCGGGCAGCCTCGCACGCAGGTGGGATCGTTGCACTGGCGGCAGGTGTTCGCCTCGGCCAGGATGGTGTCGAGCGCCTCGGCGCGGCCGGCCTTGTAAATCGGCTCGTATATGGCGGAGTCGCGCGGCACGCAGCCGCTGCGTCCGCCGTCGCGCATGATCTGCGTACAGGCCGAGCAGGCCACGCAGCAGCGTTCGGCTTCCAGCTTGCCGTGTTCCAGCACATCTTTCGGAAAATCCGGATACGCGAACGACATCCGCCCGGCTCCCATCAACGACGCCCAACCGTTGCGGACGTTGGCGGCCGCCAGGTTGGGGAAGAACTGGCGCAGCCATGAGATTCCGCCGCCGATTACGGCGATCCCCGGCACGGCTTTCTGGATGTCCCTCACGATGTGCACGAAGCGGGCGATGCCAATCAGCGGATGTTCCGGCGGAATCGGCGCGCCGGCCACCGGCAGATCGAACGGCCGGTTGATATGCGGATTGAAGTAGGGATTGCCGATGGTGATGTTCACCAGCGGCGCGCCGTTCTCGGCCAGGAAACGCACGAGGTCGATGGGCTCGTCCAGGCACGGCCTGGTGGGATCGTCCGGATCCATTCCGAAGCCGTAGGGATACGCCATGGCGTCGTGGGCGTTCATGCGCGAGGTTACGACCAAGCCCGGCGCCGCCTGGCGGATCTTCTTCACGATGTTGCGGAAGAAGCGCGAGCGGTTCTCCCAACTTCCGCCGTACCGGCTGTTTTCGCGCGTGTAAGAGGCATGCAGCTCGCTGATGAGGTAGCGGTGGCAGGCCTTCACGTCCACACCGTCGAAGCCCGCCCACTGCGCGCACACCGCCGCTTCCACGTAGAGATCTTCCAGGCGCTCCAACTCGTCGTCCGTGATCAACGGATAGTCCGGCGGCAGCTTCTGCACCGGGTCGATGAATTTGGAATGGTGCGCGATGATGGGCCGCGGCGTGCGCCCGGGGCGCGAGTACCGGCCCGAGTGTGTAAGCTGCGCGATCATCATGGGCCGATGGTTGGGCCCCATCGATTCCCTCGCCGCGTGGTGCGTCTCTTCCACCAGCCGCGCGAACGCATCTACATTCTCCTTGCGCAGCCAGATCTGCCGCGGGTTGGCGCGTCCTTGCTCCACCACCGCCGTGGCTTCCACCCAGAGCAGTCCCGCGCCACCGGCGGCGAACCGTTTGTAGCGGCGGAAAGTCAACTCGTCCGGCGCCCCGCCGGGCGTGCCGTCGCAGCCTTCCATGGGCAGCACGACCATGCGGTTCGGAATGGTGAAATCGCCCGCCTTGAGCGGTTGCCCCAGTGGGCTGAGATCTTCGCTCAACTCGAGGTCAAGGCCCAATTCGCTGATGCGTTGCCTCACCTGGTCAATGCTGTGGAAATGAAAGGGTTCGTGCGCGCTCATTGCATCCCCAGCGTAGCAAATGCGTCCGTAACCCAGCTCCGCCTGTTAAGCTCAAGGCATGGATCCGGATCCGGCGCGGGCGCGCGAGCGCGCTTACCACGACGCCCTCTATGGCGGCTTCGCACAGCAACATTTCGCCAAGCCGGCCGTCAGGGCCTTGCGCGCGCACATGGCTGGACGCATCCTTTCCCTCACGGCCGGAAATCCGCACGCTCGCGCTCTCAGCCTGGGTTGCGGCATTGGCGACACCGAGTTGCTCATCGCGCCCAGGGTCGGCCAACTGGTGGGCATCGACATTTCTCCAGCAGCCATCCGGCAGGCGCGCGAGGATGCCGCGCGAGCCGATCTACACAACACGAGCTTCCTGGAAGGCAGCCTGGAGGAGATGCCCTTCGAGCCTTGCTCGTTTGATCTGATCTACGCCATTTTCCTGCTGCACCATTTGCCCGGCGAGGCGCTTCAGATTACCCTCGGCCACGTCCACCGGCTACTCGCTCCCGGAGGCCGTTTCTACTCGATCGACCCCAGCCGGTGGCGCTTGTCGGGGGCCGTGGGACGGGTCCTCTTTCCGAAGCTTATGCGTAGCTACCAGAGCCCGGATGAGCGTGAACTCGACAGGAAGCAACTCGAGCGCCGGCTCGGGGCGGCGGGCCTCGCCTGCCATGTGGGGTTCTACGACTTCGTCTCCAGCCCGCTGGCGGGGCTGCTGCCGTCCTGGCGCGCGGGCTACCAGGTGGCGCGCGCCGCCGATGAACTGCTCATACGCCTCCCCCTGGTGAAACGCCTGGGCAGCAACCTTGAAGCAATCGCCCGGCGACAGTGAGATAATCTCTGTTTATCGAAATTCAGCGTCCGGGAGGGAAAATGCGAATTCTCTGCGCGCTGTTAGTTATGACGGCGCTCGCTGTGGCGGACACGCCGCTCGGCAAGCCGCTCACGCTCAAGAAGGTCACGCCCATCGCACAGCTTGCCGGCAATCCCTGCGATTATGCCGGCAAGACCGTGCAGGCCAAGGGCAAAGTGGCCGAGGTCTGCCAGAAGATGGGCTGCTGGATGAACCTGGTGGATCCGGAGAGCGGCAAGATGATCCGCATCAAAGTGAAAGAGGGCGAGATTATCTTTCCGAAAGAAGCCGTCGGGAAGATGGCCGTGGCCGAGGGCACAATGGTCAAGCTCGAACTCACCAGGGAGCAGGCCGTTCGCATGGCCAAGCATGAGGCTGAGGAAAACGGCAAGCCGTTCGATCCCGGCACCGTGACCGGGCCCAGGACCATCTATCAGATTAAAGCCACGGGGGCCGTGATCCTGGAGTAGGTAGGCTGAAGCGATGTGTAGGAAGAGACGGATCGCACTCGTTGACTTCGTTGGAATGACTGGATTAACTTGGCGTTTGGACGGGGCCGCGCCAAAATGGCGTAACTGTAATGCCTGAAGCAATAGATAGCGGCAGCCGAGGCGTAGAAATGCTGCTCGATTCGAACCTTGAAAGCGTGGATCAGGCCGAGGCGGCCGTTCTCCGGCTCGCCAACACGGTTGGGTTCGACGAGGACGATCTGCACCGGATCTCGGTGGCCGTCCGCGAGTCGATGGTGAACGCCGTAGTTCACGGGAACCGTTATAACGCGAATAAGAAAGTGCATTTATCGGTATCCGCGGAGGCCGGCAAGTTGACCATCCGCGTGGCCGATGAAGGCGACGGCTTTGACGCCTCGAAGCTGCCCGATCCCCTGGACGAGAAGAATTTACTGCGGCAGTCCGGCCGGGGTATCCTACTCATGCAGGCCTTTGTTGACGAGCTTGAAATCCGGCCCCGAGCCGGACACGGTACCGAGGTCCGCATGGTGAAGCGGTTGCCGGGGCATCCTTGAGGCTGCACCGGCTGGAGTTCTTATAGTTCGACAGAGCGAGGAGGATTAAAACTGTGAGTGTGAAATTGACTGTGCGCCAGGTAGGAGACGTAAGCGTGGTGGATGCGGTGGGCCGTCTCACCCTCGGTGAGGGCTCCAGTTTGTTCCGCGACACCATTCGCGGCCTTGTTGCCCAGGGCAACAAGAAGATCGTGCTGAATCTGGGCGAAGTCAGCTACATCGACAGTTCGGGGATCGGCGAGCTGGTTTCCGCCTTCACCACTGTGACCAACCAGGGCGGGAAATTGAAGCTCTTGAACTTGACCAAGCGCGTTCATGACCTGCTGCAGATCACCAAGCTGTACACGGTTTTTGACGTCTACGACAGGGAAGCGACGGCTATTGCCAGCTTTGCCTGAGGCAAATGCGAGCGCCTGCCCCCTTACGGCCGCCTGCATTTGGCGGTTTGCGAGGGGCAGGCGGCCGGCCGTCCAAACAGTACAGTGATGGCGTTTTGAGTCGCTCTGGGCGCGATCTCCTTAGAGAGAAATGGGATCGTCGGCTCACCACTCTTCCTTGATGGAACCCGTTAAGAAGATATCCGTTGTCGTGGCCGAAGAGTTGACACTCGTCCGCGAGGGGATGGCTGCGCTTTGTGAACGAAACCCGAAGTATGCCGTCGTAGGCCAGTGTGGCGATGGGGAAAGCGCTTTTCGCCTGATCTCGTCCAAGCGCCCCGACGTAGCACTCCTGGATCTGGGCCTGCCCCGCCTCTATTGCCTTGAGCTCATCCACAAGCTGCGCGAGCTCGATCTGCACACCCGAATTATCGTCATGTCAACCAGGCGGGACCGGAAGACCGTTATCGAAGTGCTCCGCGCGGGCGCGCAGGGTTTCATCTTGAAGTCGGGTCCGTCCCGCCACCTACTGGAGGCTTTCGAGCAGACTGCTCAGGGCGGCGTTTACGTCTCGCCCATGCTCGAGCTCGACAAAATTTTCGCCCAGCCAAGGTTGAGGAAGCCCGACGATCCGCTGGAGCAGCTCAGCACCCGCGAATATCAGGTTTTCTCGTTGCTGGTGGAAGGATTGCGCGCCAAGGAAGTGGCGGCGCGTCTCGAGTTGAGTCCCAAAACCGTGGATACCTATCGCGCCAGCCTGATGCGGAAGCTGGACATCCACGACCTCGCCGGCCTGGTCAAGTTCGCCGTGCAACGCAGTCTCACGCCGCTTGCCTGAAGCGATCCGTGGCGCGACCGCGAAGAAATGCCCGCGACTGTGGTAAGATCAGATTTCCCTTGAGGTCCCTGTGGATAGAATCTCGCGCAAAGAGCTGAAGAAGGACAAGTTCCGTGAAGAACTGGCCAGCACGGTCGAGTATGTTGGATTGCATCGCCAGCAGATGGTGCGCTATGGCGCCGTCGTCGTAGCGCTGGTCCTGGCCGTCCTCGGCTGGAGATATTACAGCAAACAGAAATCCGCTGAGCGGGAAGGCGCGCTCCAGGCCGCCATGGACGTCCAGAACCGCCAGATCGGCCCCGAAACGGGCAACGAGTTTCTGCCCACCTTTCCGACTGTAGAAGCGCGCGCCAACGCCGCCAACAAGGCTTTCAACGATGTGATTGCCAAATACCCGGGTTCGGACGAAGCGCAAATCGCCTATTACTTTCTGGGCGTCGCCGCCAACGATACCGGCAAGACGACCGACGCCGAGAAGTACTTCAAGGTGGCCTCCGAGGATGGCAGCCGCGAGTATGGGTCGCTGGCCAAGTACTCGCTGGCCCACGTCGAGTATGCGCTCGGCAAACCAGCCGAGGGCGAGCGTCTGCTGAGGTCCCTCATCGAGAAGCCGACCATCTTCGTTTCCAAGGACCAGGCCTCCCTATCGCTGGCCAAGCTGATCGCTCCGACCAGGCCCAACGAAGCCCGCAAGCTGGTGGAACCGCTGATGACGAGCAAGAACCCGGCAGTGAGCCGCGCGGCCTTGACGGCCATGTCCGAATTCTCTCAGCAGTAGCGGCAGCACCCGTCATGACGCCTCTTCTGAGCCGCCTGCGCTTTCCGGTGGGCTCCAGCCGGGGGCGGCGTTATCCGGAATTGTCGCACCCTTACCGCAACGAGTTTCAGCGGGACCGCGACCGCATCGTCCATGCGCGCGCGTTCCGCCGCCTGGAAGACAAAACCCAGGTCTTTCCCGACACCCTGTCGGACCACTTTCGAAACCGCCTGACGCACACAATCGAGGTCGCGCAACTGGCGCGTACCGCCGCCCGCGCCTTGGGCCTGGACGAAGACCTCACCGAAGCCTTGGCCCTGGCCCACGACATCGGCCACCCGCCCTTCGCCCACGCGGGCGAAGAGGAACTCAACCGCCAGATGAGCCGATTCGGCGAGCGTTTCGACCACAACCTGCACTCGCTCCGCATCGTGGAAAGTTTTGAGCAGCCCTACGCCTGTTTTCCCGGCCTCAACCTGACTTTCGAGGTGCGCGAGGGCATCGTGAAGCACTCTCGCGACATCGCCCCCGGCGAAAGTCCGGAACTCGACGAATACCTGCCTGGCCAGCGTCCGCCGCTGGAAGCTCAACTCATCGACTTGGCCGACGAAATCGCGTACAATACCGCCGATCTCGACGACGCGTTCTCCGCCGGCTTTTACTCGGTGGAGGACATCGGTGCCGCCATTCCCGATTACGCTGAACTGGCGGAATTCGTCGACACGCAGATCCCCGGCGCCGCGCCGCAGGTGCGTTTCCGCGAAACGTTGCGCCGCCTGATCGACGCGCTCGTCACGGGCCTCATTGAAGGGGTAGCCGCGGCCGCCGGCGAAGCCGGAGTGCGAGATCACAACGAGGTCCGCCTGCACTCCTCGCGCCTGGCCTGCTACACCCCTGGCGCCGGCCGGCTCAGCCGCGCTCTCAAGTCGTTCCTCTACAAGCGCGTGTATGCTTCCGAGGTGCTGACGGCCGAGCGTCGAAAGAGCACGCGCATGATGGCCGAGTTGTTCGAGTTCTTCCTGCAGCACCCTGGGAAGCTGCCGCCGCCGTACGCCGAGCGCGCCGCCTCGCAACCGCCGCATCGCGTGGTGTGCGATTACATCGCGGGCATGACGGACGGCTTCTTCCGGCGCACCTACCGGCAGATGATAGGATAGAGTTCTTCCCCCTCGTTATGAAATGTCAGCTATGTGAAGTCCGGCGCCCACGCCGCTATTGCCCCGGAGTACGCGGCGAAATTTGCGCGCCCTGCTGCGGTGCCGAGCGCGAGGTGACCATCGCCTGCCCGCTCGACTGCGAATATCTGCGCGATGCCCGCCTTCACGAGAAGCCTCCCGAGGTCGATCCCGACAAGTTCCCGAACCCGGACGTCCAGGTAACCGAGAGCTTCCTGCGGCGCAACGAGCAACTGTTGACCTTCGCCGCCGCCACGCTGTTCGGAGCCAGCCAGCAGAACCCGGACGTGATCGACCTGGATATGCGCGAGGCGCTGGGCGCGCTGATCCGCACCTACCGCACCCTGGAGAGCGGACTTATTTACGAAAGCCGTCCCAACAACCCGTTGGCGGCCTTCGTACAGCAGAACTTCCAGCAGGCCCTGCAAGAGTTTCGCCAGCAAATGACGCAGAATACCGGCATTACCACCATCCGGGACACGGATGTGCTGGGAGTGTTGGTGTTTCTGGAGCGCCTGGAACTGAGCAATAACAATTGCCGCCGCCGCAGCCGGGCATTCATCGACTTCCTGCGCGGCTTCTTCCCGAGCCAGCCGTCCAGCGCGCCGGGCATTCAGCCCGCTGTCTGAGTCAGGCCAGCCAAAGCGTCCCTACGATAAGCGTCAGCAGCGTCAGCGGCGCTCCCACGCGGAAATACTGCCAGAACGAGATCGGCGCTTCGCGGCGCGATCTCTGCACCACGATCAGGTTGGCCACTGAGCCCAGAATAGTGAGATTGCCGGCAAACGTCGACGACATCGCCAGAAGCAGCCAGCCGCGCCGTGCATCTTCCAGGTGCGCGATGATGGGCCGGAATAGCAGTACGGCCGGCACGTTGCTGACAAGGTTCGAAAGCGCCGTGGAGAGCGCCGTCAGCACACCGGCGCGATCCAGGTGATACTGCGCGGCCAGGGCGACCATGTCGTCCTCCAGAGACGTCTTCTCGACCCCCGCCACCACGATGAACAGACCGGCGAACATGGCCAGCAGGGACCAGTCGATTTCGTGATACACCTTCTCCGGCTTCACGCGGCGCGTGATCAGTAGCAGCGCCCCGGCCACGACGGCCACCTTCGCCACCGGCCACCCGAGGAAGAAGAAGACGATCATGCCCGCCGACATGGTTAGCGATTTCAGCATCAGCACGCGGTTCACATGCACGCGCAGTGGAGCCACGTTCACACGCTCCACGTCGCGAAATTCCTTACGGAAGCTCAGCACGATGACCAGGAACGTCAGCGCGAGCCCCGCCAGCGCCACCGGCATGAGCGCGCCGGCGAAATTGCGGTAGGGGATGCCGGACATGTTTCCGATCAGCATGTTCTGCGGGTTGCCCGTGATGGTGGCCACGCTGCCCACGTTGGCCGCCATGGCCACGGCCAGCAGATACGGCACGGGATTGCGTCCCAAGGCGGTGGCGACTTCGAGAACCAGGGGCGTCAGGACGATACACATCG
Organism: Terriglobales bacterium; assembly: GCA_021372245.1. Taxonomy (GTDB): domain Bacteria; phylum Acidobacteriota; class Terriglobia; order Bryobacterales; family Bryobacteraceae; genus JAJFUV01. The sequence goes on from JAJFUV010000099.1 coordinate 49,281, forward strand.
TGTCGTTGACGAAGAACGCCGAGAGCACGCCGGCCACCGCGATCACCGCCGCCAGCAGCGTCTTCGGGCGATGCGCATGCTCGACGGCCCGGGCTGCCACCACGCGAAAGAAGCCCGAAAGGCACAGGTTGGCGACCACGATCATCATGCCGAATAACAGCACCAGCGTCGAGTGATCGATGGCCTGGATCGCCTCGTCGAAAGTGAGCACGTTGCATCCGACCATGAGGCTGGCGCCGATAATGGCTGCGCCAGTGCGGTCGATGCGGAAGCCCGGCATTCCGCCGATGGCCAGCACCAGGTAAGTCGCCGCGAAAATGGCGAACGCGAGCATGGATCCTCAATTCAGGATAATGTATGGATCACAGGAGATAATCATGCGAATCGTCCCCTTACTCACTGTCGCCGCATCATTCGGTATGGCGTCGCTTCTTGCGCAGGCACCGGCGTGGAACACCAGCCTGTCGAACCTGCCCCTGCTTACGCCCGCGCGGACACGCTCGGTGTCGCCGGAGAATCCCACCGGCGAAAAAGGCAAAGGCGGTATGGCCATCCCCAACCCGAACGACCCGGACCTGCCGTACTCAAAGGCGTCCGTGCGCCTGGGCCAAGGATGGAAGGTGCGGCCGTTCATCAAGCCCAAAGCGGGCCAGACGGTAACCATTATGGACGTCGAAGGACCCGGCATCATACAGCACATCTGGATGGCTACCGAAGGCGACTGGAAGCGCAACGGCCGCAATTCGGTACTGCGTTTCTATTGGGACAATGAGACCACGCCGTCCATCGAAATGCCCATGACGGACTTCTTCGCCGTGGGTCACGAGCTTTTCGCCCCGGTGAACTCGCTGGCCGTGGTGGTGAACCCGAAGTCCGCGTTGAATTGTTTCTGGCCCATGCCGTTTCGCAAGCATGCACGAATCACCTTTTCCAATGAAGGCACGCGGGACCTCTCGCTGATGACTTACCAGATCACTTACGCGGAAACCGAAGTGCCGGCCAACGCGGGCTACTTTCATGCCCAGTGGCGCCGCGCCACCACCAGCCGCGAGAATCCGAATTACACCATCCTGGACGGCGTGAAAGGTGAAGGCCGTTACGTGGGCACTTTCCTGGCTTGGACGCAGCTATCCGACGGCTGGTTCGGCGAAGGCGAAATCAAATTCTACCTGGACGGCGACGGCAAGTTCCCCACCATCAACGGCACCGGCACCGAGGATTACTTCATGGGGACCTACGGCTTCCCGGAGACTTACTCGAGTCCATACACCGGTTGCACACTCAGGCACGCGGGCAAGGACGGGCCGCCGAAATGGAGCCTCTATCGTTGGCACCTCATGGACCCCATCAGCTTCCAGAAGGACCTGCGCGTGACCATACAGGCGCTGGGCTGGTGGCCGGACGGGACGTATCAGCCGCTGGCGGACGACATCGCCTCGGTGGCGTACTGGTATCAGCAGGAACCGCACGCAGCGTTCCCGAAGTTTCCGGCGCCGCAGCAGCGCTGGCCGCGGTAGCTACAAACCCAGCGAAGCGCGCAGGACGATCTTCTTGTCCGCGGCGCGGTCTTCGATCGTGAGCTTGCGGTTCTCCAGCTTGATGTCGTCCACGCGTGTCATGCCCTCGGGCACGCGTGTGTAGAACACCAGGAAGCGCGCCTGGATATACGATTTCGCGGGCAGCCAGCGATACATGGGCGCGCCGAATAACGGTGTGGCGCCGATCACTTCGCGGCGCGGCACGTCGAATGGTTGGGTGCTGAATTCGAGGCCTCGCGCCAGCTTGCTCGTGGCTGGAAAGCTGTCCCAGTGTTGCACCCAGGGGAACTCCTCACGCAGGAAAACGTAGCCGATCAGCAGGTGTTTCGCCTTGTTGAGCGCGGTCACCCAGCCGTACTTGCGGCCGGGATCGACAAGCGTGGTGAGGTGATCGACAAAGTGCGGCGAGCGCGGCGTTTCGCGCATGTCCACCGGCTGGCCGTTCAGGCCGGGAGCCGTCGGCCAGGTAAATTCCTTGCCGCTCGCCAGGCGCCGATCCTCGGTGCCGCGCTTGGGTTCGGTCCAGGTGCGCGTCATCGAGCGCGTACCGCTCACGTCCACCACGGTTTCGCCGCTGGCCAGGAAAGGCGAACCGACAGTAGCGTGTTCGGCCCAATTCACGGGACGGTCGAAGCCCATCAAGTTTTCCAGGCGGCTGTCGACGTAGATGACGTTCTCGCCGTCCACTACGCGCATCGTGCGTGTGAGCCGTTCCTGCACGATGGGCAAAGTCGCCTCCATGGTCACAACGGCGGCGCCGCCTTCGCGCGACATGCGCCGGATATCGTAGGGACGCGTGTGCGCCTCGCCATGCATCATCAGGCCCGCCGCGCGCTCTTCATCCGACACCATCCCGAATCCATCCACACAGACGAAGTGGCCCGTGCCCGAACGGAAACCCGCCTGGCCGCCCAGTTCGCGTGTCATGCGGCTGGGTTCCCAGAACGGGTTCACGGCCTCCGGATCGCCTTCGAGGACAAGCCGGGCAAGTGACGCCCCATGAATGGTAACGGTGAGTTCCAGTTTGTCGTTGGCGAGGACCACGGCTCCAGCCCGCTCGTAGGAACCGAGGGTGGGGACAGGCGCTTCCCCAAACAACGCCATGGAAAGTGCTGTTAACAGAATGAGGTATCGCACCCTCACAGACTACCATCTGCGGAGACGGGAGGCAGGCGGGGAGGGGGAGGGCAGCTGGATTTGCATCATTCCAGTCGGTTTAATCGAACTTTAATGCTGTTGTGGGGGGTGGAAGGTACCTGGACGGATTCTTTTCGCATCCAAGTTAAGAGTGAGTGTACTCGGATTGTTATAATGTAGGTCACGGTATGGCTTTGGGTACTCCGGGTGGAAATGTGTCTGGAGCAAAGAAACTGATCTTGCTTCGCCCTCGCGGCTTTTGCGCAGGCGTTGTGCGAGCTATCGATGTAGTAAAGCTCGCTCTGGACATGTATGGAGCACCCATTTACGTGCGCAAGGAGATAGTGCATAACCGCCATGTCGTGAATGAGTTGCGCGAGGCGGGAGCCGTTTTCGTGGAAGAACTCTCGGAAGTACCTCCGAGAGCGCGTGTGATCTACAGCGCTCACGGCGTGGCTCCGGACGTACGCAAGCAGGCCGAAGAGCGGAACCTTCAGGTGATTGACGCCACGTGCCCGCTGGTGACCAAAGTCCACCTGGAGGCCAAGCGCTTCGCGGAGCACGGTTCTACCGTCATCCTGATCGGCCACAAGGACCATGACGAAGTGATCGGCACTTTGGGCGAGGCACCTGCATCGACCGTGGTCGTTTCGAAGGCGGCGGACGTGGACCGTCTTCACGTCCCCGATCCCACTCGCGTGCGCTATCTCACCCAGACGACATTGAGCCTGGACGAGACACGCGACATCGTGGAGCGGTTAAGAGAAAAGTTCCCGCTCATTCAGGGGCCGGCTGCCAAGGACATCTGCTACGCGACCGAGAACCGTCAATCGGCGGTGAAGGCGGTGGCGCCGACCTGCCAACTGCTTCTGGTCGTGGGAAGCAAAAACAGCTCGAACTCACGCCGCCTGGTGGAGGTTTGCGGTAAGGCTGGCACCCAGGCGTATCTCATCGACGACAAGAGCGAGGTCCGCCCTGAATGGCTGGACGGCGTAGAGACCGTGGCAGTGACCGCGGGAGCCTCGGCGCCGGAGAACCTGGTGGAAGGCCTGGTTCAGGCGCTCAAGAAGCGCGGCTACGCGGACGTGGAGGAAATCAGTCTCAAAGGCGAGGATGTACGTTTCTCGCTGCCTAACGAGTTGGAGCCCCATGCTTCCAGGCTCGTGAACATCTACTGACCATGAGCGCCTGCACACAAGTCGCACGAAACTTCGCTCCAGCGGTGGCTAGGGGTGTTGAACGAGCCGCCGAACACCTGCTCTCGCTCCGGCATCCGGATGGTTATTGGTGGGCGGAACTGACTGCGGATTCGACGCTCGAGTCCGACTACATCCTGCTCCAGTTGTGGCTTTACCCGCCGCAAGGCGGCGCGTGGAATCCTCCGAACCGGGACCATGTGGATCGCGCGGCGCGCGGCATTCTGGCGCGACAACTCGAAGACGGCGGCTTTAACATCTATCCCGATGGCCCGTCCGACATCAGCGCCACAGTGAAGGCCTACTTTGCCCTGAAGCTGGCCGGCTACCCGGCGGACGACCCGCGCCTGGCAAAGGCACGTGATCTAACTCTCGAACTGGGCGGCATTCAGGCAGCCAACAGTTACGTGAAGCTCAACTTGAGCTTGTTCGGGCTGTTCCCTCGCGAGCACTGCCCGACGGTCGCCCCGGAGGTGATGCTGCTTGGCAACTTCATCTACGAGATGTCGTCCTGGAGCCGCGCCATCGTCATCCCGCTTTCGATCGTGCACGCCGTCAATCCCATGCGCCCGGTGCCGGAAGGCTTCACGCTCGAAGAACTCTTCCGCACAGACAGGCCATTCGGCGTGCCCAAAACGCCCGGCATGTTCAGTTGGCGCAACCGGTTCCTGCGGCTGGACCGGATGGCGAAGTTTTGGGAAAAGCACTTGCTCATCAAGGCCGTGCGCCGTTACGCCATCCGCAAGGCGGAAGCCTGGCTGATTGAGCACACCGAACAGAGCGAGGGCGTCGGTGCCATCTATCCACCGATGATGTACGCCGTAATGGCTTTCGATGTCCTGGGTTACCCGCGCGAGCATCCGGCCAGCGTGGAAGCGCGGCGCCAATTCGACCGTTTGATGGTGGACGACGGCAGCGACCTCTATTTTCAGCCGTGCTTTTCTCCCGTGTGGGATACGGCCATCGCGGCGTTCGCGCTGGGCGAATCCGGGGTGGGCGCGAACGGCGTGTTGGAGCCCACGATGGAGTGGTTGCTCTCCAAAGAGGTGCGGCGCAAAGGCGATTGGTCCGTAAAGCGCCCCCAAACGGAGCCGGGCGGGTGGTACTTCGAGTTCGCCAATGAGTTCTATCCGGACATCGACGATACCGCCATGGTGTTGCTGGCATTGCGTCACGGCAGCGTGGAATCGAACGCGGCCCGGGAACGCGCGGTGAACTGGCTGCTGGCCATGCAGTCGTCCGACGGCGGGTGGGCGGCCTTTGACGTGGACAATAACTGGCAGTTTCTGAGCGACATGCCGTTCGCCGACCACAACGCCATGCTCGATCCGACCTGTCCGGACATCACCGGCCGCGTCATGGAAGCGCTTTGCGCCTCCGGCGTCGATCCGCAAAGCCGCGCCATCCAGCGCGGTACTGAATACCTCCTGCGCACGCAGGAACAGGACGGAAGCTGGTACGGGCGCTGGGGCGTCGATTACATCTACGGCACTTTCCTGGCGCTGCGCGGTCTCCGTGCCGCGGGCGTGGACTCGAACGAAGCCGCCGTGCTACGCGCCGCGGAGTGGTTGCGCTCCATCCAGAATGCGGACGGCGGATGGGGCGAGAGTTGCGCCAGTTACGAGAATCAGACTTACACGGAAGCGCCCAGTACGCCATCGCAGACGGCTTGGGCCGTTCTGGGGCTCCTGGCCGCGGGCGACACCCGCAGTTCGAGCGTCGAGGACGGAATCCGATACCTATTGGAAACGCAAAACGACGACGGGACGTGGAGTGAGCGTTTGGCTACAGGAACGGGCTTCCCCCGCGTGTTCTACCTCTGCTACCACCTCTACCGGCATTCGTTCCCGCTTTTGGCCATGAGCTCGTTCTTGAAGGCGACGGATTCTACTCAGGAGGGAACAGGAAGGTGAGATTTCCACTCTCAATGACGGCCGGCATCGCCGGTTATATCTTCAAGAACCGCTTGTGGCCGCGGCCGGAGTGGCAGCGCGATCCAGTCCCGAGTAACGGCAACGGCAACCCGTTCCACATCCTGCACACCAAGAGCAACAACGGCACGACGCGCCATCCGCTCATCCATCAGCGGTTCCCGCTGGTGCTGATGCTGGAGCCCCTGCACGCCTGCAACCTGACTTGCGAAGGCTGCGGGCGCATTCGCGAGTACGAAAGCACCATGACGCAGAGGCTGAGCCTCGATCAGTGCTTGAAGGCGGTGGACGAGTGCGGCGCCCCGGTAGTATCCATTTGCGGCGGCGAACCGCTTCTTTACCCGGAAGCCGGCCAGCTGACATCGGCGATTCTGGATCGCGGGCGGCACATCTACCTGTGCACCAACGGTTTGCTGGTCCGCAAGCGCCTCGGCGAGTTCAAGCCGCACGACCACCTGTTCATCAACATCCACCTGGACGGACTGGAAAAGACGCACGACAAGGTCGTGGAGCGCAAGGGCGTTTTCCGCGAGGCCATTGAAGCCATCCGCGCCGCCAAGGCGGCCGGATTCAAGGTTTGCACCAACACGACGGTCTACAAAGAGACCGACATGAAGGAAATTGAGGCGCTGTTCGAGTACCTGAAGCAGTTCTCGGTCGACGGCCACATGTTGTCGCCCGGCTACGGATATTCCTCGGTAGACGACCAGGAGATCTTCCTGACGCGCGACGACGTGCGCGAGAAGTTCGCTGATATCGAACGGCTTGAGGCGCACTACAAACTGAACAATTCGCCCCTCTATTTCGATTTTCTGAAAGGCGGCCGCAAGCTTCCCTGCACCGCCTGGGCCAATCCCACGTATAACATCAAGGGCTGGAAGGCACCCTGCTACCTGATTACGGACGCCCATTACAAGACCTTCGAGGAACTGATGAACCAGACGCCGTGGGAGAGCTACGGCCACGGAAACGACCCGCGGTGCGAGCATTGCATGACGCACTGCGGATTCGAGCCATCGGCCGCCCTCGGCATCAATAGCAAGTTCAGCGACAACCTGAAGCTGATGGTTTGGGCTTTGCGCTGAGACCTCCGCACGTGAAACCGACACTGATCACAGGAGCGACGGGTTTTGTGGGTTGGCATGTAGCGCGGCTGCTCGCCGCGCGGGGCCACCATCTGCGCGCATTGGTGCGCCCTTCCAGCCGGTTGATGGACGTGGATGCCGAGCCTGTGACGGGTGACCTGCGCGACCCGGATTCCCTTGCCCGGGCCGTGGCGGGTTGCGGCGCGGTATTTCACGTCGCCGCGGATTACAGGCTGTGGGCCCGTCATCCGCAAGAGCTTTACGCCTCGAACGTGGACGGTACGCGGAACATCTTGCGGGCCGCGCGCGAGACCGGCGTCCAGCGGGTGGTTTACACGAGCACGGTGGGCTGTATCGGATTCCCCGGGGACGGCATTGGAGACGAAGACACGCCGGTCACCCTGGATGACATGGCGGGCGATTACAAGCGATCGAAGTTCATGGCCGAGCAAGCCGCGCGGGAAGAGATCCGCGCCGGACTGCCGGTGGTGATCGTGAATCCGACCACGCCGGTCGGGGACCACGATTTCAAGCCCACACCGACGGGCAAGATCATCCTGGATTACATTTCGGGGCGGATGCCGGCATATCTGGACACCGGTCTGAACTTCGTCGATGTCGACGATGTTGCGATGGGCCATTTACAGGCGTTTGAGACAGGCAGGACCGGCGCGCGGTATATTTTAGGCTGTGAGAATCTTACGCTGCGACAGCTTTTTTTGAGGCTGGAGCGGCTAAGCGGCGTTCCCGCGCCCGGGGTGCGCATTCCGTACGCGGTCGCATACGGTGCCGCCGTTTTCAGCACCACCTGGGCTGGCATAACGGGGAGAGAACCTAGGGTGCCGTTCGACGCGGTGCGGATGGCGAAGAAGAAGATGTTTGTGCGCCACGAAAAGGCGCGGCGCGAACTGGGCTACTCGCCTGGTCCGGTCGATGCCGCGTTCGCGCGAGCCATCGAATGGTTCCGCCGGAAGGATTGACGGCGGCATGGAAACCATACTTCTGGTGGCGGCCGAACCGTTCGAATTTGGAGGATTCAAACCCATTCTCGGCAAAACCGAGGTTTTGCCCTGGCCGCTGGCCTTCGCGAGATCTGCCGTGGTGAAGGGGCGGCGCTGGTTGATGGTTGCCGATGGAGTGGGCGCCAGACTGGCCGCGCGGGCTGCGTTGTGTGCGGGCTCACGGGCGAGTGTGGACAAGGTAGTGAGTACAGGTTTCTGCGGCGCTTTGGAAGCGGCGTTGGAAATTGGCGATGTTTTTGTAGCCACGCGCGTGCTGCGGGGGGATGGATCGCCCGTGTGCGACGCCGTGGATCCGCATTGTAATCGCCTGCATCGCCGTGGCGCACTGGCCAGCGTGGACCGTGTGGCGGCGAATCCGGCCGCGCGGCGGGCGCTGGGCGAACGCGGGGCGGCAGCCGTCGAGATGGAGGCCGCCGGAGTAGCCGGATGGGCCCTGGGGCGTGGCTGCCCGTTTTATTGTGTGCGCGCCGTGACAGACGCGGCGGATGAGAGTTTTTCGATCGATTTTGATGGCGCTCGGGACGCCGAGGGCCGCTTTCGTAAGTCGAAAGTGGTCCTGGCGGCGATGCGCCGCCCGTGGCGATCAGTCCCGGAGCTAGCTAGTCTGGCCTGGCGAGGACGTCGTTGCTCGCGGGTGTTGGGAGAGTTTCTTGCAGACTGTGCATTCTAATTCGAGCATTCCGCCGCTGATGCGCGCGGCGGTCTACCGGGGAAGCGGTGAGATCCGCATAGAGGAGGTGCCTACACCCACCATCGGAGCCGGCGAGTTGCTGGTTCGGGTGGAGAGTTGCGGCATCTGCCACACGGACTTGAAGAAGGTTGAGTACGACCTGTTGCCGCCGCCTCGTATTTATGGACATGAGACGGCAGGAGTTGTGGTGCGGGCGGGCGAAGGTGTCGAGGGCTTCAGCGTGGGCGACCGCGTCATCGCTTTCCACCACATCCCGTGCCTGGATTGCTTTTATTGCCGGCGGAAGTTGTACGCGCAGTGCGAAGTTTACAGGCGCGTCGGCATCACGGCTGGTTTTGAGCCGGCCGGCGGTGGCTTCTCGCAGTACGTGCGGATCATGGACTGGATTGTAAAGCGCGGCGTCGAGAAGATTCCCCCTGGGGTTTCGTTCGAACGCGCCTGCTTTGTCGAGCCGGTTAATACCTGTCATAAAGCGGTGGTGCAGGCGGACCCGCAGCCGGACGAACTCGTATTGATTCAAGGCCAAGGTCCCATCGGGCTGCTGTTCACGATGCTGGTCCGGCGCACGGGCGCCCGCGTTGTGACGACAGATACCATTCCGCTCCGGCGGGAGCTTTCGAAGCGCTTCGGCGCGGCTGAAAGTTGGGATCCGCGCGCGACGGACGCCCACGCGGAGGTCATGGCGCGGTCCCAAGGACGCGGCGCGGACTTGGTGATCATGGCCGTCTCCGCCCCCGGCCTGACCGATCAGGCCATGCGCTGCTCAAGGCCGGGCAGCAGGATTCTTTTATTCGCCCAGACTTCCGATCAGGAGCGGGTGGAGTTTTCCGGGGCCGACATCTGTAGGCAGGAGCGTACGGTGTTCGGTTCCTACAGCGCATCGGTTGATCTTCAACACGAGTCCGCCGGGCTGGTTTTCAGCGGTGAACTGCCGGTTGAAGACCTCATAAGCGATCGATTGCCGCTGGATCGCCTAGCTGAAGGGATTCATAAGGCCTTGCATCCAGACGGCCAATCAATGAAAATAGTCGTTCTACCTCAAAGGTGGTCTTAACAGTTATGCAGCAGATGATGGCTGCGGTACTTTACGGAAAAGAGAGCCTGCGCGTCGAGCCTGTAGCCGTGCCGCAAATCGGCAAGGGCGACGTCCTGGTCCGCGTGAAAACGGCGCTGACTTGCGGCACTGACGTCAAGGTGTTTCGCCGTGGATACCACGCGCGGATGATCGTACCGCCGGCCCTTTTCGGACACGAACTGGCCGGCGACATCGTCGCGGTGGGTGAAGAAGTAACGAATTTCAAGATTGGCCAACGAGTTGTAGCGGCCAACTCGGCTCCATGCATGGATTGCTTCTACTGCAAACGCGGGGCCGAGAATCTCTGCGAGGACCTTTTATTCAACAACGGGGCTTATGCTGAGTTCATTCGAATCCCGTCCCGCATCGTACAGCGCAATCTTTACGAAATTCCGTCGCATGTAAGTTACCGCGACGCCGCTCTCTGTGAGCCGCTGGCCTGCGTGATTCGGGGCTTCGAAGAGACCGGCGTGAAGCCCGGCGACAATGTCGTGGTTCTGGGTCTGGGGCCCATCGGCCTGATGTTTGTCCGCTTGGCGAAGCTATACGGAACACGTGTCATCGCCGTCGGACGCCGGCGCACCCAGATCGAAAGAGCCGCGCGGATGGGCGCCGACGAGGTTATATCGAGTCACACGACGCCCGATCCCCTGCAACCCGTCCGGGACTTCGCCACGGGCCGCGGTGTGGATGTTGCCATCGAGGCCGTAGGCAAGCCGGAAACCTGGCAACTGGCCGCCAAGATGGTGCGCCGCGGCGGCACCGTCAATTTCTTCGGCGGTTGCCCGGCCGACAGCCGGGTCACCCTGGACACTTCGCTGCTGCACTACTCCGAAATCACCTGCAAGGCGAGCTTCCATCACACGCCGGCTTACATCCAGAAGGCATTAGCTGTGATTTCGAGAGGCGAAATCTCGGCGCAGGACTTCGTTAATCGCGAAGAGCCGCTCTCGAACCTGCTCGAAGTGATGCAATACCTGATGAGCCACAACGGCCACATGAAGACGGCCATTATTCCGTAAGCCTTGGCCAACCAATATCTGCTTCCGGCGGAATACCTTCGGTCGCCGGACGCGCGCAGTCACGCGGCGACACCGGAGGAAGCTCTCGCTTACACACGCTGGCTGGCCGGCGTGCATTACGAGAATTTCCACGTCGTTTCGTTTTTGCTTCCCAAGCGTCTGCACCAGGATTTCTTCAACGTTTACGCCTTCTGCCGCTGGGCGGACGATCTAGGAGACGAGATCGGCGACACTGCCGAGAGCCTGCGCCTGCTCTCGTGGTGGCGTGCGGAGTTGGAACGTATGTATGCGGGAGAGGCCACGCATCCGGTGTTCGTGGCGCTGAAAGAGACCGTCGCCCGCCACGGCCTCCCGATTGAACCTTTCGAGCATCTGATCCGCGCCTTCGAACAGGACCAGCGCGTCACCCGCTATCGCACCTGGGAAGAAGTATTCGGTTACTGCCGGTACTCGGCCAACCCGGTGGGCAGGCTGGTGCTGTACCTTTGCGGATACTCCGGCGCGGAGCGGCAGCGGTTGTCCGATGCCACCTGCACGGCGCTGCAATTGGCCAATTTTTGGCAGGATGTGGCCGTCGATCTCGCCAAGGACCGCGTCTACATCCCGCTGGAAGTGATGGAGCGGCACGGCTACACGCTGGATGAATTGTTTGCGCTGAAAGCCACGCCGCAGTTCCGGGCCGCCATGCGCGAGATTGTCGTCAAGGCGCGGGAACTGTTCGTGGAAGGCTTGCCGCTGGCCGGGATGCTCGACCGCCGGCTGGCCGTCGACATCGAGCTGTTCAGCCGCGGCGGGATGCGCATTCTCGACAAGATCGAACAGCAGGACTACGACGTGCTGGCGCGGCGCCCGGCTATCTCGAAGGTCGAGCGTACCGGCCTGCTTCTCCGAGTCCTCGTGCGGCAGGCATTCCGGAAGGCCGCATGACGGACGCGATCCAGGCATCCTACGAATACTGCCGCGGCGTAGCGCGCAGCCGGGCGCGCAACTTTTACTATTCCTTCCGGCTGCTGCCCAAGGCCGAGCGTGACGCCATGTGCGCCATGTACGCCTTTATGAGATATTGCGACGACCTCAGTGACGATCCGGCCGAAGGCGACGCTCGGAGCGCGATCGAACGCTGGAGCGCGGACCTGGATCGGGCCCTGGCCGGAGATGCGCCGGAACACCCGGTTTGGCCGGCATTCTGCGCTTCGGTGGAGCGCTACCGGATTCCGCATGAGTACTTTCGCCAGATGATCGCGGGAGTGTCGAGCGACCTGGAACCCCGCACCATCCGGACTTTCGACGATCTGCGGCAGTACTGCTACCAGGTGGCCTCCGTGGTCGGCTTGTGCGTGATTTACATCCTCGGGTTCGAGTCGCCGGAAGCGCCGCGTATGGCCGAAGACTGCGGCGTGGCGTTTCAGTTGACCAACATCCTGCGCGATGTCGGTGAAGACGCCGGACTCGGACGGGTGTACCTGCCGCAGGAAGATATGGCCAGGTTCGGGGTCTCGCCGGAGGCGCTACGCGATTCCCGGCCCACGCCGGAGTTTCTCGGCCTGATGCGCTTCGAAGCCGCGCGCGCCCGGGAATATTATGCGCGCTCAGCCCCGCTCGTGAACCTGGTGAAGCCCGCGGGCCGCCCCATGCTGCGCGCCATCGTCGCCATTTACTCGCGCTTGCTCGAACGCATCGAGCGCTCGGGCTTCGACGTGCTGCGCCGCAGAGTAAGCCTGCCTGCCTGGGAAAAGGTCTGGCTCATGCTTCGCTCGGCGGCGGCGCGTTAAGTAGAATAGTCGGTTCATCTTTCCACGGAGGCACTGATGCACGCATATCTGCTTTTGTTGACTCTCGTAAGCACTCAATTCGCCCTGGCGGGTGGACCGGCCATCCACATGGGGAACCGGCTGGAGCCATTCGTCGACGGATACCTCATTGATTCGATGAAGGGCGTCTCCTTGCGCATGCACGCGCCGCGCGAAGAAGCCGCCGGCATCGTTTTCAACAAGCCGTGGGAAGGCAACACCAGCACCTACTGCACGGTGATCAAGGACGACAGCGTCTATCGCCTGTACTACCGCGGTTCGTCCGACCCCGCTTACACACCGATGCCCCTGCTGCGCCCGGGCGAGACCGTCGTCCCCGCGCACAAGGAAGTAACCTGTTACGCCGAATCGAAGGACGGCATCACGTGGACCCGGCCAGCGCTCGGCCTGGTGGAATTCCAGGGCTCGCGCGCGAACAACATCATCCTCGCCGAAACCGCCGTACACAACTTCGCCCCGTTCAAGGACTCGAATCCCGCAGCCACAGCCGAGGCCCGTTACAAGGCCGTGGGCGGCAGCGGTAAATTGTTCGCCTACCAATCGGCCGATGGCGTGCATTGGAAGAAGATGCGCGAGGAGCCCATCATTACCGACGGCGCGTTCGATTCGCTCAACATAGCTTTTTACGACGCGGTGCGCGGGGAATACGTGGCCGTTTACCGGGATTTCCGTTACGGCATCCGCACGGTGAAGTTCGCCTCGTCGAAGGATTTCATGAACTGGACGGCTGGCGTCTGGGCCGACTACGGTTCCGCGCCGCTCGAACAGCTCTACACCAACGCCACCTCGCCGTACTTCCGGGCGCCGCACATCTACTTCGCGTTCCCCAAGCGCTTCGTGCAGCAACGTACGCCGCTGGCCGAGGCTCCGGGGAAGGGCGTCTCCGAGACCGTTTTTATGACCAGCCGCGACGGCATCCACTGGGACCGCCGCTTCATGGAAGCACTGATACGCCCAGGGCGCGAACCTCGCAACTGGATCCACCGCTCAACCATGGCCGCCCCAAGCCTGGTGCCCACAGCCGCCGATGAGATGTCGCTTTACGTCGACCGCGATTACAACTGGCCCACCAACCGGCTGGTACGTTACTCGTGGCGCACGGACGGCCTGGCGAGCGTGCACGCCGACGCGAGCGGCGGCGAGATGCTGACCAAGCTTCTCACGTTCGATGGGACCAAGCTCGTGCTGAACTACGCGACCTCGGCCGCCGGCAGCATTCGCGTAGAGATTCAGGACGAACGCGGCAACCCACTACCCGCTTTCGCGCTGGACGAGGCGAAGGTTCTGTTTGGCGACAAGATCGAGGAGACCATCAGCGTGAAGTCGCTGAAGGGGGCCACCATCCGCCTGCGCTTCGTGATGAAGGACGCGGACCTGTACTCGATCGCGTTCCGGTAGGGGAAGAACGCATGGCAGTACAGCGTGCTACAGTGTGTTGCATGAGGAAGAGTACGATGACGGTCCGCGTGGGGGAAGAGACGCGAGCCGCGCTCGACGCCATTGCCGCAGCATTGGACCGGGACCGCAGCTACATCGTCAATGAAGCCTTGGACGCCTACATCGAGATGCATCAGTGGCAGATTGAACACATCCAACGCGGCTTGGCTGACGCCCGCACGGGCCGGTTTGTGCCAGACACACAGGTCAATACGACCCTCGATCGCCTTCGCCGCAGATGAGGATTCGCTGGACGACGACAGCCCTGCGTGACCTGGAGGCGCTGCACGACTTTGTCTTTGAGGATAATCCCCGCGCCGCGGAACGCGAGGTGGAGAAGATCCGGTCAGCGACGGAAGCGCTCACCCTTCATCCCGAACTAGGGCGAAAAGGCCGCGTGGCCGGCACACGCGAGTTGATCGTGCCGCCTTACGTCGTGGCGTATCGTGTGCAAAGAGGACACGTAGAACTCCTGGCCATTATTCACACGGCAAGACGCTGGCCGGAGTTGTTGTAGTCAGGGCAGCAGGTTTCGAACCGGGCCTCCCCGTCCAGTACAATAGTTCGTTCATCCATGGGCACTCATACCACGCGCTTGCTGGCGATGTCTCCGGTGGACCTGGCCATCGTCGTCATCTACTTTCTTTTGGTCCTCGCTATCGGCTTCTACTTGAAGCGCCGCGCCGACACGGGCGAGAGCTTTTTCATGGCGGGGCGCCAGATGACCGCCTGGATCGCAGGGCTTGCCTTCATCTCGGCCAACCTCGGTTCGCTTGAAATGATGGGCTGGGCCGCGGCGACGTATCAGTACGGCATCCTGTCCGCGCACGCCTACCTGATCGGCGCCATTCCGGCGATTCTGTTTCTCGCCGTGGTGATGCTACCGTTCTATTACATCTGCAGGACACACTCGGTGCCCGGTTACCTGTCCTTGCGCTACGGCGAACCGGCGCGCGCGGTGTCGGGCATCTCGTTCGCCCTGATGACCATCCTGATGAGCGGGGTGAACATGTACTCAATGGCCGTGGTGATGAAAGTCATCCTCGGCTGGGACCTTCACTTCAGCATCTGGGTCTCGTCACTCACAGTGGCCGTTTACGTGGCGGCGGGCGGCTTGCTTTCGGCCATTTTCAACGAAGTGCTCCAATTCTTCCTGATCTGGCTGGGCACGCTGTTGATCCCGATCCTCGGGCTGATCGAATGCGGCGGATGGGACGGGATGATGGCGCGCGTTACCGCCAATTTCGGCCCCGGCTATGCGCACCTGTGGAGCACGCTCGGCTCATTCGATGGTAATGCCATGGGCACGCACTGGACCGCCATCGTGTTCGGCTGGGGCTTGGCCTTGTCGTTCGGCTATTGGACCACGGACTTCCTGGTGGTGCAGCGCGTACTGACGGCCAAGGACCTGCGCTCGGCCAAGATGGGAACGGTGATCGGCGCCGCGTTGAAGATGATGGTGCCGTTGATTGTCATCGTCCCGGGCCTGTTGGGCCTGGCGCTGCTGCCCATGAAACTGGTGCCGGAAAGTGAAGCACTGGCGACCGGCGCGCACAGCTTCAACGAAGTGCTTCCGCTGATGATGGCGCGCTACTGCGGGCCGGGCCTGCTGGGGCTCGGCGTGACGGCGCTTATCGCCGGATTCATGAGCGGCATGGCGGGCAATGTCAGCGCCTTCGCCACCGTTTGGACCTACGACATTTACAAGCCGCTGCTGCGCAAGACCGCCAGCGACGCGCACTACGTCAGGATGGGCCGCTGGTGCACCATGATTGGCGTGTTCGTCAGCGTTGGCACCGCCTACCTGGTGATGCGGTTCTCGAGCATCATGGTTTACACCCAGGTGCTGTTCGGATTCTTCATCGTGCCGCTGTTTGGCGTCGTGATCCTGGGCATGCTCTGGAAACGCGCCACGCCGGCGGGCGGCTTCTGGGGCCTGCTGGCGGGCACCCTGTCGAGCATTGGAATGTGGACTTGGGTGCAGCTCGATCCCGGCGCGCTGCGCATCATCGCGCTCTCCCAGCACGCCAAGGAACTCTCCGAGAATTCCTTCCGGGCCATCTGGACGCTCTGCATCTCGGTATTGATAACGGTGGTGGTGAGCCTGTGCACAAAGCCGCGCGCGGAAGCCGAACTGAAGAACCTCGTCTACGGCTTGACGCCCGTCCCCAGCGAGGGACATTTCGCGTGGTACCGCCGACCGGCATTCTGGGCGGTGGTAGTGGGAATTGGCATGGTAGTGATTAACGTCATATTCTGGTAGGACAAGCTCATGAGCGAGACCAGGCACGTTATTCCGATTTGGTTTTTCATCGGCATTCTGCTCACCGTCTATGGGGTTCTCATTCTGGGCGCGGGACTCTGGGACGTGGTTAACGGAATCAAGCGGGACGTCGTCATGGCGGATCTGCACACCGCCGTGTGGTGGGGAATTCTGCTTCTCGCCCTCGGCTTGTTCTATTGCATCCGCTTCCGCCCCGACAAGGAGTAACTCAAATGAATCCAGGCATTGAAGAGATCCGCAAACGCGGCAGCCGCATTATCACGGAAGGCCGGCACATGGTGCCCGCCGCGTCGTTGATGAAAGCCGAGGGCGTGATACAGAGGTTCTCGGACCGGGCGAAGCCCTTCGTCACCATCATCAACTCGTACACCAACCAGATTCCCGGCCACGCGCATCTGGACAAGATCGGCGCGGAGCTACGGAAGGAACTCGAATCGTTAGGCTTCAACGTCTGGTATACCAACATCGGCGCGGCCGTGTGCGACGGCATCGCCATGGGGCACTTCGGCATGAAGTACTCCCTGCCCTCGCGCGAGCTGATCACCGACCAGATCGAAACCATCATCGGCGCGCACCCATGCGACGGGTGGATCGGCATCGGCAATTGCGACAAGATCGTCCCGGCCATGTACAACGCCATGGTGCGCATCAACATTCCGGCGGTCTACGTCAGCGGCGGCCCCATGCTGGCCGGGGCCGGCAACACCGACCTCATTTCCATCTTCGAGGGCATCGGCAAGTTTGCCGCCGGCAAGATGACGGAAGACGCGCTGCGGAGTTTGGCTGAAAAGGCCTGCCCCGGCTGCGGGAGCTGCTCGGGCATGTTCACCGCCAACTCCATGAACTGCCTCGGCGAGGTCATCGGCCTGGCCCTTCCCGGCAACGGCACCATTCCGGCCGAGCGCTGGGTCAACGGCCCCGGTTCCACCACGGAGATCAATCCCGACCGCCTGGCGCTGGTCCGCCGCGCCGCCGCCGCGCTCAAGAACTGCCTCGAGAAAAACCTGCGGCCGCTCGACATCGTCACCGAGAAGGCCCTGGTCAACGCTTTCGTGCTCGATATGGCCATGGGCGGTTCCACCAACACCGTCCTGCACGGGCTGGCGCTGGCGCATTCGGCCGGCATCCCCTTCGACCTCAACCGCCTCAACGAAATCTCCGCCGCCACCCCCAACATCTGCAAAGTTTCTCCCAGCCGTCCGGAAGTTCATGTGGAACATGTGCATCGCGCCGGCGGCATTGCCGCCATCCTGAAGGAAATCGCGCGCGACGGGAAGACGCCGCTCGACCTGAATGCGAAGACCGTGGCCGGCACCCTCGCCGAGTCCGTGGCGTGCGCGCCGGACGCCGATGGCGACGTGATCCGCCGCGTCCCCAACGCCTTCTCGAAGACCGGCGGCCTGGCCGTGCTGTTCGGCAACCTCGCCCCCAACGGCTCCGTGGTGAAGGTGGCGGGCGTCGCCGCTGACATGATGGAGTACGAAGGCGCGGCGCGCATCTACGAATCGCAGGAATCGGCGCAGGCGGGCATCCTGGCCGGCGAAGTGAAGGACGGCGACGTGGTGGTGATCCGCTACGAAGGCCCCCGCGGCGGCCCCGGCATGCAGGAAATGCTCTCGCCCACCGCGGCCCTTGTGGGCGCCGGCATTCGCGCCGCGCTCATTACCGACGGCCGCTTCTCCGGCGGCACGCGCGGCCTCTGCATCGGCCACGTCGCGCCGGAGGCCGCTGCCGGCGGTCCCATCGCCATCGTTCGCCCCGGCGACCGCATTTACATCAACGCGAACACGCGCCGCATCGAACTGAAGGTTCCGGACGCCGAAATCCAGCGCCGTCTCTCGGAACTGCAGCCCTTCGAGCCCAAGGTCAAACACGGCTGGCTCGCCCGCTACCTCCAGCACGTCACCAGCGCCGACACGGGCGCCGTGTTCGAACTCTAGACTCGTCCTCGCGGCCGCGGCTCCTGGAAAAACGGTTATCATCGTGTGAACCATGATGGACCGTCGCTCCTTCCTCAGCCTCGCGGCCGCCCTGCCCGCCCGGGGCGCCGCCGCGCGCCCCTTCGACGTCCTCTTCATCGCCATCGAAGATCTGGCGACCTGTCAATCCTGCTACGGCAACCCGGTATGCCGCACCCCTAACCTCGATGCGCTCGCGGCCGGTGGCGTGCGCTTCGATAATGCCCAGTGCGCGTTTCCGCTCTGCAATCCCACGCGCTCCGCGCTGCTTTCCGGCCTGCGCCCGCCCACGACCGGCGTGCTGGGCAATTCCCTCGACTGGAACACCCGCCTGCGTCCCGGCACCACGCTTCCCGAAATATTCCGCGCGGGCGGCTATGAAACCGTGCGCGTGGGCAAGATCTTCCATGCCGCCAACGGCCCCAACGTCTTCGACGATTCCGCCCGCTGGAGCCGCGTCATTCCGGAGCGTGAGGGCGTCCCCAAGCCTTCGCGCGAAAAAGATCCCGCGCCGCGCGTCCTGTTCGGCAACGTCAGCGCCGGGGAGCGCCGCGCCGTGTACGATTACCGCGCCTGGGTGTGGGGCCCGCAGGGCCGCGGCGACCTCGATTGCAACGACGGTGCCATCGCCGAGCAGGGCGTGCGCGTGCTTTCGAAGAAGCCGGGCGATAAGCCCCTCTTCCTTGCCCTCGGCTTCCACCGCCCGCACCTGCCGCTGCATGCCCCGGCGAAGTACTTCGAAATGTACCCGCCCGCTTCGATCCCGCTCCCCCGAAACCCCGAGCGCGATCCCGATGACCTCCCTCACAAGTACGGCAAGCTGGTGGACCACGCCATGACGGACGCGACGCGCCGCGAGGCCATCGCCGCCTACTACGCCTGCGTCACCTACGTGGACGCCTGCATCGGCCGCGTTATGGCCGCGCTCAAAAGCTCCGGCCGCGACCGCAACACCGTGGTGGTCGTCTTCGGCGATCACGGCTTCCACATCGGCGAACACCGCCTCTGGCAGAAGATGACGCTCTTCGAGCAATCCTGCCGCGTGCCGCTGATCATCTCCGTGCCCGGGGTCACGAAACCCGCCGTGTGCCGCCGTCCGGCCGAGTGCGTGGACATCTTCCCCACGCTCGCCGAACTCTGCGGCCTCAAGCCGCCCGCCGGCATCGAGAGCATCAGCATGGTCCCGCTGCTCCGCAACCCCGCCCGCCCTTGGAAGAAGGGCGCGTTCACCTACATCAACAACGGAAAAACCGTGCGCACCGAACGTTGGCGGTACACCGAGTGGGGCGGTCCGGACCGCGCCGAACTCTACGACCGCGAAGCCGACCCCGGCGAATTCACCAATCTCGCGCGCGACACGAAGCACGCCTCCACCGCCGCCGAGCTCAGCCGCCTGCTGGAGGGCGACTGGCGCGCCGCGCTGCCCCCGGCGTGAGCCCCCGCGGTACCATAGGGAGCCATGAACCGGCGCGAATTTCTCGCCTCCGCCGCTGCCGCCGCGGCCCCCGCCGCTTCCGCCAAGCCCCTGCGGGGCGTCTTCATCATCCTCTCCACGCCTTACACGGACTCGAAGGCCGTGGATTACGCCCGGCTCGCCGCTGAAGTCGAATTCCTCGACCGCGCCGGCGCGCACGGCATGGTCTGGCCGCAGATGGTCAGCGAGTTCACCAAGCTCACTACCGAAGAGCGCCTGCGCGGCATGGAAGTGCTCGCCAAAGCCGCCCGCGGCCGCAAGCCCGCGCTCGTGCTCGGCATCCAGGGCCCCGACACCGAAGCCGCTCTCGCCTACGCGCGCAAGGCCGAAGAACTCGCGCCGGACGCCGTCATCGCCACCCCGCCCGCCCGCGCCGAATCGGAGGACGACGCCCGCCGCTACTACGCCGCGCTCGCCGCCGCCGTCCGCCGCCCGCTGTTCGTTCAGACCACCGGCGGCGC
>JAJFUV010000126.1 GCA_021372245.1 Terriglobales bacterium
GGCGGGCTTGGGGGCCTCTTGCGCCGCCGCTGGCGCTGATGGCTGCGGAATCCCCAACAACTTCCGCAGTTCCGCGTCGACTTGCTGGCGGATGTCAGGGTTGTCGCGCAGGAACTGGCGCGCGTTCTCGCGGCCCTGGCCGATGCGCTCTCCCTTGTAGCTGTACCAGGAGCCGCTCTTCTCCACCACGTTTTGCGCCACGCCCAAGTCGATCAGGTCGCCTTCCCGCGAAATACCTTCGCCGTACATGATGTCGAATTCGGCATCCTTGAACGGCGGGGCAACTTTGTTCTTGACGATCTTGATCTTGGTGCGGTTGCCGGTAACCGCGTCGCCATCTTTGATGGCGGCGATGCGACGAATGTCGGCGCGGATCGTTGAATAGAACTTCAGCGCGCGGCCGCCCGTGGTGGTCTCCGGGTTGCCGAACATGATGCCGATCTTTTCGCGGATCTGGTTGATGAAGATTAGGCACGTGTTGGACTTCGAGACGATGCCGGTGAGCTTGCGCATGGCCTGCGACATCAGCCGCGCCTGCACGCCCATAAACGTATCGCCCATCTCGCCGTCGAGTTCGGCCTTGGGCACCAGCGCCGCCACCGAGTCCACCACCAGTACGTCGATCGAACCCGAGCTGATCAGCGCGCTGGTTATTTCAAGCGCCTGTTCGGCGTAATCCGGCTGCGAGACCAGCAGGTTGTCCACATCCACACCAAGCTTGCGCGCGTACGTTGGATCGAGCGCATGTTCGACGTCGATGAAGGCCGCCATGCCGCCGGCTTTTTGCGCCTCGGCGATGACGTGCAGCGCGATGGTCGTCTTACCCGAAGACTCCGGCCCGAAGATCTCGCAAATGCGGCCCCGCGGGAATCCACCCACGCCGAGGGCGTAGTCAATCGAGATAGCTCCCGACGAAATCGCGGACACCGGCAGGATGGCCTCCTTCGAACCCAACCTCACGATGGAGCCCTTACCGAACTGCTTTTCGATCTGGCCTAGAGTTACGCCCAGAACACGCGCTTTTTCTTTCTCATCCATAGGGGTGTGACGATCCTTATCCGACAGCCAATTATACCGTGGCGAGCAAACTCACGCCCGCGGGCGCAATGAGATCTGCGATGAAATCAAATTCCGTGCGGCAGGGTGGGACCGGGGTGGCGTTGCACGAGAAACGGGCGATACCCCTCGGGCATGACAGGACCGAGCGAGCGCGCTCCGGTGGCGAGATTTCCGCACGCTCGGCTGAAAGCCTAATCAAGATGGGGGGGACAGACGTATTCTTTAGAACCTGCCTGTCAGATGAAGAGAAGATAAAGAAATGCGTCTCCTTTTGCCCCAAAAACGGGTCACCGCTGGCGTATTCATGCTCGCACGTGACGCCGCCAGGCGTCATCGCTCTCCACCGTCCCCCTTTGCCCTCGGTCACCTTCACCCTAAGGGTCAATGCTTACTAAACTCTATCGGCAATTTGGAGCCCTTGATCATCTTGCCAATTTTCTTGAAAATCACATGCAGTGCATAGAGGAACAGAAGCGGCCAGCCGGGGACTGGAACGACTAAACAACATATAATGAAGCAACTCTCGTCCCATGGAGAGGGTTTCGCTTTGCGCGAAGCAATGTTGTACCAGTGCTTAGGATGATAACAACGCACAATGGCATTGATCGTATCAGGAACAAAGGGGAACGATGGGGAACCGGGGGGGACCGGGACAGTCACCAAATAGTCAGTTTCTGTGAGAGATTCTCCTCCGCGCCGCCACCATCGTGTCGATGGCGAGGAACGCGAGCGCCGTCGCACTGGACACCCCGCATCATGCCACCCAGCATGGCAACGGCAGGCAGGACGTCTTCTTCGCGGACCGCGACCGCGAGGTTGTCGCAGGTTTCCTCCCGGTTTCAGCTTTCTTTCCGTCTACATCCGCGGGGCGTAGTAGCCTTTGCGGGCTCGTACGACTACGTCCTTGCGGTTGGTAACGCGCATTTCGATCTTGTGATAGAGGCCGTCGGCTTTGAGCGGCTCGGGGCGGTAGAAGATGTTGTACTGGTGGCGCAGCTCGTTGGCGATGTTCTCGAAGGACTGCGACAGATCCTCGACCTTGAAGGGGAAGAAGGCCTGCCCGCCGGTCTCGGTTGCCATGTGGCGCAACACCTTGTCCCCATCGGTTTCGATGCGGCTGATGTTGGTGGAGATGGTGTAGATGACCACGTCAGCCTTCTGTGCCATTTCGAGCGCCTGGCCAAGCGTGTAGCGGCTTTGATTGTCGTCGCCGTCGCTGACGATTACCATGGCGCGGCGGAACTTGCTGCGCGGCTGATCCAGCATGAGCTTGTCGCGGCAGGCATAGAAAACCGCGTCATACATGGACGTACCGCCGCCGGGGCGCAGGTTGTTGATGGCCCCGGCAAGCTTCTGCGGATCATCGGTCAGGTCAGACACCAGCTCGGTGTTGGTATCGAAGCTCACCACCATGGCGCGGTCCTGACGCGGGCGCAGGAGCGTGTTCAGAAACTCCAAGGCCGCCGATTGCTCGAACCGGAACCGCTCGCGGATGCTGTTTGAGGTGTCGACCAAGATGGCCAGCCGCAGGGGCAGATCGCTTTCGGCCATGAACTCCAGGATCTTCTGCTGCTTCTTGTTCTCCAACACCTCGAAATCTTCCTTAGCGAGGTTGGTCAGGAAGCGGCCCTTCTTGTCGCTCACGGTAAACAGGACGTTTACGCGCGTGACATCCAGCACGATGCGGTTCTGGTCGTCGGCACCGGGCACGGGCGTCTGCGGCGCCGGAGCTTGTGCGCTCAGCGCGAAGGCTGCGCAAACACAGATCAACAACGCGTGGATTGGTTTCATGACGGCTCGCTTTGATTATAGAAGTCCTTTGATCCACTGCTCAAGCTCGGCCGGGAGCGGCGATTCGATGGTAATCGGCTCCCCGGTCATGGGATGCGCGAAGCGGATACGCTGAGCATGTAAGAAGTAGCGGTTCAGCGGAGGCCGGTCCTTGACCTTCGCCGGTGCGCCGTAAAGGCGGTCCCCCACTACCGGGTGGCCCAGGCTGGCGAAATGGACGCGGATCTGGTGGGTGCGGCCCGTGTGGATGCGCACCTCGACCAGAGTGAAGCCCTGCTCGAAGCGCCGCAGGACTCGATATTCGGTGAGCGCCGGCCGGCCGCGTTCCAGGCGCGCCGTCATGCGGACGCGCTTGAGCGGATCGCGCGCAATGGGTTTCTCAATGCGGCCCTGGTCCTTGGGCAGGCTGCCGTGCACGAGCGCGATGTAGGTTTTTTCGGTGCTGCGCGAGGCGAACTGCGCAGCCAGGCGCCTGTGCGCCAGATCGTGCCGCGCGGCCAGCAGGACTCCGCTGGTGAAGCGGTCCAACCGGTGCACGATGCCGGGGCGCATGTCGCCGCCCAGCGTGGACAACGTTTTGAAGCGGTGCAGGAGTGCATTTACCACCGTGCCGGTTCTGCATCCCGCGCCGGCATGGACGATCATGCCCGCGGGCTTGTCGATGGCCACGACGTCGTTGTCTTCGTACAGGATCTTCAGCGGCAGCGCTTCAGGCTCGGCCTTGAGAGGCGGCAGTGCCTCCGGTTCCACGTCGATGATCTCGTTGCCCTGCAGCAGATAGGAGGACTTCACCGCCGCGCCATTGGCGTGTACGCGCCCGCCGCGAATCCAACTCTGGAGGCGGGCGCGGCTGTAGAGTGGCATCTGGTCCCTGAGGAACAGATCCACGCGACGGCCCGCATCCGATGGGGAAACAGTAAAGGTCATCCAGCTCCGCTATCTCTGTTATAGCGCGCGCGGAGGGAACCAACCCTTCAGAAAACTGGCTTCACTACCTTCGTAAACCGCCTCGGCCAGGTGCTCGACGCCTCGTTGGTTGCCCCAGGAATAGTTGATCCATAGCCAGCCCTTGAACTCACAGAAGTCGATGTCGGAGTTGTTGCAGTTCTCGGCGGTGGCGATGCGCCGGCGCTGCCCGGCGGTGAGCTTGGGATTGGCGATCTTACGATCTTCGTCTGAGGCTTTCAGCACCGGATTGAGCGGGCTCGGCGTCCAGTGGATGAGATCCTGCGACCGCACGACGCGCATCTCGTAGCCTTCGTGAGCTTCCAGGTAGAAGTCGTAATACCAGCCGTCCAGATAGCGCAGGCAGTGGGGCGCTGTGTAGCGATCCTTGGCATAGACGCACTCGGGCGGAGTGAGTTCCCAGGTGCGCAGGTCCTTGGATGTGGCGAAGCGCGCGGTGAATGGCCGTCCGGCTTGTTCCTTGGGCTTGTCGATCTCGAACATCAGCACATAGTGATCACGCGCCTTGCAAATGGAAGTGTTGAAGATGCCCCAGCCGGGCATGTTGAACACGGTCCAGGAGTCCCATTTCAGAAGGTCGCGCGACGCGAACATGCGCAGCATGGGCTGCCCGCCCTTCTCGACGCCGGTGACATAGACCGTGCCGCCTTCAACAAACGCGCTGGCAAATTGATGGCCGTGGGCGAAAGCCGGCGTGGCTCGTCCGGTGGCGCGTTCCACGAAACGGAAGTAGTCCTTGTGTTCGGGATTCGCCCAGTAGCCCGCGCGCACCCACTCACACCTGTACAGGCGATTCTTCCAAACGATGGGAGTAGTTTCAACCAAATCGAGGTCGATGGTTCCGAGTTTCCGGATGCGCGGACGTTCCGGCGCGGCAACAAGCGGCAGGGCCGCGGTGGCCAGGAATCCCCGGCGGGTGGAAAGCATGTTCCGCATGTCTTACTGTGTCCTTCCGTTTCCAGGCAGCGCAAGCCGCGATGCCTGGTCGTGAGCTACCAGTGTACTGTATGAAGGAATGGGAACCGGAGGAATGGCCCTGTTGAACCGGCGCGAATTCATTGCAACCGCGGCGGTGGCCGCCGGGGCGAAGCCCGCGGTCGAATCGCCCAGGCGCTACCTGATGCTTGACAGCCGCGTCGTCGAGCGCGCCGAGCACGCCGTACTGCGCGCCGGGAGGGTAAGAAAGGATTCGCGCAATCCACTGTTCGCCGAGGACAAAGCGTGGGAAGCGAGGTTCGACAATCTTTACGCGAACGTGGTGCGGGAACCAAGCACGGGCCTCTACCGCTGCTGGTACAGTCCGTTCATCGTGGACGAGGTCGTGCGCACGACGCCGCGCTCTGAGCGCAAATCGAAGCCGTACCGCGCGATGAAACGCGAGATGGGCGTTTGCTACGCGGAATCGAACGACGGCATCGTGTGGCGCAAACCCGCGCTCGGCATCGTGGAGTTTGAAGGCTCGCGCGACAACAACCTGGTCGTCCGCGGGCCGCACGGCGCAGGCGTGTTCCGCGACGCGCGCGAACCTGACCCCGCGCGGCGGTACAAGATGTTCTTCCAGGACAAGGCCACTTCGGGCGCGTTCTCCCACGACGGGATCCACTGGTCCGATCCGGTTTCCTTCGCCTCCATTGGAGCCGTGGGCGACACGCATAACAACGCTATCTGGGCGAACGCCATTTCGCGGTACGTGGGAATTACCCGGTTGTGGGATCGGGCCACGAGACAACGCCTGGTGGGGAGGACCGAAAGCGAGGATTTCCTGCGTTGGACGAAGGCGGTGGAGGTCCTGCGCGAGGACGCCACGGCGCCCGAGAGCCAGACCTACGCCATGCCGATTTTCGAATACGCGAGGCTGTACCTCGGCCTGCTTATGATGTTTCACACGCCATCGGACACGGTGGCTTGCGAGTTGGCCTGGAGCGCGGACACCCGGCGTTGGGAGCGAATCGACCCCGGAAATCCTCTTATTCCGCTGGGCGGCGCGGGCGCCTGCGATGCCGGATGCGTTTACGCCGCGGCTACTCCCGTGGCGCTCGACGACGAAATTCGCCTTTACCACGGCGCGAGCAACGGCCCGCACACCGGCTGGCGCGACGGCTTCTTCTGCCTGGCGCATCTGCGGCGGGATGGCTTCGCCGCCATGGAAGCGCAAGATGGCGGGACGGTGATCACCAGGCCCGTGGAGGTGACAGGCGGCCGACTGGTGGTGAACGCCGACGCTTCCAGCGGGGAACTGCGCGCAGGCGTAGCGGGTGATGAGCGGCTACAGGTTGAGCGCGCCGTTCCATTGCGCGGCGACCACGTCAACGCTGTGTGCCGCTGGCGCGGCGCAGAATTGAAGCGCTTGCGCGGCAAGCGCGTGCAATTGGTCTTCGCGCTGCGTTCGGCGCGGATCTTCAGTTTCGGTTTTGAAGGCTGAACGTCACGCCCGCGACTTGATCCGCGGGAAGTACAGCCAGAGGTGTCCGCCGTTGTCGTTCTCGCCGAACACGAGTTCGCCGTCGCGGCCGGTGACCGCATCGCCGAAGACGTA
>JAJFUV010000127.1 GCA_021372245.1 Terriglobales bacterium
GAAGGGGAGGAGCATGAGGAGCACCGCGGCGAACAGACCCTCGCGAGTTGCGAACTCCATTTTGTACGTCGTGTAACCGAGAAAACTCTTCGAAAACAGTTGCCCGCCGATGACCACGTTCCACCGCATGGCGAAGATGCCCACCAGCGTCAACAGTCCGGATGAGGCATAAATGACCCGCCGAGCCGAATCACGAAGTCTGACCACTTGCGTCAGAGCAAGCAGCAACAGCGGCAGCACCGTGCCAATGAAGATCTGGAGAACGACCTGCGAGAAGTAGAGCTCGGTGTGCACCATGAAGTCGAGCGCGCGGAAAGACTCGTCGGCCTCATAGATGCGGTGCACCAGGTCCAGCATTTCCAGGGAGAAGTCGACGACGAAGACATAGAACAGGTACTTGGCGATAGTGTCCAGGCAAGGCATCTCGATTGCCAGCCCTTTCAGACGCCACAGCACCATGTAAAGCACCATCACCAGCGCGATGCCCGATACCATGGCGGAGAACAGGAAGACGATGGGCATCAGCGGAGTGCTCCACCACGGGTTGGCCTTGACCGATCCGAAGATGAACCCCACGTAGCCGTGCAGAAGGAACGCCGAGGGAATACCCAACACGGTGATCATCCAACCGACGCGGTCGTCAATCTTCCTTGAAACCGCGCTGATGTTCTGCGAGCCCAGCGTGAGCACGCGATAGATCAGGCCCATGACGCCGCCCCGCGAGCGCGACAGCAGCACGATGTCCTCCCGGTAGTCCAGCCAGATTTCGAGCAGCAACACCACCATCAGATACCAGAGGTAGACGAAGCCGAACATGGCCATGGCCGAGGAACGATGCGGCGTCAGGTACATTTCCAGCGACCGCTCGGGATGCCCCAGGTGCAATTGCAGAGGCAGCGGAGCCACCAGCAGGAACGCCAGCGCCGTCAGCAACGCCAGACGGTAGGTGGGCCGGACGGCTACCACCTTGAACACTCTTTCGAGTGAAGCCAGGATGAATGCGCCGGCAACCAAGCCTGTGACGTAGGGATAGAGAACGATCAGGATGCTCCATTGCAACTCCACCTCGTTCGGGTACATGAACCCTTGTACGCCAACAGGTCCGATGAGCATCCTTTCCCTCCCTTACCTCACCGCTCCATCCAGGTCCTTGTAGAACACCTTCGATCCCGTGGCCATGTGCGGCTTGAGCACCTGCACGTTGTTGGTCCGCAGAAACTCATGTACGGGATCTTTGGGATTCTTCAGGTCCACCAGCGTTCGCGCGCCGGTCGGACAAGCTTCGCAGCACGCCGTTGTGAGCCCCTTGGTGATGCGGTGATAGCACAAGCTGCATTTCTCCACCGTGTGCGTTTCGGGATGAATGAACCGGCATCCGTACGGGCAGGCTTGCACGCAGTAGCGGCAGCCGAGGCAGTATTTCGTATCCACAAGCACCACGCCGTCCGGACTCTCAAACGTTGCTCCCACCGGGCAAACCTGCACGCAGGGCGAGTGCGCGCAGTGATTACATAGCTTGGGAACGTAGTAGTTCTTCCCCGAACGGTGGGCAACGGGCGGAAAGCCGTCGATGGCACCCGAGGGCGAGTCCACACGCGGGTGCTCAAGGTCCGAATCAAGCACCTGGTAGCGTTCCACCCAGGTGCGGTAGTAACCCTTCGGGACATTGTTTTCCACGGCACAAGCCCGCACGCAGTTGCCGCAGCCAATGCACTTCCCGGTGTCGATGATCATCCCCCACCAGTGCTCGGCCAACTTGTATTCGGCGGTGGATTGAGGTGCGTCGCCCCGAAGACTCCTCAGGCCCGCAGCCGCGATCCCGGTCAGCAGGAGGAACTTGCCGCCTTGCGCCAAGACCTCACGCCGGCTTTGCTTCATCGCATCTCCTCCTTTCACAGGTTCGGCTTGTGCGGCTGGTGACAGGAATTGCAGGGTTCGCCACCACCGTGCTCGGCCAATACCACCTGCGGGAAATTCTTCGGCTTGGCCGCGTCCGCTTCATGGCAGCGGCGGCAAAGATCAACCACTGCCGGGAGTGCCGGTTTCTGATCACCCATCGCCTCAACGTGCCTGTATGCAGGCCCATGGCAGGCTTCGCACGCGACGGCGGCGTGCTTGCCCTGGCCTTTCAGTGATACGACAGGCTCATGGCACGGCTCGCACGCCTGGTGGCCCGCGTACCGGAGAGGGCGACTCCGGTTATCATCCAGAGCGCCGGCGCGGAAATGACCGTAGCGGCCGAAATCCGCCGGCACCAGGGCTTGCCTCAACACAAGAAAGGCGATTAACGCGCAGGCGAACACCAGCGCCAACCGGCCCAGATGTGTGGCATCTCGAGGGATCTTCCACACGGCTCTTACTTAGAGAGCATGAGCATGGCCAGTCGTGCCAGTAGGGCAAGACGGATAGTTGCGGCTTGGAGAAGTGCGCCCTGAAATCAGAGGAACTTCATGCAAAGAAAGAACTTGTTTTGATTCCGCTCACCGGACGGGTAGAGTGTCGAATGCTGCGACAGGATGTCTAAAAGCGCGTCAGTTCACACACCTGCGTCAAATTGCGCGGGCGTCCGACGCCTGAGACTCAGTAGTTCGGTTTGGGCCGTTCGTACGGCTTCTTGAGGTACTTGGCGGCCTCTTCCTGCGCCCCTTGCGTGTTGTCCTTAGTCCGGACGGCCTGCTGATAGGAATTGACCGCGCGTTCGCGCTGGCCGGTGACGTCGAATATCTTGCCCAGGCTGATGTGCGACCAGACCTCGATCCACTTGGGATCCAGGTCGCCGTTCAGCGCTTCGCGGAACTCGTTCGCCGCCGACTGGTAGTTGCTCTGCAGGAAGAACACCTCCGCGATGCGGTAGTGGGCCATCGAACTGCTGCGGTTGACCTCCAGCGCCTTCTGGTATTCCTTGAGCGCGTCGCCGAATTCGCCGATCTCCGTGAACTGCTCGCCGCGCCGGATGGCCACGGCCACGCGGATCCTGTTGCTGAAGCGCAGCACGCGGTTGTTGGGATCCAGGATGACTTTCTTCGGTTTGCCGAAAGTCTCGACGGAGAACTCCGACGAAGTTCCCACCACTTCGACCTTCTTGTCTTCCGGATTGCCTTCGGTTTCGATCTTCAATTCCACCGGCATGCGGAATGTGTCCAGGTCCTGGCTGATCTTGCCCATCGCCCTGAATCCCTTCTGCGTGCGGAAAACCGTATACTCGAGCTTGAATTCGGGCGCGCCGCTGGACTCGATCCACTGGATGAAGAACGACCGCAGATCCTGTCCGGCAACCGCTTCGGCCACCTTCTGGAAATCCGACGTGGCGACGCTCTTCCAGGCATACTGCTCGGCCAGTGTACGGAGAACCCTGGGAAACTTGTCCTCGCCCACCACGTAGCGCAGCATGTTTACCACAGCCGCGCCTTTGCTGGCGGTCAACGCCCAAAATTCCGGCGAATAATCTTCCATGCGGCCGGCCTGAATCATGGGCGGATTCTCCACCGTCAACGCCTCGATGTACGTATCCCGAATTTCGGTTTCGAGCGCGGCCGCACCGGCGGTGTGCTCGATGTACAGGATCTCCGAGTAGCGGGCCAGGCCGTTCGAAATCCAGATGTGGTTGCGCGTTTCCGGAGAAACCAGCGCCCCCCACCACTGGCGCGCCACCTGGTTGGAGATCAGGCGCACGTTGGGCCGCGTGCCGATGCTCTTGGACGACAGGAACAGGATTCCAGGAGCCGAGTAGCCGTTCGGTGCGTCGCCGTCGGTCTCCACGATGGTCAGGTCGCGCTGCGGCGGCAGGCCGTAAACGCTCGTGAGGAAGGCCATCACTTTGCCGGTCTCGTCGCCGTACGGCGTCGCCATGGGACGGTTCGCGCCGCGAAAATAAAGCAGGCTGGTGGCCCCCTGCGAGGAGACGCGCGCCGGTTCTCCTTGCACCAGGGCGATGCTGCCCGCGAACGAAGCTTCGCTGAAGCGGAACGTGTGGGTAGTTTTCCCCCCCTCGCCGGCCGACGTTGTCTCGATGCCGCTGCCGATCACCTTGTATTCACTAGGCGCGGTGATGGCGTACTCCGCTTTGTAGCGGTCGGTGGTGTATCCGTTGATAGGGAACCAACGCGCCGAATAGAGCAGGTACGTGTAATCGTTCTGGATGTTGGCGAACTTGATGCCGTAAACCGGAGACTCCTCGCGGCCCGTGAAGCGGCCCTCGTATGTGAAGGTCAGCTTCGCCGGGGCGTTCTTGGCGAGCGATTCCGGCAGGTTCACGCGCACGGTGAAATCCTGGGTGTTACGCGAGAACTGCACATCGCGGCCCCTGCCGTCGACGACTTTCGAAACGGTGAGCGCGTTGTTCAGTTCGAAGACCGGCGCCGTGACGTTGTCTTCCAGCGGGGTAAAGCGCACCTCCGCCGTGGCGGTCAGCGACTGCGTGCGCGGGCTGATCTCGGCGCGGATCAGGTAGCTTTCGACATCGATGCGTGGGCGGCGTTCCTGCGCGCTCGCGCCCGCCGCCATCAGCAATGCGGCCAGTGTGACGATGAGATTCCGGGCCATCTACGATTTCCTCTTCAACGTGTCCAGCACAATGGCGGCTGCCAGTGACATGGGATCCTGTTCGCGCCACAACCGGGCAGCCACCCGCTCAAGGTCGAGGCGCATTTGGTCGCGCCGGCGGCGGTCGTCGAGCAGTCTCAACGCCTCGCCCGCCAGGCGCTCTCCTGTCATTTCATTCTGCATCAATTCAGGCACTACCGCATTTTCCGCGATCAAGTTCACCATCGAAAGATGCGGTACGTCCACCAGGTGTCTGCCAAAAGTCCAGCTCCAGCCACTCACGCGGTAGAAAGTCACCATCGGGGCGCCCAGTAAGGCGGCCTCGACCGTGACGGTGCCGCTGGCGACCAGCAACACATCCGAACTTGCGGCCAGGTCCCAGGTCTCGCCCTCAACTATTTGGATGGGGCTTCCCGTGAGAAGTCGCTCAAAAACACCGCGGCCAAACTTCGCCTCGAACCCCAACGGGGTCCCCAGCACGAAATTCGCCTGCCGGTCCGCGCCGATTCGCGCCACTGCGTCCCGCAGCGGCTCCAGGTGCCGCGCGATCTCTCCCGGCCGGCTCCCCGGCAACACCCCAATTAGAGGACGTCCCTCCGCCAGATTGTGTTTCTGGAAAAACTCCGTGCGGCTCACGCCGGCTTTTACCAGGCGAGTGAGCGGGTGGCCAATGTAGTCGGCATGAATGCCGTTGCGGCGGAAAAACTCCTCTTCGAACGGGAATATGCACAGCAGCCGGTCGATCAGCTTGCGCATGGCCGGCAGGCGCCCCTTACGCCAAGCCCACACCTGGGGCGCCACCAGGTATACGACTGGGATCCCCAGCCGTTTCAGCCGCCGCGCCACGCGCAGGTTGAAATCCGGGCTATCGGTGAGGATGGCCAGTTGCGGGCGTTCGCGTTCAGCGGCCTCGCACAGCTTTCGAAACTCCCCGTAGATCCGCGGGATGTGGGTGATTACTTCGAACAGGCCGACAACACTGAGGCTGGAGGCATCCACCACTGCCCTTACGCCTGCCCGCTGCATCCGGGGGCCGGCGCAGCCGAAGAATTCGGCCGCCGGCAGACGCTCGCGCAAGGCTTCCACCAGCCCGCTGGCGTAAAGATCGCCCGAAGATTCGCCCGCCGACACCAGGATCTTGAGGTCCACTAACGGCTAGTCTAGCAGGCGCCCCAGTCATGTCGGCACAGAAGGCAAGGGAGTTTTCGATTCCCCCACGAATTCGCCGAGTGAAATCGGTACCGCCACTTTGAGCATCAGAGTGAAGATCAGGAACCCCAATGCGAAGACTCCGGCAGCGACGCGAAGTTCCGTTAAGGTCGGGTAATATTCGTAGATCTCTCCGAGCGCGTCCGGAGTCAGCCCCGGGATGATCAGACCCATCCCCTTTTCGATGTACACACCCGCATACGTCGCCAAACAACCAAGATTCAGCGTCACCGGGTTCCGCCGCCACGACGGCCGGATAAACAGAATGAACGACGCCAAGTTTAAGGCCAACGCCGACCAGGCGTACGGCACCAACGTGCGATGCTCTCCCAAACCTGAGTACCAGTAGCGCGTGAAAAGCAGGTGCTCCGTATCCGAGTAGTATTCCTTGAATGCCTCCGCGCCGTGCAGGAACAGGTTCAGAAACATCGCGTAGGCCATTAACTCCGCGATCTTCCATATCGCCTGATCCTGGATCTCGAACCGGGTGAACCGCCGCAGCAACTGCAGCACCACCAGAAGGATTGCCGGTCCCGAGCAGAATGCCGAGGCCAGGAACTGCGGCGCCAGAATCGATGAATTCCAATATGGGCGCGCCGCCAACCCGTTGTACAGAAAGGCGGTCACCGTGTGGATCCCGACGGCCATCGGAATCGAGAGAAGCACCAATGGGACCACCAGTTTCTTGCGGTATGGTTGGCCGTGAAATGCGCGGTACAGGATGTGCGTGGCAACCACGAAATTGACGGCGAAATAGAGGTTCAGGACCGCCACATCCCATGCCAGAATCGAGCTTGGAAAGTTGAGGTGGCCCAATGGCGGAATCAGGTGCCAGAAGCGGTCCGGGCGCCCGATATCCACCAGCACGAACAGCAGGCACATACAGATCGCACTGATGGCCAGCAATTCCCCGTAGATCACGATCTCGCGGATCGGTTTCCAGTTGTAGATATAGGCAGGGATCACGAGCACCACCGCAGCCGCGGCGACGCCCACCAGAAAGGTGAAATTGCCGATGTAGAAGCCCCAGCTCACCGGATCCCGCATCGCCGTCACCACGAGACCTGTTCTCACCTGGTTCATGTAGGCTGCCGCGCCAGACACGATCAGGAGGGCGAGCAGTGCCAGCCATAACCTATAGGTGCTGTTCCCGTGAGCGATTAACCGCACGCTTCCACGCGCGAAGCAGGAGAACCGCTGGAAGGTACTGTCTGCATTCTCATGTTGCATAGAAGTAGAAGAACCTCGGTAACGTGTTCAATTCCTCCTTCAGGACCAGCACGCGTTTGTGCTCGATGATGTAGCGAATCTCGCTGTTCCTGTCGAGAAGGTTGCCGAACTTTCTGGCTCCTACGGGGCAAACCTCGACACATGCTGGATAGCGGCCCTCACGGCTGCGCTGGATGCAGAATGTGCATTTCTCCACCACACCCTTCCTCCGGGGCCGGTTACCGAGTACGTGCAGTTTGGCGTTAAGTTCGCCCGCTGGAATAGAAGGTTCCTTCCAGTTGAAGTGGCGGGCTCCGTACGGGCAGGCCGCCATGCAGTAGCGGCATCCGATGCACCAGTCGTAGTCGATCACGACGATCCCGTCCGGTTCCGTCCATGTGGCCCCAGTCGGGCAAACTTTCGTGCAGGGTGCGTTGCGGCACTGCTGGCAGGAAACGGGGACGTAAAAGCGAGTCTCCTCCGGAACCTGTGCGGGTTGATAGTAAGGATCCGCGTGTGAGAAATCGATGCCCTTTTCTTTCTCCATAGACAGAACGCGGATCCAATGAATCTGCGGATCGCGCGATTGGTTGTTCTCCTGTACGCAAGCGTAGACGCACCTGCGACATCCGATGCAGCGTGAGATGTCGAGCGCATAGGCGAACTCAACGCCCGGCATCGGCCCGGTGCCGGTTACGCTCACCTTCGTCCCGTAGCGCGCACTGTTCTCGCGTTCGAGATCCGCGATCAGGGTTTTGAGCCGCTCTTTCGGAGCCTCGTAGAGTCGCTTCGGGCCGCAGGAAGTCAGGATCCAGCCAGCTGCGCCGGCCGCTGCTGCGACAAACAATCGTCTTGTGGTTTTGGACGGTTTGGCCTCAGTCTCCATTTCGTCACCTACTTGGCAGCGCGGCTTGGACGTAGAGGGGCCGGCATCGGGGCAATCGTATGGAACCGGGGCTGGTGTGGGTTATGGCAATGCGCGCAGAGCAGGTAAGTTTTCGTCCCGTTCCAGTTCCCCGTCCGCCGTCCATGCACGCCTGCTCTCCAATCCCGCAGCTTTTCGCCGTGGCACTGTCCGCACAGACGGTACGATTCTTCAAACGGGACCCGCTCGCCGCTTGCCAGATGCAGCCAGTCACGGTTAGCGGCGTCGTGGCAATCCAGGCACCAGCGATGTTCCTCGTCGTGCTTTAACACGATGTCGGTATGCATCCCCGACAGCGTTCTGCGTGTCCGGTTGGGGGTCATGCTGGCGTGGCAACCCGAGCAGGGGAAGATCCCTTCGCTGAATGGTGGTGGCGGCACTTCCAGTCTCTCCTGCGCCTGCTGTGGTTGCTTCCCGGCCGGCCTGGCAGGGACACCTGAAGGTCCACCTGCCGTGCAAACTGCCAGACCCGCCATGGCGATGATACCCAACCGCACGAGGTCCTCCATCACGCGCAGCGGAGCTCGACCATACGCTCCATCTCGCGCAGCCACATAGTCTGAAACAACTGCAGCCGTTGCCCGACCACCGCCGCCAGATTGAGCAATACGGTGCAGCCGATCTCGGGGTTGGTAAGAAACTGCCTTTGCAGAGTCTCGCGCGAGAATGCGATGACTTCGGTTTCGAGAGGCGCCGCTGCCGTCAGCGTGAAGCGGTAAGGCGGTATCAACGCCGACCATCCCACGGTTTGGCCCGGCCCTCTTTCCTCCACCAGCACGTCTTGCTGGCGTCCGCGCACTTGCATGGGCATCGTCAGTCTCAGCCGTCCGCGCGAGATGAGAAAGATCCGGTCGGCGTCATCGCCCAAGCGAAAGAGTTCCGCACCGCTCGATAGGACCATCCGAACGCCCTGGCTTAAAGCCCGCTCCGCGTCATCCGCAGCCAGCCCCGTAAACAAGTCCGGTTGAGAATTCAGCATGGTGGGCCTCTCAATTCACCAGCGAGGACATCGTCCTGCTGTGCAATAGATCCGGGTGGGGAGCGGCCAGGAACGACTCGGCTGCCGCATGCTCCAACCGGACGTGATTCTCGATTTCGAGCAGCAGGGCTTCGATGGGCACCTGCGTGCGCAT
>JAJFUV010000147.1 GCA_021372245.1 Terriglobales bacterium
GCACGCCCATTTCCGAGCCACGGCGGCCCATTCCAGCGCGCGATGGCGATCACCGGCCTCAACTCGCGCCGTCAGAATCGAGGCCGACGTGTGCCCGATCGCCCCACGCACGCGCTTACGAGGTTGTGTGAGAAATGCGGGCTAGCTAGCGAATCGCGCCATAGACTACCTCGCGAGTGTCTTTCCAGAACAGCGTGACGTGACGAAATCCGCACGCTTGCATGATTCGAAGGTCCTCCGCAAGCCGCTGGGGTTGATCGCACTCTTTGCGCTCCAGTTCGTCGAGAAAGCGGCGCGTTTCCTCCCTGTCACCAAACCGGGGATCTCCACCCTGTGCCCGGTCCACTATCCCCTCAACGCGCATGCGCTGAACAAGGGATTCCAGGAAATCGTCGTCTGCGATCACCAGATCGGCGTTCAAGAACCATCCGCCCGGTTTCAGCAACGTGCGACATTGCCCCAGGGTTCGTGCCTTCTCCTGAAGGTTGAGGTGGTGAAGAGCGTAGCCTGAAAGGACAGCATCAGCACAATTGACAACCGCAGCCAGGGCGCCCAACTCCCGGAAGTCTCCAATGCGGAACTCGACCCGCCCGGCGAGTGAACCCAGCCGGGACTGTGCCATCGCAATCATTTCGCCGGAACCGTCCATCGCGATCGCCCGGCAACTTGGGAACCGGCGCAAGATCCGTTCCAACAGGAAGCCGGTACCCGTTCCCAAGTCAACGACGACTTCCGGTTGCCGCTCCGACGCCGCCAGAACGGCAACTATCACATCGGCCATCTTGTGCCGATTGGGATGCATCAGGTCCATGTCCGCGTCATAGGCCCCGACGCGAGCGGACGCACTATACGCCTGAATGCTCGATGAGTCCATGACCCATGTTCTCACGGCAGAAGTGTAGTCAGCCTTGCGCAGGAGCGGCAGGCGAGCGCAGCAGTGAGAGATGGCTGCGATGACGGGAGTTGCCCGCGGCGCTACAATGGTCGCCGGTGAGCCGAGACAGAGACGGAGCGCGCATGGCTACCGATTCGGGACACGAGAGGAAATCTGGACTGTAGATAATTTTGTAGCTGCCAGGTGCTTCCGGATTCAACCAGATTCCACAGGCTTCAACGGAACGCCCGTATCCGTTTTCCACGTAACCAGTTGAAAATAGGGCGCTTCAGCATGAGGCCGGAAACCGCCTTGGGCGCAGGAGGTCCCGAGTTCAAATCTCGGCGCCCCGACCAAGTAAATCTAGGGTGTGGCCGCCCGCGAATCGGTGAGTCGCTTAGGCCAGAATCGTCCACGAGTCCACTTCTTTCCCTCAAGGAACTCCACACCAATGGAGTAGGCCGCTTCCAGGGTTACGCAGTGTCTCACGGTGCCAATCACTCTAAAGTCTTGGCAGGTCAGGCGAACGATCGTATCTGCATTGAGCTGTTCTTCTATCTCAAAGCACGCCCCGGAGGAAGAAATCTCCTTGAGATTCGCTCGGAGGCGCCGCCATCGCTTCGGACCTTCTTGCACCTCAGCCACGATCTGGTCGGCGCACCGCAACCGCGGCTCTCGTCGTCGCTCCGACTTGGGGCCGTAGTCTTCGCTCATACAACGCCTCAATCTGTGTTCGGCGGATTTCCGGTCTAAGTTTAGACTCCGGTTCTGAGTATTGTATCAGGCGACAGCGAGTTGATCTTTCAACAGTCAGGCCGTGACTTGGAAGCGAAGCACAGGTAAACGGCCAGGCGAGTGTGCCGCCGCTCCGTTTTGGTTGTAGACTTTGTGGGGACACTCAAGTGGCATTGTATTTGCCTTCCCGTACCCGTACCGTGCGGATGGGGACGCCGGTTCATGCCGAGGCTGATTCAGCGCATTCCTCGTGGCAGATGACAGAAGGGTTCAGTGACGTTTCCATGCAATGCGCGAGTCAAACGTGGTCCGGGGCGGGTGGCCTGCGGTTGCCGGCAAGATCCCAGGAGGGATGGCCATGACACGCGTGACTCTTCACGGCCTGCCTGTTTCGTCTGGCATAGGCATTGCCCCGGCTTTTCTTTTCCGTTCTCTCCCGTTCCAGCTCAGCGGCGACGCGCCGGGGAGGGCCGATCCAGGTAATGAAAAAGCGCTGATCGAGCAGGCTTGCGCCAACATCAAGGCTGAGCTCGCCGATGCCGAGGAGGGGGCGGTCGCCGGTTGCATGACATCCATGTTGACCGACCACCTTTTCCACGGCGGCGTGATCGATCGTATCGACGCGGGCATGACGGCGGCAGACGCGGTCGTCCAGACCACCAACGACTTGATTGCAATATACGGAGAAGCGGCTGATCCGGTGTTGCGCAATCGAGCCGACTACGCCGAAGCCGTCGGCCGGCGACTATTTCGACGGCTTCACGGCCTGCCGACACCTGTGTTCAAGACTGGCTCGGCAATGATTCTTGTAACCGATGAGATGTCGCCCTTTGAAGCGACGCGTCTGCATGCGGGAAGCGTTGCCGGCATTGTGTCGGAACGAG
Organism: Terriglobales bacterium; assembly: GCA_021372245.1. Taxonomy (GTDB): domain Bacteria; phylum Acidobacteriota; class Terriglobia; order Bryobacterales; family Bryobacteraceae; genus JAJFUV01. The sequence continues at coordinate 2,494 of JAJFUV010000147.1, forward strand.
GCGGTGCCACAAGCCACTTTGCCATCATCGCGAAACAGCGTGGCATACCTGTCGTGTCGGGCATTCAAAACGCGCTCCAGGCGATCGTTCACGGCGAGTGCTGCATCTGCGACGGCACCAACGGCGAGGTCCACGCATCTCCCGGCGAAGCCATGCTGGTCTCTGCCCGCACGCGCCTGGCGGAAGTCATCCGGGAACGCGAGGCGCTCGCCGCCTTGAGCGGTCCCCGCACCGTGACCCGCGACGGAAGATCGATCCAACTCTGGGGAAATATCGCAGGGCCAGCCGATGTGCAGCCGGTTCTGGATGCCGGCGGCACCGGCGTGGGGATGTTCCGAACCGAATTCATCTTCATGGGAGACGAAGCCCCCTCGGAGGATCGGCAAACGGCCGTATACAGCGACATACTTCGCCGCACGCCTGGTCCCGTGATCATGCGCACCGTCGAAGCCGGCGGTGACAAGTCCATCCCGTACCTGACTGTCGACCACGAAGAGAACCCGAATCTGGGCTGGCAGGGGTTGCGGATGTGCCTGGACATGGAAGCCTTCTTCCTGACCCAGCTTCGCGCCATGGTCCGGGCGTCCCCGGAAGGCGAGCTGTGGATCATGTTCCCGTTTGTGTCTGCTCTCTGGGAACTCCGCCGTTGCCGGGAACTGATCACCAAGGCGCATGAGGAGGTCGAGGCGCGCGGTGTGCGGCCCGGGAATTACAAGGTAGGCATCATGGTGGAGGTCCCGTCCGCGGCCCTCCTGGCCGACGAATATCTGCGGGATTTCGATTTCTGTTCCATAGGGACGAACGATCTCACTCAGTTCACGCTTGCCGCCGATCGCATGAACCCCAAGGTTGCCCGCTGGTACGATTCTTACCACCCAGCGGTAGTGCGTCTCATTGCGATGACGGCACGTGCTGCGCACAAGGCGCGTAAGCCGATTGGCATGGCCGGTGACATGGCCAGCGATGTGTTCTTCATACCGGTTCTGGTTGGACTCGGATTCGATTTCCTTTCGGCCACGGCACCCCGGATCGGCGCGGTGAAGAAGACAATTCTCTCTCTCGACAGTCGCCGCGCCCAGGAGCTTGCGGGCACCGTTCTGACCATGCACGACACGGAGGAGATACGAACCCTCCTCAAGAAGAAGCACGAGGAGCTCTCGGCGTGAGTCGCCTTGGCTGTGCTGCAGAGGATCAGCGATCCCTCCGGCGGGTTCCTGGATTCGCCACTGACACAATACAGCCATACCCATCCGGTAGCGCCTTCCGTCAGCGCGCCGCCTTCCGATGGGTGTATGGTGTTTAGGAGTCACAATATGCTGCGAATTATTCTTGCTTTCCTACTTGCCCTGCCTATATTGGCGCAGGGGCGTGTTGGCACGATTCAGGTACGCGTTGCCACTGACCATAACGACTGGCGCTACAAACCCGGCCAGCCGGTTCGTTTCCACATCGTTGCCGTGCAGGACGGGCACGCGCTTGCGGACGGCAAGGTGAGCGTCCGGATTGGTCCGGAAGGGATCGCCCCGAAGGTGGACCAGGTAGTTGAACTCAACGCAAACGGCATCACGCTGGACGGCGGCACGATGAAAGAGCCAGGTTTCCTTCGCTGCGTCGCGACAGTTGAGCGCAACGGCAAAACCTATCGCGGGCTGGCCACGGCGGCGTTTGAACCGGAGGCAATCCAACCGACCCAGGTCGATCCACCGGACTTCGACCAGTTCTGGGCCGAGGGGAAGGCCCAACTGGCCAAGCTACCGATAGACGCCAGACTGACTCCGCTGCCCGATTACGGCAACGCGACCGTCGCGTGCTCTCACGTGAACATGCAGAACATCGGCATGAGCATGCAGCCTTCGCGGCTCTACGCCATTCTGTGCGAGCCGAAGGCGCCCGGTAAGTATCCTGCCCTGCTGGCCGTTCCGGGCGCGGGTGTGCGCTCGTATCGCGGTCTGGCGCAGATGGCTTCGCACGGCATCATCACGCTGCAAATCGGCATCCACGGAATTCCGGTGACCATGGAAAAGGAAGTCTACGATTCGCTTGGCGCCGGCGCCCTGGCCCACTATCCCACATCCGGGCTGGACAGCCGTGACCGCTACTATTACCGGCGTGTGTACCTTGGCTGCGTCCGGGCCAACGACTTCCTGACGAGCCTGCCGAATTGGGACGGTGAACGCCTGGCGGTGACGGGCGGCAGCCAGGGTGGCGCGCTATCGATCGTGACCGCCGGCCTCGATCCCCGCGTGAAGGGTCTGGCGGCGTACTATCCCGCGCTCTCCGACGTCACCGGTTATCTGCACAACCGCGCCGGCGGCTGGCCGCACATGTTCCGCGACACAGCAGGACGGTTCATGCACCGCACGCCGGCGAAGATTGAAACCTCCCGTTACTACGACGTGGTGAATTTCGCCCGCCGCGTGAAGGTAACCGGGCTCTATGCCTGGGGCTTCAACGATGAAACCTGCCCGCCGACCTCCATGTATTCGGCTTACAACGTCATCCCAGGGCCCAAGAAGCTGATGCTGGCGCTCGAAACCGGCCACAACACCGTGCCCGAAGAAGTGGACGCGGTGGATGCGTGGCTGGTGGAATTCCTGGGGCGGAAGTAGGCGGCTGACGCGCCTCAGGGCTATCGAGTGCGGCCTGGAGGCGCGCAGCACCGCTACGGCACCACCGCAGTCATTTCAGTTCCAAGAACCAACTTAGTCCATTGGTCCCGGCCGTTATGAGGGCCGCCGGCGAAGGGATAACAACGATGACGGATTCGCGTTTGGGACTACTCGAGAGCATCTCACGACGCGTGTTGTGGCTGAGCACTTACATGCTGCATTACGCCAACCACGTCCGGCTCAATCCGGACGGGACGAAGGTGGGCGGCCACCCGGCCAGTTGCGCCTCGGTAGTGAACCTGCTGACCGCTTACTATTTCACGGCTGCCGAGCCGGGGGATTTCATTGCGATTAAGCCTCACGCTTCCCCGGTCTACCACGCCATTCAGTACCTGCTCGGCAACCTGGAGAAGGAGAAGCTGGGCCAGTTGCGCCAGTTCGGCGGGTTGCAGGCCTATCCGAGCCGCCTGCGCGATCCCGACGGGTTCCACTTTTCCACCGGGTCGGTTGGCCTGGGCGTGGTGGCGCCGAATTTCATGGCGCTCGTCGATCGATATGTAAAGGATCACTTCGGATCGCGCGCACCGCACCGTTTCATCGCCCTGATGGGCGACGCGGAACTGGACGAGGGCAACGTCTGGGAGGCACTCGGCGAGGACAACCTGCAGCACCTCGGCCGGATCCTATGGATGATCGATTTGAACCGGCAGAGTCTGGACCGCGTGGTGCCCAGCGGGCGCGTGCAGAAGATCGCCGAAATGCTGCGGTCTTTTGGATTTCACACCATCGAACTCAAATACGGCCGCCGCCTGGAGAGCATATTCCAGCGGCCGGGTGGCGAGCGGCTGCGGGCGCGGATCGACCAGATGTCGAACGAGGAGTACCAGAGCCTGCTGCGAATCGAAGACAACGCGGCTCTCGGTGAACGGTTGTGCGGCGCGGACGAGACGCTCTCGGAACTGCTGCGCGATGCCGATCTGCCGGCGCTTGTGGCGGACCTGGGCGGACATGATTTCGTGAAGCTCGCGGCGGCCTTCGAACAGGCCCGAACAATTACGGACCGGCCGGTGGCGCTGATCGCATACACCGTGAAGGGGTGGAAGCTGCCAATTGCGGGCGATCCCGGCAATCACTCTCGCCTGCTGACCGAACAACAGGTGGACACCCTGCGCGCGGCGAGCGGCGTCGAGTCCGGCCACGAGTTCGACGGGTTCGCGCCGGAGAGCGCCGAGGCGGAACTGGCCGCCGAAGTCCACCAGCGGCTGAACGGGAAGCGATCTGCCAAACGCGCCGTGCCGCGGCTCGACATCGCGGTGCCGGAAGAGCTGGGTGCGTCCTATGCGGCGGAGGTTTCCACGCAGCAGGCCTTTGGGCACGTGCTCGCCGAACTCGCGCGCCACCCTCGCATTCGCGAGCGCCTGGTGACGGCCAGCCCGGATGTTGCCGTTTCGACCAACCTCGGGACCTGGATACAAAAGGCGGGCGTCTATTGCCCTGAAGAGCGGTGCGATTATTTCGAGGCCGCCCACATCCCCGTGCTGGTGCACTGGAAACAGGGACCCGCTGGGCAGCATTTTGAGCTGGGCATATCCGAGAACAACCTGTTCCTGATGCTCGGTGCGCTGGGGCTGGCGGGCGATCTGCTGGACGAACCGCTGGTGCCGGTGGGCACCATCTACGATTCATTTATTTCGCGCGGGCTGGATGCGCTGCACTACTCCATTTACAACGGCGCCCGTTTCATCCTGGCCGGCACGCCGTCCGGCATCAGTCTGAGCACGGAAGGGGCGCTGCACCAGTCGCTGATGCCGCCGGCGTTCGGCATCGAGAGCCCGCGGCTGTGTTACTACGAGCCGTGTTTCGCGCGCGAAGTGGAATGGATCCTGCTCGAAGCCGTGCGGCGCATGCTGCGCGAGCCGGACGCGGATAGCGTCTACCTGCGGCTCTCCACTGTGGCGCAGCCGCAGGGCCTGCTGCCGGCCAGTCCGGAACTGCGTCGCAAGGTGCTGGAAGGCGGTTACCGGCTGGTGGACCGCGCCGGCGAGCCGGGTTACCAGCCGGGCGAGAACGTGGTGAACCTGTTCACGTGCGGGGCGCTGGTGCCGCTGGCGGTGCAGGCCAGCCGACAGTTGGACGAAGAGGAGATGTTCGTGAACGTCATCAACGTCACCAGCCCGGACCTGCTCTTCCGAGGCTGGCAGCGAGCGAACCAGGCCCGGATGCGCGGCGGTAGCACGGCGCACCCGTTGGAGACACTGATACCGCCCGCTGAGCGGCACTGTCCGGTGGTCACAGTGATGGACGGACATCCACACGCGCTCTCATTCATCGGAAGCGTCTTTGGCGCACCAACGATCGCGCTCGGCGTAGACTCCTACGGGCAGTCCGGCACGCGCCAGGAACTTTACGATCACTACGGAATCGGCCTGGCGGCGATGCAGCGGGCGGCA
>JAJFUV010000152.1 GCA_021372245.1 Terriglobales bacterium
GCCTACCACGCCCAGGCTTTTGCGGATGGAGAAGGTATGGACGCGCTCGCGCTCGCTCGGCGCCAGCGTGCCGGCCAGCCGGGCGCCTTCGCCCGCGTAGTAGCGGAAGATGTTGATGGCCCGCCGTACTTCCCCGCGCGATTCGGGCAGCGTTTTGCCCTCCTCGCGGGTCATCTCTTCGGCCAACTGTTCGAATTTGCGGTCGAGAATATCGGCTACCTTGAACAGGTAGTTGCCCCGCGCGGGCGCGGGTAACGCGGACCAGGCGGAATGCGCCCGCCCGGCAGCCGCGGCCGCCGCTTCGACGTCCGCCGCCGAACCGCGAGTGAACAAGCCCACCAGCTCATCCGTGTCGGCCGGATTGCGGTTTTCGAAAACCGGTCCGTCGACCCAGGCGCCGTCGATGTAATTGGCGTATGTTCGCGGACTCATGGGACAGCCCTCAGAAATTCACTTTCGGAGCCGTGCGCGCGCCGGGCTCCACGTTGAAGTACGCATCGTTGCGCTGGAAACCGAACAGCCCGGCGGCGATGTTGTTGGGGAACAACTCGATGCTGGTGTTGTACTTCTGCACGGCCTCGTTGTACTTGCGGCGCTCGACGGCGATGCGGTTCTCGGTGCCCGCCAGTTCGTCCTGCAAACGAAGGAAGTTCTGGTCCGATTTCAGGTTCGGGTAGTTCTCGACGACGACCAGCAGCCGTCCGAGCGCGCCGCTCAACTCATTGTTGGCGGAGATCTTCTCCTGCGGGGTGCGGGCCGACATGAGTCCCGCGCGGGCATTCGCCAGCGCTTCCATGATGCCCTTCTCCTGTTTGGCGAAACCCTTGACGGTCTCCACGAGGTTGGGGATCAGGTCGGCGCGGCGCTGCAGCGCAACATCCACGGCCGCCCATGCGCCCTTGATCGCCTCGCGCTGGGTGACCAGATCATTGCGAATACCCATGAGCTTTCCGCCCACAACAAGTCCCAGTAGCAATACAATCGCCAGCACTATCGCAGCAACCTTCATCGTCTCCTCACTTTTCCAGGCGGTCGACCGCGTCGACCACGATTTGAATTTGCTCCATGTACCGCGTAAACAGCGGCACCGGGTCTACATCCCGCGCCTTGCGTTGCCCGTCCCGCAGATCGAGCAAGGTCAGAAATGGTTCCGGATCCAGAGCGAAGGCTTCCTTGGCCTGCCCGACGACTTCGCGCTTGGGGAATCTTGCTTCCACACCGCTGAGCGAAAGCGCATGACGGAACAGCACGCAGAACGTGGATACGGAATCGGCCAGCAGACGCAACAGCAAATCCCTGTTCGAGAGCACGCCGGCGGCCTTCTGGCGCAGTCGCAGCAGCTTGGCGCGCAACTCGTACTCGACCTGCGCGCGATAAAACGAATTGTCCAGCACGAGGCCGCCGACCACGTCGCGTCCGGCCAGCAGCCGGTTGCGCTCCTTGATGTCGTGAAACTCGATAGCGAAGCAATCCGTCGAGTTGCGGACCTCGTGTTCGCTCATCAGCAGAGGCGAGGGACTCCCACACTTGCGCCACCAGTGGAAAATCGGCTCGGCTTCGCCCAGCTCGAGTGGAGTCACCTTCGAGAGCACGCAGAGAATATTGTAGTCGGAGAACCTGGCCTGATGATCCCCCACGGCGGCCGAGCCATACAATACCACGGAGGTCAGGCGTTCGCCGAAGGCCTTTTGCAGTTTCTCCACCAGATGATTCAGATCTCGTTCCATGGCATGACCCTTACCAATCGCTCGATGCGCCTCCGCCCCCGGAGTCGCCCCCGCCGAATCCGCCGAAGCTGTCGCCCGAATCGTATCCGCCGAAGCCGCCTCCTCCACGGCCGGAGCCCATTCCGCGCCCCATCATGTTGCCGAGCAGCATGCCGGCCAGGAGGCCGCCGGGCCCGGAGCCGCCCGCGCTCAACAACCAGAAGAGCACGGCGAGGCCACCCAGCACCACCCACCACGGGATGTGCTGTTCGCGCCGCGTCGTGTGACGCCGCACGGGAGCCGTATTCAGCTCGACGCCCTTGGCTGAGGCGACGCGCGCGCCGATAGTTTGCGCCGCGGCCAGCAACGCCTCTCCGTAGAGCCCCTGCCGCAATGCGGGACGCATTTCGCGCAGGATACTACCGCCGAAGCCGTCCGGAAGCATGGGTTCGAGCCCGTAGCCGACTTCGAGCCGCGTCCTCTTGTCGCCCACCACCAGTAGCAGTAGGGCGCCTTCGTTCGTGCCCTTCTGGCCCACACCCCAACGCCTGTAGATGGAGTTGGCCACGTCCTCGATGGGCTCGCCGGCCAGCGTGTCCAGGGTGACGAATGCCAGTTGCGTCCCCGTCGCGTCCTCCACTCGGCGGCAGTATCGCTCCAGTTCGGCACGGCTGGTTGGATCCACCACGCGCGCGAAATCGCTCACGTAGCCTTCCGGCTTGAGGGCGGCAAAATCGACAGGCAATGCCGCACTGGCGAGCGCAAACGCGAGAAAGAGGAGCCTGAGGAAATACCGCATGGAGTAAATCACAGTGTACTACTGTGGCTTCAACAGGCGAGATCCTGGCGCCGGATCTTCATCCGCCCCAAGTTGCCGAGCACGGTCAGCGCAATGCGGTCGGGATCGAACAATTCCCGGGCCAGGTTCATCACGTCTTCGGCGGAGACCTTCTCGATACCTTCGAGCATTTCGTCAAGCCCGAAGAAGCGGCCGAAGTACAATTCCTGGCGGGCCAGGTTCGCCATGCGGCTGGAAGTGGATTCCAGGCTGAGCATCAGCGAGCCCTTCAAGTGGTCCTTGGCGCGCCTCAATTCGTCGGCGGGAACATGTTCGGACTTAAGCGCACGGAATTCCTCTAGCGTACATTCTATGACGCGGCGGAGCGTCTTGAGCGACGTGCCGGCGGAGACGAGCAGGCACCCGGTGTCGTGGTAAAGGCTCAACTCGGAATACACCGCGTAAGCCAGTCCCAACCGTTCGCGGATCTTCTGGAACAGGCGCGAACTCATGCCGCCGCCGAGCATGACATTCAGGACGTAGCAGGCGTACCGTTTCTCGTGCGCCACCGGATAGGAGGGCACACCCAGGCAGACATGCACCTGTTCGAGGGAGCGCTTGTTGCGAATTGTCAGCGCGGCATTGGTGACGGGAGAGACATCGGGCGGCGCGCCATCGGTCCGAGGCAGCGCGGCAAAATACTTCGAGACCAGTTCGCACAGCCGCTCGTGCTCCAGGTTGCCCGCAGCCGTGATCACAATGTTGGCGGGCACGTAATAGCGGCGCCAGAAACTCTCCACCATGCCCCGGTCGAAACTTGCGATGGAGTCCTTGGTGCCGAGGATCGACATGCCCAGCGCGTGCCCGGTCCAGAAGTTCGAGGAGAAGATTTCGTGAACCAGGTACTCGGGATCGTCCTGCTCCATCTTCAGCTCTTCGAGGATGACCCCCTTCTCTTTCTGGATGTCTTCGGGATTGAAGAGCGGGTTCAGGACCAGATCGGCAAGAACGTCGAAGGCGATGGGCACGTGCTCATCGAGCACCTTGGTATTGAAGCTGACCAATTCCTTGGCGGTGAAGGCATCCAGGTTGCCGCCGATCGAGTCCACGCTGCGCGCAATCTGTTCGGCGGAGCGATGCCCGGTGCCCTTGAACAGCATATGCTCGATAAAGTGGCAGATGCCGTTCTGCTCAGGCGTCTCGCGGCGCGAGCCGATGCCCACCCACACCCCCGCGGAGATGCTGCGTACGTGCGTCATCCGCTCGGAGGCGACGCGGATGCCGTTCGCAAGCGTCGTCCGGCGAATTCCCGGAGCTACTTCAATAGAATTTAGCATGCCAGCGAAAGTGGGGACCTAACTCCTTTGTACCACAGCGGGAAGACTGCTCCCGCGCGGGTCCGAAACTCCTTGCGGCTTGAAAGCCGTCCTCCGCTATGCAAGCAGGGCGTGTGCCGCGGCCAGCGCGTCCGGGATCTGCATCCGTTGCGGGCAGTGTTCGACGCACCGGCCGCAGGCGGCGCATCCGCGGGCGTCTACTTCCAGCCGCGCGTAAAGAGCCCGCGCGCGCCGGAGGTCGCGGTAATCGGTGGCGTAACGCTCGTAACGCAGGATGTCGGCTACCGGCACGTGGTTGGCGCAATGCTCCATGCACGTGTTGCAGAGCCCGCACACCCGGCCCGCGGCGTAGGCGGTCATCATTTCGATGGCTCGGGCATCGGAGGCGCGCATGGACTTGCCGGCCCCCGAACAGGTATCGGCGAACTCGTCCAACCCGTTGATCTGGATGACCGCGGCGGTGAGGTCTGTAGCGGTAGTAAGCCACCGCGCCAGGGCATGGTAGGTCGACGTGCCCGCCGGAAACTTCCGCATGAACGCTCGATCCTGCTGCATGCGCCAGGCG
>JAJFUV010000157.1 GCA_021372245.1 Terriglobales bacterium
GCGCAACTGCTCGAAGCCTATCCGCAGGTCAGCTACGTGTGGTTGTGGGAAGACGAGGAGATGAACTGGCAGAGCCGCAAGACGGGAATTCCGCTTTCGGTGACGCCTTTCCTCCAGGCACACGATTTCCTGCGGCGGCACGCTCCCGACAAGCGCCTGGTGGTGTCCGGCTGGGGCGGCGTGGCGCGTCACTTCGAGGACTTTCACAAGCGCCTGCCGGGCGATGTGATATTTTCCTGCCTGAGCGATTCGCTCGGGTGGGACCCAGTAAATGAAGTCTTCGGCAAGCTGGAAGGACGCGAGCGCTGGCCCATCCCGTGGCTGGAGGACGATCCCGGCATGTGGCTCACCCAACTTCACGTGCACCGCTTCAACGAGGACCTGAAGCGTGCCGAGGATTTCGGCTGCCAGGGCTTCATGGGCATCCACTGGCGCCACCGCATCGTGGATATCACCGCCGGTTTCCAGGCGCGCGGGAGTTGGAAGGCCACCCCCACGCCTGAAGATTACTATCGGGCGTACGCGCGCAGCCAGGCTTCGGACAGCCGTGCGGGTAAGCTGGCCGCCACGCTGGAGGACGCCGACCGAAACCGCACAATCCTGTCGAGCTATGCCGGGAAAGGTCCGGACGGGCACGTGCGGACCGACGCCTATTCGGGCGACTATTCGGAGGCCTTCGAATACTGGCACGACTACGAGCCATCCGCTGAAATCGTGCGATCGCAAAGACAAGTGGCCGGCGCTTTACGTGCACTCGCCGATGGCGCGACCTCGGCTTTTGAGAAAGAGCGGCTGGAGTACATCACGCGCCACATCGAGTTCCAGGTCCCGTACGCGGAAGCCTGGATGCTGGCGCACAAGCTGCATCTGATCCTGAAGGAAGCGGAGGCTCTGAAGAAGGATGGCAAGTTGGCGGAGGCGCGCCAGAAGGTATTGAAGCAGGGTGTTCCCGCGTGGCTCGAACTGGCGCCGCAGGTGCGCATGGCGATGCTGCACTTCCAGCGCATCGTGGCTACGCGCAACGATCTCGGCACGCTCGCCAGCAAGCAGAACAAGTTCGTGCGTTTGGCGCTCTACCGTCTGCGGTTGTCCATCCAGGAGTACCTGGGCGAGTTACCGCCGGAGGTGGAGCGCGCGTTCGCCGAAACGGTTCGGCCGGATGCAGCCGCGCCGGCCCGCTTGTTCCTGCCCACGCGTCCCACTATGCTGAGCAAGGGCGAGAAGGTCAGGGTGAACATTGTGGTGATCGGAGGAGCGGATCCGGCCGTCGTGGTGCTGCACACACGCGCGCGGAATTCCAAGACATGGGATGCTACGCCGGCCCTGCTCGCCGGCCGCCGCACTTATACGGCCACACTCGGACCGTTCTTGCCGGACGCCGAACTGGTCGACTACTACGTTACGGCGGGCGGCTTGAGCGCGCCGGCAAACGCGCCCACGCATTTGTACACGGTCACGGTGACGTAGGAGGAGGCATATGCCGATCAACCCGCTCACGCGCCGCGAGTTCACCGCCGGAGCCGGGGGGATGGGCCTGGTTGTTCCTTCCATGTTCCGCAAGGACTTCGAGCCTGCCTATGTGCGCGCGGAACGGAGTGGAATGCTCGCCGGGCGTGTGCGGCAGCTATGGTCGATCTATCGCAGTTGCCGGTTGTGCCCGCGCCAGTGCGGCGTGAACCGCCTGAAAGGAGAGACCGGCGTCTGCCGCTCCACTTCGCGCGCGAAGGTCTACTCCGCGCACGCGCACTTCGGCGAAGAGCGTCCGCTGGTGGGTCGCGGCGGTTCGGGAACCATCTTTTTCAGCAACTGCAACCTGCTGTGCCAGTTCTGCCAGAACTGGGAGATCAACCATCGCGGTGACGGCTCCTATGTAAGCGACGAGCAGATCGGCCGCCTGATGGTAGATCTCCAAGACGCCGGCTGCCACAACATCAACTTCGTTACGCCCACGCACATTGTGCCGAACATCATGAACGGCCTGCGCGCGGCCATCGCCAGGGGCCTGCGTGTCCCGCTGGTGTACAACTGCGGCGGATACGAATCGCTCGAGGTCGTCAAGCTGCTCGATGGCATCGTGGACATTTACCTGCCCGACTTCAAGTACACCGATGAGAAGATGTCGGAGAAATACTCTTCAGGCGCCGCGGACTATCCGGAAGCGGCCGCCGCGGCCATCGCAGAGATGCACCGGCAGGTGGGCGAGCTTGTGGTGGATGAGCGCGGCATCGCGCTTCGCGGGCTCATCATCCGCCACCTGGTGCTGCCACAGAACATCGCCGGTACCGACAAGTTCGCCGGCTGGGTGGCTTCGAAGCTCACCCGCTCGACGTACGTGAACATCATGGCGCAGTACCGGCCGGAACATAACGCACGCCGCTACCCGGAACTGAGCCGGCCCATCCGCACGGCCGAATACCGGCAGGCTCTCGACTGGGCCCGAGGTGCCGGACTGACGCGCCTCGACAATCGGTAAACTCCCCCTCCTATCGTGACGGGGCACAGGCCCGGCCGCCGTCAACCTGTTGATATAGCAACAGGATAGGCTTATTATTGCAGACACGCGAACGACATTCGATAAACTTATTGCTGACAACAAGTAATCATCTATGCATAATCGATGCTACCACCCGCGCGGGGGGTGATCCTGTGACACTGCCGGGCGGGTGAGATTGACGGGAGAGGATCGATAACAAGCCAAGGGATCATGGTGATGCGGACCATGCCATTCGTCCTCCAATAGCGGTGATTTTCGGCTTACTAATGGCGCTCGCTCTGATGACGCAGGTCGCGTCAGCCCAGACCTCGGCGGGCGCTCTCGTGGGGCTCGTCCGCGACCCGAGCGATGCGGCCGTACCGAACGCCACCGTAGTTGTCACCAACACGAAAACTAACGTAATGACTCGCCAGCAGACCGACGCCACGGGCAACTACTTCGTGCCCAGCGTACTGCTGGGGGTGTATTCGGTTACCTGCGAACATCCTGGTTTCAAGAAAGTTACCGTTTCGCCGGTGATCGTGAGTGTAAACCAAACGGTCCGCGTGGACCTGAGCCTGCCCGTCGGCGACACAGCCGAATCGGTGACGGTTCAGTAATAGGCTTCTTTAGTCCAGACCGATAACCCGACCATCGGCCAGGTGGTGAACGCGCGGCAGCTCACCGAATTGCCTCTGAACGGGCGCGACTTCCGAAACCTGTTGAGCCTGAATCCGGGCGTCACACAACCGGCGGGCGGTATCGCTATTGCCCCTTCGGTTCGCCGCCAGGGATTCAACGACAGCATCCGCATGGTCAGCGTCAACGGGGCGCGTCCATCTTCGATGAACTATTTGATCGATGGCGTCTCGATCAATGCGCCGTTCATGCAGTTTCCGACGCAAATTCCGCCCATCGAGGCCATCGAGGAGTTCTAACTTCAGAACGCCCTCTATCCGGCGGAGTTCGGCAATGGCGTGGGGCAGGTGAGTCTGGCCATGAAAGCCGGCACCAACGACGTGCACGGTTCGCTGTGGGAGTTCATGCGCAATGATGCGCTTCAGAAGTATCAACCCCGATTCCACACCAAAACACCGCTCAAGCAGAATCAGTTCGGCGCCGCCGGCGGCGGCCCGGTGTTTCTGCCGCGTGTTTACGATGGCAGAAACCGCACCTTTGTTTACGGAAGCTACCAGGGCGGCCGGCGCGTCACCAATAGCTGGAGTGTGGCGCAGGTCCCCAGCGCCGCGCAAAAGCAAGGCGATTTC
>JAJFUV010000177.1 GCA_021372245.1 Terriglobales bacterium
GAAGGGCCACAGATGGACATTCGTGCCCATGATGTTGGCGCCCCAGGCCAAGATGAGCCGCGAATGCCGGAATTGCTCGGGCTCCGTTCCATAACGGAAGCCAGTAGAGGCAATCAGGCCCGCCTTGCCGGCCGAGGAGCAGATGGTGCGCTCCAGCCGCGAAGCTCCCAGGCGATGGAAGAACCGCCGGTCCATGCCGGCGTTATTGAGCACGCCCATGTTGCCGGCGTAACTGTACGGAAGGATGGCTTCGCTGCCGTACTCCGCCGAAATGAGTTGAAACCGCGATGCGATCTCGTCCAGCGCCGCATCCCATGAGATGCGCTCGAAGCGGCCGGCGCCTTTCGGCCCCACGCGCCGTTGGGGGTAGAGGAGCCGTTCCGGCGAATACTCGCGCTCCAGGTAGCGGGTGACCTTGGGACAGAGAAAGCCTCGGGTCACCGGATGTTGGGGATTGCCGCGCAACTTCCTGGCCCGCCCGTCTTCGATTTCCACCAGGATGGAACAGGTGTCCGGGCAGTCCAGCGAGCAGACCGAGTGGAAAACTTCCGCCACTTGAAAATTATAGCGTCCTTGCGTAGCGTAAAAGGCTGCTGAGGAATTCGATGCGATACCTGCTCAGCCTCGTTTGTGTGTGCCTTGCGGCTTTGCCGGCAGGCGCCGCGCCGCTACGCGTCAGCGTGTTTGTCACCGCCCCCGACGCCGACAAATATCTTGCCACCGCCGCGCAGCGAGCCGTGGCGGCGGAGCGCCTGAAGAAGGCCGGCGCCACGCGGGTATTTCTCCAAGGCCGTCTGCAGGACCATTACATTCCTCCGGAGCGCATGCGGGAGATTCGCGACGACATGATCGCGCGCGGGTTCCAGGTCGCCGGCGGCCTGGACTTTGTGGCCGGAGAGCGCTTCGGCGTGAGACAGACCGGCAAGCTGTCCTGGATGAATTACGAGAACCGCAAGACCCGCGACGACCTGGCCGGATACTTCCGCGCCTATGCGCCGCTGTTTGACGAGACCATCCTGGACGACTCGTTCTGCACCGACGACCGCAGTCCGGAATCCGAACGCGCCCGCGGCACTCGCAGTTGGAGCGACTACCGGCAGCGGCTGATGGTGCGTGTGCTCGAAGAATCCATCCTCGCGCCTGCGCGCGCCACCCGCCCGGACGCCAACGTCATCGTCAAGTTTCCGCAGTGGTACGACCGCTTCCATCTCTTCGGCTACGATCCCGTGCGGATGTCCGCGCTCTCCTCGCGCGTTTGGGTGGGAACCGAGACGCGCGACCCCGCGACGTCTCGCCTCGGTTACGTGATGCCGACGGAGGGCTATGTGAACTACCGCTGGCTCGCCTCGGTGGCGGGCAGCAAGGTGGAAGGCGCGTGGTTCGACTTCCTGGACTGCTCGGCGCGGAACTTCGTCGACCAGGCCTACCAGAGCGTCCTTGCGGGCGCGCGGGAGCTGACCTTCTGGCACCTGGAGCCGGTCATGGAGGGCCATCCCGGCAGCGCGCTGTTTGCCGAGCGCCTCCCGGATCTGAGAGCACTGGCGGAAAAGGTGGAGGGCCGTGCTCCGGAGGGCATTGCCTTCTACAAGCCTGTGGCCAGCGGGAGCAGTGAGAACATGTACCTGGCCGATTACCTGGCCATGCTCGGGGTGCCCATCGCGCCGGTGGCCGCCTATCCCGACGGCTTCCGCGCGGCGTTCTTGGCCGTGCAGGCCGCGGCCGACCCGCGCCTTCTGGCCAAAATGCGCCGGCACCTGGACGCGGGCGCCACGCTCATCGTCACGCCGGCACTTCTGCGACGGTTAGGTCACGCGGGCGAGGAACTGGCCGGCGTACGCGTATCTTCGACGGTGCAACCCGCGAAAGCGACCGAGGTCCGTTGGAATGGAAGTACCATCGCGCTCACGGCGCCGCTCGACACGGAGCGCGAAATCCGCGAGCGCCGATCGATGGTTCTCATGCGTGCGCGCATCGGCGGTGCGGAAGTGCCGCTGGTGACCTCGCGCAAGGTAGGCAAGGGCCAGGTGATGATGTGGAACCTGCGCACGTTTTCGGAGGCCGATTTCGAGAAGGTGGGCGAAGTGCTGCTGCCGCCCCGGCCGCTCGGCTTGAGCGAAATACCCGACGAACTCGCCAACGAGCTGCGCCGCACGGCCCTCGATCCGCTGCGGCTGGCACTCGTAGCCCCCGCCGGAGTTGCCTACTATGTGCTTGGTGGCGCTCATTGCTTGTACAATTTTCGGAATAGCGAAGTCGACGTCACGCTCAACGGCGAGAAGTTGAAGCTCGCCGCGAACGGATGGTTTTGGAAATAGAGAAAGGCGGTCCTGGTATGAAGACATTCTGGCTTGGCATGGTGGCGGCCGTATTCGCCCTGGGCGGATGCGCCGCAGCTCAGGAACCTCTGCGCATGAGCGTTTACGCAACCGCGGGCGACGTTCAGCAGAACCTCATGACAGCGGAAGGCCGCGAGAGCGTGGCCGCGGCGCTGAAGGACCTCAACATCACGGGGATCTTCTTGGAGGGCCGCCGCGGAGACAGCTATGTCTCGCCGGAGCAGATGAAGCCGGTGCGCGATTTCTTCCTGGCCAAAGGTTTCCGCGTCTCCGGGGGGATCGCCACCGTGCCGGGCCGCGAGTGGGGCACGCGGCAGAACGGCCCCTATGGCTGGCTGAACTACCAGAGCGCCAAGACGCAGCGGCAGATCGCCGAGTTCTTCCGCGAAAACGCGGGCGTCTTCGATGAGATCATCATCGACGACTTCTACTGTTCGGAAGACACATCCCCCGAGTCCGACAAAGCGCGCGGCGCCCGCGACTGGGGCCAGTACCGCCGCGATCTGCTGGTGGGCCTGCTGCCTTCCATGGTCTTCGAGCCGGCACGCGCCACGCGTCCGGACATCAAGCTCATCATCAAATACCCGCAGTGGTACGACCGTTTCCACCTGTTTGGTTACGAACCGGCGCGCATGTCGGCTCCCTTCAATCGCGTCTGGGTGGGCACCGAGGTGCGCAATCCGAAAACGCAGCGCATGGGTTACGTGCAACCCTTCGAGAGCTTTGTAAACTTCCGCTGGATCGCCGCGGTAGCCGGATCCAAGGTGTACGGCGCATGGTTCGATCACATCGAATGCACGGCGCGTAATTTCGTCGACCAGGCGTGGCAGAGCATGCTGGCCGGCGCCGGCGAGTTGACGCTGTTCAACCTGGGCAACGTCGTGAAAGGGCACCCAGGACACGCGTTGTTAAGGGCAGACTGGCCGAGGCTGGTGGAAATGAGCGCCAAGGTGCGCGCGCAGCAGCTTGGTGGGATCGCTTACTACAAGCCCGTTAACAGCACCAGCGAAGACAACATGTGGCTGATGGACAACCTGGGGATGATCGGATTGCCGATCAAACCGGTGGCGCAGTATCCCAGTGCCTTCAAGGTGGCGATCCTGGGCGTTCAGGCATCCGCGGACCCGAAGCTGCTGGTCAAGATGAAGCAGCACCTGGCGCGCGGCGCCACGCTGGTGCTCACACCGGCGTTGCTGCGCAAGCTGGGGCGGGCGGGCGAAGAATTGACTATTGCCGGTGTCAGCGCTGCGCCACGCCCGGACACGATTTCCGATGTCGTGCTTGCCGGCGGGCCGGTGAAGCTGACGGTTCCGCTCGAAGTGGATCTGGGACTTGCCTCGCCGCGCGACAACGTATCGATCTGGGCCTCCAGCGGTGGCCGCAGGATGCCGTACCTGGTGGCGCGCAAATACCGCCGTGGCACCGTGTTGGTGTGGAACGTCCGCACTTTCAGCGAAGCGGACTACCAGAAGACCAAAGAACGCCTGCTGGCCCCCACCAAACTGGGGCTGCCGGAGATGCCGCGCACGCTGGCCGACGACTTGCGCAAACGCTTCATGGCGCCCCTGGGCGTCACGCTGTCGGCCCCGGCCGGCGTCGCGTACTACATGTTCGGCACCTCGCACTGTTTGTACAACTTCAACGATCATGCGGTTGACGTGGTGCTGAATGGTAAGCCTGTAAAGCTTGCCGCGAACGCTATCATCTGGAAGGACAAGGAAGCTCGCCCATGAAGATCACGAATGTGGAAGCCATCTACCTGCGCCTGCCGCAGGTGAAGGAGCAGTGTGATAGCGGGCAGGACGCGCTGGTAGTGAAGGTGTCGACCGATTCGGGGATCACCGGCATCGGCGAGGTGGATTCGGCGCCTATGGCCGTGAAGGGCGCCATCGAGGGACCGTTCTCGCACACCATCACGAGCGGACTGCGGGAGCTGATCATCGGCGAAGATCCGCTCGAAACCGAGTATCTGTGGCACAAGATGTACCGGCAGAACATCTACTCGGGACGGCGCGGAATCGCCATACACGCCATGAGCGGCATCGACATGGCGCTGTGGGACATCAAGGGCAAAACACTGGAGCAGCCCGTGTGGAAACTGCTCGGCGGCGGCTTCCACAAGAAGATCCGGCCGTACGCCAGCTCGCTGTTTGGCGCGACGCCCGCGAAAACCCGAGCGCGGGCCCGGCGCTTCCGCGACATGGGGTTCACGGCCGTGAAGTTCGGCTGGCACCCCATGGGCCAGGATGAGAAGACGGATATCGCGCTGGTCCGCGAGGCGCGCAAGGGCTTGGGCGACGACGCCGACCTGATGATCGACGCCGGGCTCGTCTGGGATGCCAAGACCGCTATCCAGCGCGCCCGGGCGTTTTCCGAATACCGCATCTTTTGGCTCGAAGAACCGCTTCTACCGGACGATTACGACGGCTACCGCAAGTTGTCGGAGGCAGTGGACGTGCGCATCGCGGCCGGGGAAGAGGAGAGCGAGCGCAGGTCGTATCTCGAATTGATGGATCGCGGCAAAGTCGATATCGTGCAGGTGGATTTGACGCGCTGCGGCGGATTCACTGAGGGCATGAAGATCGCGAGCCTCGCGCAGGATCGTGGATTGCCGGTGGTAAATCACGGTTTCACAACGTACATCAACGTGGCCGCCGCGCTGCACTATCTCAATTCGATACCGAATTCGTTCATCCTCGAATTCGTGGCCGAGCAGGGCACGACGCTGCGCGACCAGATCACGAAGCAGCGCATCGTGGCAAAGGACGGCTGGCTCGACATCCCGCAGGAGCCGGGCCTCGGCGTTGAGCTGAACGAAGAAGCAGTCGCCAAGTATCGCTGGGAGCCGAAGTAGAGCGGCCATTCCTGGCCGCCGACCGGCCTTCAGGCCGTTTAAGCCCGCCCCACTTAATTTCGGAATAACATAGCAGGAGCTATGCGTATCGCTATCTTGCTGGCGATTCCTTTGTTGGCGTTCGGGGCCGACTTCTTTCCCATGGCAGTGTGGTACGGCGGCGGCAAGGCTCGCGCGCCCATGCTGGAACGCGATGCGCGATTAAAGAAAGACGTCTGGCGCGCGGACCTCATGCAAATCAAGAGCCTCGGCTTCAATACCGTGCGCTGCTGGATCGATTGGGCCACCGGCGAACCGCGCGAGGGCGAGTACCACTTCGACACGATCGACGTCCTGCTGGAACTGGCCGAGGAGCAGCACCTGAAGGTCATCGTTCAGGTCTACATGGATTCGGCGCCGGCGTGGGTGGGGCGCAAGTACAAAGACGCGCGCTTCGTTTCCTCGAACGGACAGGCAATCGAGCCGGAGTCTTCGCCAGGGTACTGCCTGGACCACCCGGGCGTACACGCGGCGGACACGGCCTTCTACACCGCGCTGGCGCAGCGCGCGCGCCGCAGCCCGGCGTTCCTCGGTTGGGATCTGTGGAGCGAGCCGCACGTCATCAATTGGGCGACGCCCACTTACATCAGCAATCCCGAGTTCTGCTTCTGCCCGCACACGCTCGCGCGCTTCCGCGCGTGGCTCCGGAAGAAGTACAAGACGCTCGACGCGCTCAACCAAGCGTGGTACCGGCAGTTCGCGTCGTGGGATGAAGTGCAGCCGAACCGGCTGAGCACCATCCTCTCCTACACCGATTTCATCGATTGGAAGACGTTCATCCAGGACAAGCTCGGCGAAGACCTCCGCGTGCGATACGAGGCGGTGAAGCGCGCAGCGCCGGCGAGCATCGCCACTAGCCACGCCGCAGGGGTCGGCCTGTTCAGCTCGCCGTACTGGTGGGAAGGCCAGTCCGACGACTGGACCATGGCGCGGCAGGTGGATTACTACGGCACGTCGTTCTACCCGAAACACTCGGCTTTCGTCGACCGCGAACCGATTTGGCGCGCGGCGCTGTTTGATTTCACACGCTCGTTCGGATATGCCAACGGCCGCCGCGGATTCTATATCGGAGAACTGCAGGGCGGTTTCGGCACCATCGCCTTGAACGTAAGCCCGACGGTGACTCCGGCCGATCTGCGGCTGTGGACTTGGTCGGCGCTCTCGCGCGGCGCAAAGGGGATCTGCTATTACGCCTGGTACCCGATGAGTTCGGGGTACGAATCCGGTGGGTTCGGCCTGATTCAACTCGACGGCACCGTCACCGAGCGCAGTCGGGCGGCCGGCGAGGTGGCGCGCGTGGTGGACCGGAACCAGTCGCTCTTTCTGAACGCGAGGCCGCCGCGGGCACAGGTGGCAGTGGTCTACAACCCGCTGTCGCACTTCGTGGGCGGACGGCAGAAATCGGCCGCATACGGCGGCCCGCAAGGCGAGGTGGCCAGCATCGAACGCGACTCGCTGCTCGGCATCCATCGCGCGCTGTTCCCGCTGAATGTGCCGCTCGATTTCGTACACGTGAACGAGCTTTCGCAGGCCACGCTGGCGCAGTACAAGCTGGTGTTTCTGCCTTACCCCCTGATGCTTCCCGAGAGCGCTCCGGCGGCGCTTGCCGAGTACGTGCGCAACGGCGGCGCGCTGGTTGCCGAGGCGCGCCCCGGCTGGAACAACGAACGCGGGCTGGCGGCGGCTACCATTCCCGGCATGGGACTCGACGAGGTTTTGGGCTGCCGCGAAACCGCCGTCCAAACCGGCGCGAAGGGACGCACCGTGCTGCAGTGGGCGAGCCGCGAGATTGCCGGCATCGAGCCGGGCGCGCAACTGGCCGCGCGGTGGTACGAAGAGACGCTTGAGCCATTCGGAGCAAAGGCGCGGGTGGCGGCGCGCTTTGCCGACGGACGGCCCGCGGCAGTGTTCGCCGAATACGGCAAGGGGAAGTCGCTCACGCTGGGCTCCTACCTCGGCGCGGCTTACCAGACCCAGCCTACGAAAGCGGCGGCCAACCTGTTCCGCGGCCTGCTCGAATGGGCCGGAGTCCAACTGCCCCTCGAAACCGAGAACGGGCCGGTGGAGGTGCGTTATCTCGAATCCGGGCGCGACACGCTGCTGTTCGTCTTCAACCACGAGAAGACTCCCGCCGCGCCGTCCATCAACCTGCGCTTCCTGAAGGCCGCCCACACCGCCACGGACCTTACGACCGGCCGCGAGATCGAGGGTGGGCAGGTTCTTCGCCCGAGGCTTGAGCCGAACAGCGCCTGGGTCGTGAAATTGACGCCGCGCGAATGAAAGGATTCTCCAGACGACGGCATTTCCAGGGTGGAGAACGAAAATGCCATCCTGGAAACCGTTGGTTCTGGCCGGCGCCGCCGGCGCTTTGCTTTTCTTCGCATTCCCGCAGCGCGCACCGAGCGCCGCCCAGGCAGGCGCGGGCGCGCTGACTGCCGTCGATTCCACCGGCAAGCCCGCCGGCGCGTGTCCGCTGAAGCACACTGCCGTAAGAGCCGAAGTAAGCGGCTTCCTGGCGCGCGCCACCGTCACGCAGGAGTTCCACAATCCATTCCCCCACAAGATTGAAGCGGTCTACACGTTTCCGCTCCCCCAAAACGCCGCGGTGGACGACATGACCATGCACGTGGGCGCGCGGGTGGTGAAAGGCAAGATCAAGCCGCGCGAGGAAGCCCGCGCCATCTACGAAGCGGCGCGCGCCTCGGGCCGCGTGGCAAGCCTGCTCGACCAGGAACGGCCGAACATCTTCACCCAGTCGGTGGCGAACATCATGCCGGGCGAGAAGGTGACCATCGAGATCAGCTACGTCGAGACGCTGAAGTTCGAAGACGGCTCCTACGAATTTGTCTTTCCGATGGTGGTCGGCCCGCGCTACATTCCCGGCCGGCCCACGGGCAGGCAGGGCGGCGGCTGGTCCCCGGACACCGACCAGGTGCCGGACGCTTCGCGTATCACGCCTCCGGTGGCGGTTCCGGGCACGCGCGCCGGCCACGACATCTCGATCGAGGTGAAGCTGGACGCCGGCCTGCCGGTCGACAGCTTGACGTGCGTCTCGCACGCGGTGGAGGTGAATCGCACATCGGCCAACGCCGCCACGGTGCGGCTCAAGGACCAGGCAACCATCCCGAACAAGGACTTCATTCTCCACTACGATGTCGCGGGCCGCAAGATCCAGGATGCCGTGCTCGCGCACCGCGCCGAACGCGGCGGCTTCTTCACCCTGATTCTGCAGCCGCCCGAACGCGTCGCACCCGCCGAGGTCACGCCCAAGGAACTCGTTTTCGTGCTGGATACTTCGGGCTCCATGTCGGGTTTCCCGATTGAGAAGGCCAAGGAGACCATGCAACTCGCCCTCAACGGCCTGTACCCGCGCGACACGTTCAACCTGATCACCTTCTCCGGCGACACGCACATCCTGTTCCCGAAACCGGTGCCGGCGACGGCGGATAATCTGGCCCAGACGCGCGAGTTCCTGGCCACGCGCCGGGGCGGCGGCGGCACCGAGATGATGACCGCGATCCGGGCTGCGCTCGATCCGTCCGACGCGCAGGACCATGTGCGCATCGTGTGCTTCATGACGGACGGCTACGTGGGCAACGACATGGAAATCATCGCCGAGGTGCGCAAGCACCCCAACGCGCGCGTGTTCTCTTTCGGCATCGGCAATTCGGTGAACCGCTTCCTGCTGGACAAGATGGCGGCGGAAGGAAGGGGCGAGGTGGAGTACGTGGGATTGCAGGATGACGGCTCGGCCGCCGCGCGCCATTTCCATGAGCGTGTGCGCAATCCGCTGCTGACCGGCATCTCGATCGACTGGGGCGGCCTGGCGGTGGAAGACGTTTATCCGAAGCGAATCCCGGACCTGTTCGGAGCGCAGCCCGTCATAGTGAGCGGCCGCTACACAGCATCTGGGCGCGGGTTGGTGCGGCTGCGCGGGCGCATGGCGGGAAGGGAAGTGGTGCGCGAGATCTCCGTGAGCTTGCCGTCGAACGAGCCGTCCCACAACGTGCTGGCGAGCCTTTGGGCGCGCAGGAAGATCGACGACCTTATGAGCGCGGACTACGCGGGCATGCAGCGCGGCGTCGCGAGCACCAAGGCCGAGATCACCCAACTCGGCATTGAATACCGCCTGATGACGCAATTCACTTCGTTTGTGGCCGTCGAAGAGACTACGGTAACTGTGGGCGGCGAGCCGGTGCGCGTTGAAGTGCCCGTGGAGATGCCGGATGGAGTGAGCTATGAAGGGGTCTTCGGCAGGCCCGGCGAAGCCATGCAGGCGGTGCGCATGAAGGGTTCCAGCGGGATGGGTGGTTTTGCCGCCCTGACTTCGGCGCCTGTGTCCATGCGGCGCGAGATGACATTTGCCGATGCGGCGAACGAGTATGAGCGCCCATCGAAGCTGCACCCGGATCTGCAGGCGGTGGTCGACCGCCTGGGGAGAAGCATCGCCACGCCGACCGCCGCGGAAACGAAGTTCGTGAAGAACGGCAAGGCAACGGTAATGATCACGCTCTCCGATGCGACCCCGGCCACGCTCGCCAAACTGAAGGCGGAACTGGGCTTTGAACTGATCACGAAGTCCGGCTCGGGCCAGATTGTGATCGGCCGCCTGCCTCTGGAAAAACTGGCCGCGCTGGCGAAGCTGGACGTCGTGCGCTACGCCGCGCCCGCACGGTTCTGATAGAAGACGGTCCGGACAGCAGACTTCTGTCTCCTGTATTCTGTCTTCTGTCTGCTTCTAGTAGTTTTTCTGCCGTTCGAAGCGGGCGCGCTGAGCGCGCCCCATGGCCTTCACGCCGGCCAGCGATGGATCGGCCTGGGCCAGTTCATCCAGATTGTCGAGAACCTTCTTGATGGCCGCGTGGACATCGTGCACGTCCGCTTCCTCGCCGATCAGGAGGAACTGCGGCAGCCACACGGCCTCTTCGTAGGCGGCGCGTTCGGCCACCGGGCAGCGGACCATGTCGTAGCGCATGGTCTCTTCGCGGCCGATGCGCAATTGCGGCGAGTTGTCCGGGGTGGCATAGAAGAGGTCGCTCTTGTAAACCGGCTCATAGAAACGCCCGTCGCACGGAATGCCTTCCTTTTCGAGCGCGGCCACGAACAGGTCGCGAGATACGCGCTTGTCGGCCGGACGGTACTGGAAGATGTAGTGGTAGATGGTGTCCCGTGTAACGGCGGGCTGCTTGGGCAGCGGGCGGATGCCCTTCAGCGTTGCCAGCGCTTCGGTCAGCAGCGCTGCGTGGCGAGAACGGAGCGCAGCCAGTTCCGGCAGCATTTCGAACTGGCCGATGAGCAGCGCGGCCTGGAATTCGGTCATGCGGTAGTTGGAACCGATCATGCGGCGCCCGTACTGATCGGTCAGGCTGGCACGGCCGCAATTGGTCACGCTTTGCATGGCCTCGAAATATCCGAGATCGGAAGTGAGCGCGAAGCCGCCTTCGCCCGCCGCCATGAGCTTGCTTTCCTGGAAGCTGAAACAGCCGATGTCGCCGATCGAGCCCGCGCCGCGTCCTTTATACTGCCCGCCGTGAGCGTGGGCGCAATCTTCAATGATCTTGAGCTTGTGCTTGTGCGCCAGTTCGGCCAGCGCGTCCATGTCGGTGAAGCGCATGGCCAGGTGGACGGGAATGATCGCCGTGGTGCGCCGCGTGATGGCCTTGTGCGCGGCGTCAACGTCCAGGCAATAGGTATCGGGATCGACGTCGGCGAACACCGGGACGCCACCCGCGAAAAGGACGGCCGTGGCCGTTCCGTCCCAGGTATAGGCCGGCACGATGACCTCGTCGCCGAACCTGACTCCGGCGGCCTGCAAGGCCGTCACCAGCGCGATAGTGCCATTGGCAACGCAAAGACCGTAGCGCGCGCCGTGCATTTCCGCGAAACGCTCGGCGAACTCGCCGGCGTATTTGCCAGGCAGAGGGAAGCCGCCCCAATGGCGGCTCTCGAGAACCTTCTGCAGTCGCTCGGCGTCGGCCGGCAGATAGCGCGGCCATGGACTGAAGGGCCTGGTGCGGACGGGATGCCCTCCCAGAATAGCCAGTCTGCTCATATTGCCACTCTAGCCCACTAAATCGGCTGTGGATAGCCCCGGCTGGTTTCCGCGCGGCAGCGCATCTCGGTGACGTCGGGATGCTCGCCGAGTTCCCGCAGCAGGGCCGCGTGCATGGTATCGAGGCGCCGGCGATGCTCAGGCGCGCGGGCCAGGTCGTGCAGTTCGTCCGGATCGGCCGCCAGGTCGTAAAGCTCGCGCACGGCCGGATACCCTGCATCGGGCGCGCTGTGATAGATGTACTTCCACGCACCCTGCCGGATCATGGCGAAGCCGGACGCGATGTTATGCCCGTAATACTGGCTCACGGCCATGTCCTTCCAGCGCGTTTTCGGATCGTCCAAAACACCCAGGAGCGAATCCCCATCCCAATCTTCGGGCGTCTGGGCGCCGCCGAGCTGCGCGATGGTTTGGACCAGGTCC
Organism: Terriglobales bacterium; assembly: GCA_021372245.1. GTDB lineage: Bacteria > Acidobacteriota > Terriglobia > Bryobacterales > Bryobacteraceae > JAJFUV01. The sequence continues at coordinate 11,705 of JAJFUV010000177.1, forward strand.
ACCATCGAGCACACGCCGCGGCGCCGCGCGCCGCCTTTCCAACGTTCGGGCCAGTTCACCACCAGCGGGATGTGCGCGGCGTGCTCGAACAGGCAGTTCTTCCACCACAGGCCATGCTCGCCCATGTTCTCGCCGTGGTCCGTGGTGTATACGACAACGGTGTCGCGCGCCACGCGGCTGTGCGCCAACGCGTCCAGCAGTTGTCCTAGCTGCGCGTCCATCCATTCGGCGAGGGCGTAGTAGTGCTCCCGGCCGCGGCGAGTGGTGGACGCGTCGAATTCGTCCAGGCCGAAGCCACGGCGTAAATGCTGATAGTTGAGCGGCAGATGCTCCACCAATCCCGGCGGCAGGTTCGGCATGCCGACTTTGCCTCGGAAGTGATCCAGGTAGCTTTGCGGCACGGTAAGGGGAAAGTGCGGAGCCAGGTAGCCCGCAAACAGGAAGAAAGGCCGGCCGGCCGCTTCCCGCTTGGAGAGAAAGCCGGCGGCGCCGGCGGTCACCCGGCGGTCGTGCGACATGATGGTGGAATCCTCGGCTACCGCAATGCCTTTGATGCGCTCACGCGCGCCGGCGCGGTTGACCGTCGTATCGCCGGCGGCGCGTCGCACGAGACGGCCGTCCTTGCGGCCCCGATTCATGTCGCCAATCTCGGTGAACCCGTAACGGCGCGATGCGGCATAGTGCTGCTTGCCGCAGAGGTATGATTCGTACCCCGCGCGGTTCAGAATCCCGGCGATCGAGGGATAGCCGGCGCGGGGCAACTCGCTGCTGTTCGACCACGCTCCCGTCCGGTGTATGTATTTGCCCGCTGTAAACACCAAGCGCGAGGGCACGCAGAGCGGGGAATTGGTGTAGCAGTTTTCGAACGTGACGCCGCCGGCAGCCAATCGGTCCAGGTTCGGTGTGCGCGCCAGGCGGTTGCCCGAGAATCCGGCTACGCGTTGGTTGTGCTCGTCGGACATGATGACGAGGATGTTGGGCTGCTCGCGGCGCCGTAGGGGTCCGCGGAGAATCGCGGGTGCCGCGGCAGCGCCGAGGAATTCGCGGCGGCTGACCAGTTGCGCGGTCGACATGCCGCTATCATGCCTTCTTCCTGCATTGCTGGCAAGCGTCGCGAAACCATCATGATAAGATGAGGTTTACCCCTGATGAAAATTGCCATCGGCGCCGATCATGCCGGCTTTCTCCTCAAGGAGAGCCTGAAACAGGAGCTAGTTAAGCAAGGGCACGTGGTGGACGACCGCGGTACCAACAGCCAGGACTCCTGCGATTACCCCGACTTTGCCTCCGCAGTCGCGCACGAGGTTGCCAGCGGCGGCGCGGACTACGGCGTGCTGGTTTGCATGACCGGAACCGGCATGGTCATTGCCGCGAACAAGGTGGATGGCGCGCGTGCCGTGTGGGGCGCCAATCCGGACGAGGTTAGGCTATCGCGGGCGCACAACAACGCCAATGTGCTGGCGCTCGGCTCCAAATACACCTCCGTGGAAGCCGCCACTGCCATGCTGGACACTTTTCTGCGCACCAGCTTTGAAGGCGGGCGCCACGAGCGCCGTGTGAATAAGATCGGCGCCATCGAGAACGAAAACCGCGCCAAAGAGAATCAGGAACCGAACTCATGACCGAAGAGGAGAGAATGTCCCGACCCCTGGCCGAGGTCGATCCCGAAGTGTACCGCGCTATCCGCGGGGAGCTGAACCGGCAGAACACCCGGCTCGAACTCATCGCCAGCGAGAACTTCACTTCCGAGGCCGTATTGGAAGCCACCGGCAGCATCTTCACGAATAAGTACGCCGAAGGCTATCCGGCCAAGCGTTACTACGGCGGCTGCGAATTCGTGGACGAGGTGGAGAACCTCGCCCGCGATCGCGCCAAGGCGCTGTTCAAGGCCGACCACGCCAACGTGCAGCCGCACTCGGGCTCGCAGGCCAACGAAGCGGCTTACGCCGCCGTGTTGAAGCCGGGCGATACCGTGTTCGGCATGAATCTTTCGCACGGCGGGCACCTCACCCACGGGCATCACCTGAATTTCTCCGGCCAGACGTATCACATCGTGCCCTACGGCGTGCGGCGCGAAGACGAGACCATCGACTACGAGGAACTGGCACGCCTGGCGGAGGAGCATCGGCCCAAGATGATCATCGCCGGCGGAAGCGCGTACCCACGCATCATTGACTTCCGCCGCTTCCGCCAGATCGCGGATTCCGTGGGCGCCATCCTCCTGGTCGACATGGCCCACTTCTCGGGCCTGGTGGCGGCGGGGCTCCATCCCAATCCCTGCGAGTTTGCCGACATCGTTACTTCGACCACGCACAAGACGCTGCGGGGGCCACGCTCGGGCCTGATTCTCTGCAAGCAGGAGTACGCGGCGGCCGTGGACAAGAGCGTTTTCCCGGGTCGCCAGGGCGGACCGCTGGTGCACGTGATCGCAGCCAAGGCCGTTTGCTTCAAGGAGGCGCAGTCCAGCGAATTCGTGGCCTACCAGAAGCGCGTGCTGGAGAACGCCAAAGCGCTGGCGAGCGGGCTGGCCGAGGCCGGCTTCCGGGTGGTTTCCGGCGGGACCGACACGCACGTCATGCTGGTGGATGTCTTTTCGAAGGGCATTCGCGGCCGCGAGGCCGAGAAGTTCCTCGATCAGGCCTACATCACCGTAAACAAGAATACG
>JAJFUV010000179.1 GCA_021372245.1 Terriglobales bacterium
TCAATCACAGAGCTATCTTAATCTAGTGCTTATTGGCCCTTAGGTCAAGTCTAGTCGTTCCGTGAGAGGGGTGAGTAGTAACGGTACCAGCACGTGTGGAACAGACGGGAACTCCACTTCGGCCAGGACGCGAAGCGGACATCGCCGGGCGAAATGGTAAAATGGCCGCGTAAACCCCTTGCGTAAACTTCTCCGACCACTGCTGGGCCTTTCGCTTGTCCTGATAGGGATTATTGGGCTGATTCTGCCCGTTATGCCCGGATGGATCTTCGTGATACCCGGCCTCGTGATCCTGGGTGACTATTTTCCGCCCATAAAACGCCTTATTGAATGGGCGAAGCGCAAGGCCGGCATGTCCCACTAAGACGGGTTCAGCGTCTCCTGACGCGCCCCGCCAGGACGGATTCCGGGCCCAGTTCCTTGTAGCCCTGATATTTGAATTCTTCTTCGACGTTGTAGGTCACAATCAGCCCGACCCGGGCAGAAGCGGTATACCAGAGCAGGCGCGGCACCCACACGTCATCCACCTTCATCTGCTCCATCTTCACGTGAGCGCCTTTCCCGATTCGCACGAGGATCCATCCGAACCAGATCGGATCGAGCAGTTCAGCTTCGAGGCGCACCCACTGATGATCTGCCCGGTCGATCCAGAGCCTTCCATGAACCTGCGTATAGAGTTTCGAATAACGGTCTATAGGACGATATCCGGGTCTTGGTGTGGCTTCGATTACCCAGGCGGGGCGTCCGTTGACAGGTTCTTCACCGAGTAACTTGAACTGGAAGGCGTCCGGGATCTCGCGGATCGCCTTGTCATATCGCGTGCGAGTTTCCTCGAATTCGCGGATTCGCTTCGCCCTTTCCTTCGGGCTCTCTTTCTTGCGAGCCTCCAGCGCTTTGCGGAATCCCTCGTCATTCGTTCGCAGTTCTTCAGGAGAGAGCGGGCGGCCCTTCTCGGCGATCAGCCGCCGGATCGGCGTGCCGTCACACATGAAGACCTCGTGAGTCTTGATCTCTCTTTTTTCCACCCGGCCGTTCGTATCGAGGTCCTTCTTGTCGACGTGTTCGATAAAACTGTAGCGGAGTGCGATCTGATCGTGTTGGCCTTCGTAGGCGGCGACGGCGCGTCGAACGATCTCGTGGGGATCGGGCTGCGCCGCCAATTCGGGTGCGGCTGCGACGAGCAGGATGCTGACGGCCACCGCGGAACTGGACCGGGACATCACCTCGCTCCCAGTCTAGCGGCTCGCCGATCCGTTTCGCACCTGGTGTCAATGCAAAATAGAAAGTTCCTAAAACGAGCAAAATAGAAAGTTCCTAATTTCACTTCGTCATCAACCCCGCGAAGGGAACCCGGAGGGCGACCGTAGCGGGGCTGATGACGTCGCCACAGCCGCCTTGTTCCCCACCCGGAAACCATTCATCCAGCGGCTCTGCCCCGGCGGCGGCACAAACCGCTTCCTGCTTCGCGTGGGCGCCGACTTCTGCAACGGTGGCTCGGCACAGAGCGACAGAGCAAAAAACTGCCCGTCAACCCGCGCCATCATCGTCCCATCCAGGCGCTGCTCGGTCCGGATCCGCCTGCCACGCAGCCCCGCCCGGATTGCCTCTTTCGGAAGCCGCCACGTCTGCCCGTCCCACGGCACCGTGTAGCTGTTGCCGACCTTGCGCTCTTCTACCCGCGCCAACACACTGGCCAGTTCCAACTCCGCCGTGAGCTCCCGGTGCGCGTCCAGCGTGTGCGCTGGCTGGCGCGTGAACCGTTGGTTCCACTCCGGCAGGAAGCGCTCTTCCAAAAACGCATTCGCCTCCTTCAACGTACGGATTCCCGCTAGCCGCAACGCTTTCACCAACCGCTGTTGCAGCGTTCCGAAACAGCGCTCGATCCGCCCCTTGGCTTGCGGAGAGTGCGCCGCAATCCACTCGATCCCCAGTTCCCGCAGTGCCCGCCCCATCTGCGTCTCCGTCTTCGGACCCGGCTCCTGCTCCTGCCAGCCCGGCGCCAGTGACGGCTGAAACACGCTGGCGCGGTCCGTGTACAGTGCTCGCGGCCGCCCGTAGCGCTCCAGGTAGGCCCACAACACGCGCATGTGCTGTTGGCTTGAATCGGCCTCCACGAAGCGCGCAAACAGCCGGCTGCTTGCATCGTCGATGCCCGCGATCAGATACATCTTCGACGGGCCGCGTTCTTCTAGCCAGGCGTGAACACTGGTGTCCCATTGCAACAACTCCCCCACGCAACTGCGCCGCGGACGCCAAACATGCACCTCCGTCAGTTTCCGCCGATGCGCTTCCCACAACCCGGCCCTGACCAGCAACTGCCGCAGCGTCTCGCGGCTGATCACCAGCCCGTGCCGCTCGGCCAGACACTCGCTGGCCAGCGTGGGGCCGAAGTCCCGGTAGTGCGCCTTCACCAGCGCGACGGCGCGTGCGCCCTGCCTGCTCGACAGGCGACGGTTCGAGGCGCGCCCCCGCAGCCCATGCATCACCGCCTGGTCGCCCTTGTTCCGGTAGCGCGCCAGCAGCTTGCGCAGGCCGCGCTCGCTCAGCCCCAACTGTTGCACCGCCTCCCGCTGCTTCAAATGCCCTGTCTCCACCTGGTACAAAACCTCCAACCGGTCTCGCTCTTGCTCGCCCAATTTCAACCGCTCCTGTTTCTGTCCCAACCCTCTATTCGGTCATCCAGAAATAGGAACTTTCTACTTTGCTCCTTTAGGAACTTCTCACGTTGCAGCGACAGCATTTTGGGCTCGATCTGACTCTGCAGTGATCCACCGCGATCGATGAGACGCTGTTGGATACGGAGTATGGTCTCGAGTTGCCGGGAGAGTTCGATCTGGGTGTAATCCATCGTGGTAGAGACCTTCGAGTGGCCGGCGGTCTTCTGAGCCTCAATCGACGTGGCGCCTTCCAATTGGCGCCAGGTGATATTCGCCCGGCGGAATGAGTGCATGCCGAAGCCGAGGAAGTCGCACCCGGCCGCCCGTGCCGCCGCCTTCAGTGCCTCGCGCACGGTAGAGTCCCACAGCGGCTCACCTGATCCGTCGTTGCGGGCGAAGATATAGGCATCAGGCTCCATACCGGCAGTCAGCTTCCGGTAATCATCAGCGGCACTCCCAAGCGCCAGCACGCGCCGCGAGTTTAAGGTTTTGGGCTCGTCGACATCGCCGCGGTCCCATCGTTGCTCGATCGTGATCGACCCGGTTGCTGCGTCGAAGT
>JAJFUV010000183.1 GCA_021372245.1 Terriglobales bacterium
CTAATCATAGTGTCAGAAGAAGGCGAAGTCAAGGGCTATCTGAGAAATGCAATAATGACGCGAACGGCAGGCGGTCGCGGAAGACGCGATGAATCAACGGCCTGGGATCGGTGGAGCCTACCGATTTAAGGAATCACTGGCGGGCAGCGGCCCGTCTTCACGCTGGGCTATAGTTCAAAGATGGATGATGCTGGCCGCATTGGCAGACGAGTCGCCGGCGCGAGCATGGCCGCCAGCGGCACGCTCGCACTGGTCAAGATCGTCGTCGGATTGATGGCCGGATCAACTTCGGTGGTGGCGGACGGCGTCGAATCGGCCAGCGACGTGCTTGCCAGCGGCATGGTGTTTCTCGGCCTCCTGGTGGCGTCCCGGCCGGCCGATGCCAAACACCCGTACGGGCACGGGCGGTTCGAGATCCTTGCAGGCCTCGGCGTCGGCATGATCCTGACAGGCACCGGCACGGCGATCTGCGTGCGATCTCTCGAACTTGTGGGCAGGACGCACGCCGCCCCGCAGAGCTATGCTGTCTGGGCACTGGTGCTCTCCATTATCGTGAAAGCCTTTCTGTCCTGGTCCAAGTTTCACTTCGGGAGGAAGATCAACAGCGCGGCTCTGCTGGCCGATGCGTGGAACGACACCGTCGACATTCTTTCGGGCACCGTCGCCTTGTGCGCGCTGTCATTGACCTTGCACGATCCGGTGCGGTTCCTGGCCGCGGATCACTACGGCGGGTTCGGCGTCGGATTGCTGGTCATTCTCCTGGGTATACGGGTGGTGCGCGATACATCGTACGAATTGATGGACACCATGCCCGAGGATCGCCTCATGAAAGAGGTACGGAGCGTGGCCATGGCGGTGCCCGGCGTGCTTGGCGTCGAGAAGTGCTTCGCGCGTAAGACCGGCTTCAAGTACCACGTGGATATCCACCTGGAAGTGGACCCGCACATGACCGTCTGGGCCTCGCACGAAATCGCCACGGAGGTGCGGTTCAAGATCCGGAAGCAGTTGGACTGGGTCGCCGACGTGCTCGTGCATGTGGAGCCCCATCCGGAGCCTTCCGGCCGCGAAGAGGTTCGGATAGAGTAATCCTGCCTGCGGCCGGCTGCCGCCAAGTTACAATCGATAGAGCATCCCTCCATGGACAACCGGAAGATAGCCGCGATGCTTTCCGAAACGGCGGACCTGATGGAGATCGCCGGCGAGGACGCTTTTCGCATTCGCAGTTACCGCAACGCCGCCAATGTGATTGAAGGCTATCCGGAGCAGATTGCGGATATCCTGCGCGACCCCGCCCGCAACGTCACCGAGATCCCTGGCATCGGCAAAGGGCTCGCGTCGGCCCTGACCGAGATCGCCGCGCGCGGCAGTTTCGAACGGCGCGACGAGATGCTGGCCAAATACCCGCCCACGGCGCTCGAGCTTCTGAAGATCCAGGGCTTGGGACCGAAGAGCATCCGCGCGCTGTGGGAGCACTACCGCGTCAGCACCATCGACGATCTGGAACGTGTGGCGCGCGAGCAGAAGCTGCGCGAGCTGCCGCGCATGGGCGCGAAACTCGAGGAGAAGGTCCTGCGCTCCATCGCCGCCTACCGCCAGAGCGCCGGGCGTTTTCTGCTGGACTTCGCAGACGCCGCCGCCGCCGAGTTGATCGCATACCTGAACGAGGTGAGCGGCATCGAACAGATCACCGTCGCAGGCAGTCTTCGCCGCCGCAAGGAAACCGTGGGCGACGTGGATATTCTGGCCGCGGGTCCCGGGGCACAGGCCGCCCTGGACCGTTTCGCGGCGTATCCGGAAGTTAAGGAAGTGCTCGGCAAGGGCGAGAACAAGGCCAGTGCGAAGATCGGGACGGAAAACTTGCAGGTGGACCTGCGCGCACTCCCCAAAGAGAGCTTCGGTGCCGCGCTCCAGTATTTCACCGGGAGCAAGGACCACAACGTCGCATTACGCAACCGCGCCATCCACATGGGCTTCAAGCTCAACGAATACGGTCTCTTCCGCTCTTCGGATGAGACCAGGATCGCGGGCGAATCGGAGGAGGAAGTTTACTCCCAACTCGGGCTGGCCTGGATTCCACCCGAACTGCGCGAGAATCAGGGCGAGATCGATGCCGCCGCCGAGGGCCGGCTGCCGCATCTGGTCGAACTCTCCGACATCCGCGGCGACCTGCACATGCACACCACCGAAAGCGATGGGCGCGCGACGTTGCCGGAGATGGCGGAGGCAGCGCGTGCGCTAGGCTACGAGTACATCGCCATCACGGATCATTCCAAGGCCCTGGCGATGGCCAACGGTCTGGACGAGGCGCGGGTGGTGGCCTTCGCCAAACACGTACGCAAGGTGAACCGCGACGGGGCGGGCATCCGCATTTTCAGCGGCATCGAGTGCGACATTCGCAAGGATGGCTCGATGGACCTGGCCGGCGACGCGCTGGCCGAACTCGATTTCGTCATCGGCAGCATCCACAGCTCGATGAGCCTGGAGGCCGACGCCATGACCGATCGCCTGCTGAAAGCCCTGGAATGCCCGCACCTGTCTGTCCTCGGCCATCCCACGGGCCGCGAACTGCTGCACCGTGAAGCGTACTCGTTCGACTTCGACCGTGTGGCACGCGAGGCGGTGCGTCGCGGCGTGGCGTTCGAAATCAATTCGAGCCCCGCGCGGCTCGACCTGCACGCCGCGCTGATCCGCTCCGCCAAGGCTCATGGAGCGCGCTTCGTGATCTCCACCGATGCGCATCATCCGAAGCACCTGGCCGGAATCCACTTCGGCGTGTCCATGGCGCGGCGCGGGTGGCTCACAGCCGCCGACATCTGGAACACGCGTCCCCTCGACAAGTTCCTGGCGTTTCTGAAGCAGAAGCGGAGTCAATGATGAAAGCGAAAATCCTGTCCAGCCGTGAGTGCCACGCAAACGCGGTCTTCTCCGTCCGGGATATGCAGGCCATCGAGCCCGGCGGCGTGAAGATTCATCGCTACATCGTGCATCATCGCGGCTCGGCGGTGATCCTGCCGCTCGACGTGCGCGGCCGGATCCTGCTGGTCCGGCAGTTTCGGCTGGCGGCGGGCCGGGCGATGTGGGAACTGCCCGCGGGACGCGTCGACGAGGGGGAGACGCCACTTCAGGCCGCGCGGCGGGAGCTGATCGAAGAAACCGGCCTCCGCGCGAAGAAGTGGAAGAAGCTGGTGGAGTTCTATCCCAGCCCCGGATTCCTCACCGAGAAGATGAACGTATACCTCGCCGCGGGCCTGCGCATGGGCGACTCGAAACCCATGGATGACGAGCGTATCGAATGTCACTGGTTCACGGCCGCTGAACTGGATAAGGCGATCCGGGCAGGCAAGATCCTGGACGGCAAGACGCTAATCGGCTACGCCGCCTGGCGCCGCTCACGGCGCTAGCGAGATTTCCCTGGAAGCAAGAACTCACTCGCGCGGCAGCCGGTCAGCCGCCGTCGGCAGCGCCGGAAATGGCGCGTGCGGCTCCAGTTGGTACCAGTAAGCGAGGCTCGAATAGTCGTTTTCGTAATTGTTGGCGTGCCCGTGCTCGATGGTCCAGCGGATCGACTTGTCGAAGCGGATCGGATCGCGCAGGTACCAGCGGAACATGGAGACCTTGCCCCGGTACTTCTCGCCGCCCTTGTTTTCGCAAAGCAGGAATCCCGTGTACGGCCCAATGTACTCCGCGTTGGGGCTGGCCCCGCCTCCGAAGATCTCCTCGGTCCCCGTCCCGTGGTAGGAGGGAGGCCACTTCTCCCCGTCGATGAAGATCATGTCGTCGCCTTCCCCGTACCAGCCGCGGCCAATGTTGTCGATGTTCAGAAGCAGTCCCGCCAGACGCCCTTTACCCGAGGCCTCCAGGATCACATAGTTATCCTTCCCGTCCAGGTTCTGGGCCGTCCAGATCATTTTGTTCTTGTTCTTCGGTTCCACCTTCACCGGCGTCGGATTCTGGCGGCGCCATTGGGCGTGAAATCGGCCAACGTCCGGTGCGGGCGGGTGGTCATAGGACTCGTAGTCGATGTGATACCAGAAATTGCCCAATTTGGTGCTGGCCTGGTTTTCCAGCGTGATCTTCGCGCGGCTGCCGAAAGGCATGGGGAAATAAGCGTTGAAGCCGTGGCTGCTGCTGCCCGTGTCGCCTGGATTGACAGTAACGAAAGTGGTCTGGAGATTGCGCGCCCAGCCATGAGGGGCGAGGAAGAAATCGCCCAGCGGCGTCTCCACCGAAGGGGTCGTCTCGCCGTCCCAATACATGCGGAGTACCAGTTGCCGCAGTAAGGCCCCCTCCCGGAGCGTAGTGAAGTAAATGTGCTGGATGCACCCGGGACCGCTGATCTCCGCCAGAGTCTTCGTTTCTCCCGGCTCGAATTCGAACCAGTCTCGATTGTCGCCGGTCCGGTCCCAACTGGAGATGCGTCGTGTCTTGTTGCTTTCGATTACGGTGATCGCGCGGGTAAACGGATCGAGATTTGCGAACGGGTCAGCCGCGCCCGCAGGGAGCACGGCGGCAATAGCGAGCAACATGACGACCGGTTTCAAGACTGAACCTCTCAATCACGGCTTGCATCGCGGCCTCTCGACAGCAGGTATTCCACCATGGCTTCCAAGGCCTGGCCGCGGTGGCTGACTTGTTGTTTTCGCTCGCCGGGGATTTCGGCGAACGTGCAGTTGAATGGCGGGTAATAAAACAGCGGGTCGTAGCCGAATCCATCGGAGCCGCGGGGGGCATCGAGGATGCGTCCCTCCACCACGCCGCGGAATGTCTTCAGCAGCTTGCCTCGCTCGGCGAGCGCCGCCACGCACACGAACCGCGCGGTGCGGTCCGCTACTCCGGCCAACCGTTCGAGCAGCAGCCGGTTGTTGGTCTTATCGTTCGCATGAGGGCCCGCATAGCGCGCCGAATGTACGCCCGGCGCTCCACTGAGCGCGTCCACCATCAATCCGGAATCGTCCGCAAACAGCAAGCCCGGCGCGTGCATGCTGTAGTAAACAGCCTTGCCGGAGGCGTTCTCTTCAAATGTCGCGCCGGTTTCTTCGTATGCCGGAATGTCCTTGAACCCCTCCACCGGCTCGGCGGACCACGCGCCCGCGCTCAGCGCTTCAATGGCCAGGCGGAACTCGCGCAGCTTGCCTTGGTTGGTAGTGGCGCAGTAGAGCTTCATTTCAGTGTCACGAACGACTTCTGTACGTCCACCAACTGCGCGATGGCCTTGCGTGCCAGGCCGAGCAGGCTGCCGAGCTGGTCGTCGTCAAAGGGCATGCGCTCGGCGGTGGCCTGCACTTCCACCATGCGTCCGGAGCCCGTCATCACCACGTTCATGTCGACGTCGGCGCGGGAGTCCTCGTCGTAGCAGAGATCCGCCAGGGGGCTGCCGCCGACGATGCCCACGCTGATGGCGGCCACGTAATCGATAAGGGGCAACCGGGGAAGCGTTCCGTAGTTCACCATCTGTTCGAGCGCCAGGCCCAAGGCCATGAAGGCGCCGGTGATGGAAGCCGTGCGCGTGCCGCCGTCGGCCTGCAGAACATCGCAATCGACGATCACGGTCCGCTCGCCCAGCGCCGCCATGTCCACCACTGCGCGCAGGCTGCGCCCGATCAGCCGCTGAATTTCGTGCGTGCGTCCCGAGGGCTTGCCTTTATTCACTTCCCGCGGGGTTCGCGTCATGGTGGCGCGAGGCAGCATCGAATACTCGGCCGTCACCCAACCCTTGCCGCTGCCGCGCAGAAACGCCGGTACCGAGTCTTCGACGGTGGCCGCGCACAGCACCCGCGTCTGGCCTACCTCTATCAGGGCCGAGCCTTCGGCGGTCATCAGGTAACCCGGAGTGACTTTCACCGCGCGGATCTCGTCCGGTTTTCGCTGGTCGATTCGCATGTTCACTTCGATTTCACCACCGCATAGAACAACAGGAGCAACAACACCATGCCGGAAATCAGAAGAATGATGCACGGTATGCCGCTTGTTGCAGGTCCTGCTTTCTTCTTCTTCGCTTGTACAGGCTTGAACTTCGCCATGAATGGACTTCCTTCCCGCTTCTGTGAACGGCGCCCTGCCTTCAGTGCCGCAGCCTGTTTAGCGCCGCGGCCGCCTCGTGGAAGAATGCCTGCAAGGCCGCCAACGTCGCATCCGACAGGTCGTTGAGAGTGATGCTTACCACCGGGCAGCCTCTTTCGGCCAGCGCGATTTGCGTGGCCAGGTACTGCGCCCGGTGGTACGTCGCCTCATAGGGGCTCGCCGGTGCGCATTCGTCTTTTTCCGCCAGCAGCACCGTCGAGAAGCAACGTCCCCTTCCAATGATCATCTCATGATAGGAGTGGTTCATTGCCGGGCCTTCGTAAATGTCCACCGGCATCTTGAGCCGCGCGCGGAACAACTCCTCGCCGGCGCGGTCCAGAATCTTGCGCAACGCACGGCCCTGCGGGGAGTAGCGAGTGTCGCCGAAAAAAGTCAGCTCGCCGTAATCGACCTTACGTTCGGCTGCCAGCGAGCCAAGCAAAGACGCGTACACCTCGCAGGGCCGGCGGCCAGGTGTGGATTCGGCGTCCGGTATCTTGTCATAGTGCAGGGTAAGGCACATGCGGAAGCTTGACTGGCACGGCGTCTCCGCCATCCGGTGCCACTCCCTGGTCTTTTCGATGCCGCCGGCCTTGATCGCCTCTTGGTGCAGTTTCCCGGCGATGCTCTTATAGAGTTCCACTCCCGGCTGGGTGACAAAATTCACGCCCCGCAGGCACGCCATGCCGAAGACCGTGTAATGGATGAACTGCATGTAGGCCGACAGCGGTGCGCTCCCAGGGAAGCTCGACACCGCGACCGGATACCCCGCGCGGCGCAGCATCGCGATCTTCCGCTCCTCCGGATGCGGGGTGCCGCACTGCTCGACGGCGAGGAAGACACGGTCCTGCAGACGATCCTTAGGCGGCCGGTAGTTGGCGAGTTTAGGCTTCTCCCCGATGATAATCTTGATGCCGGGATATCCGGCCTTGCCCAGGCTCTCTTCGAAATCCTGCTTTGTCCAGACGGCCGCGCCCTGCCAGGCCTTGGGAAGCAGCAGCGTCACCATTGAGCGCCCGGACACCGTTTGCGTGTGGAGAAACGCGGCCAGCCGCCATGCTTTCAAAACACACTCTTCGCTCAAGCACGCCCCGGCGATCCACTCGCGCAGATCGACTCCGCAGAGAGCCAGCGGATAAAGGCTGCCGCGGGTGAGCGGTCCGCTGTGCCGTCCGGAAGTCGAACTCTCACCGTCCATTTGGAGGCCCACCATGCGGTAGCCGCGCGCACGGGCGAATTGGTCGAGCAGCGATCCGCCCAAGGTCATCGCCAGGAAATTCGCCCGCGGCGCCACTTTGTGCCGGCCATAGAGCATTTCCAGGCGTTCTAGGTTCACGACCGGTTCGTAGGATGTCATGCCCAGCGCCATGCCGACAACCAGCGAACTGCGCAGGATTTCCGGCATCCTCAAATGGGTGCGTGCCTGGATGTCTTCGAAGATGCCGCGGAGTTTGGAGGGATCCGTGGAGTCCAGGACATAGCACCGTGGGCCGCGCTTGAGAAGCCCGGTAGCCGAATACATCGACTTGTCTTCGGCCGAGCCGCCCATTCCGGCCCAAATCAGGAAGCGGAGCGGGGCGCGATGCGCTTCGCGAATGGCGGCGCGAGCTTCGTCGACCTCCCGCTCGATCATGGCGGGCCATTCGGCATGTTGCTGGGCTTGCCAGGCAAGGCTGAAGACGCCGTAGCCGTTCCGGGCGACGCGGCCCTTCGAGTCGATCTCCATGCCCAGGCCGATCAGCGGATTCTTCTTGGGATCGAGAGAATCGAGCCCCTTTCGCCTTACCCGCGAATCCAATACCTGCAGCCGGTCCAGGACGCTGTTGGTGAGGAAAGTCTGGTAGGGGGCTTCCGAAGACGGCTGATCGTGGTACAGCGAGAGAAGCACCTAATCGTTGTAGCACAGCAGGGATAGTTTCGCGCCCGGCTGCTAAAATTTTACGTATGGGCAGCTTGCCCGCCAACGGGCCGCGATCACAGGCCCGTTTCTTCGAGTTTTCGTTGCTGGGCCTGGTGGCCAGCGGCTATCTGGCCGTGGTGGGGTCCGGGTTCCTCGACCTGCCGACTGTAGTCCTCGCCGGTGCCGCATTGCTGCTGCGCGCTCTGCTGATCGCCGGTCTTGTGCGCCTCCATATTTCCGGACGCGCCGTGACTGCGGCGACCGTAGCTTACATCGGCTTCTATCCCATCGATTATTTCTTCCTTACGCGCGAGTTCCTGGGCGCCACCGTACACCTGGTTTTCTTCGTAGCCGCGATGAAGGTCCTTACGGCCGCCAGCCGCCGCGATTACTTCTGGGTGAAGGTGATCGCCCTGCTCGAACTGCTGGCGGCAAGCGTGCTATCGCCGAACCTCAACTTCTTCCTTTTTCTGGCGGCTTTTCTGATTTTCGGAGTGGCAACCCTTTCCAGCAGCGAAGTACAGCGCTCGGCGGAAACCGCCGGCCGCGTGGCGCGTAGCGGCCAGCGAGCCCTTCCCTGGCGCCTGGCCGGCGTTTCACTGGTCATCTCGATAGGCGCCCTGGCGCTCACCGCCGGGATGTTCTTCGTGCTGCCGCGCACCGCGCGGGCCGCGTTCCGTCACCTGGTGCCGGACCGGTATCGCGTGCCGGGCTTTTCCAACCAGATCGTGCTGGGCGAAGCCGCGCAGCTTCCAAGTGCCCGGACTCCCATCATGCACGTGCGGTTCTTTACTCCCGGCCGTTACGATGGGCTAAAGTGGCGTGGCGAGGCGTTGCGCGAGTTCGACGGCAGGCGCTGGTACAATCCGCCCGGCGGCGACAGTATGCTGCGGATGTCTCCCTCGCCGCTGCAACTGGTTAGCGACGATCAGCGCCGTATGCGCGGGCGCAGAGCCTCCTATGAGGTGCATCTGCGCGCGACCGGTTCGGACGTTCTGTTTTTCGCTGGCGTTCCGGAGTTCCTGGAAGTACAGCTGCCGATGGTCATTCGCACGGCTTCCGGCGGCTACCGAAGTGTCGAAGGCACATCGGAGGGATTGCGGTACGGTGTGTACAGCTACCTGGATGCCGGCGTGCCGAGCGACCCGTCGCCGCTGCCGATCGAGGAACGCCAGGTCCACATCAAACTGCCGCAGCCTGACGCGCGCGTCATCGTGTTGATCCGGCGCATCACTGCCGGAGCACACACCGACAGTTCCCGGGCCCAGGCGATTGAAGACTACCTGCACGCCAACTACACCTACACCACCGAGATCGAAGACGGTTCGCCCGCCGACCCCATCGCCCATTTCCTGATCGAAAGCCGCCGGGGTCACTGCGAATACTTCGCCAGCTCCATGGCCGTCATGTTGCGCTACCTGGGCATTCCGGCGCGCGTCGCCACCGGTTTTCAGAGCGGCGTATACAATCCGGTAAGCGGTTGGTACCTGATCCGCGCCTCGGACGCTCACAGTTGGGTGGAAGCCTGGCTGGGAGGCCGCGGCTGGACTACTTTCGACCCGACCCCTCCCGATCCCTCCGCGCGGGCGAACTCGCTGTGGACCCGCACGCTGCTCTATCTGGACGCAGCCGAGACTTTCTGGCAGGACTGGGTGTTGAGCTACGATCTGGATCGCCAGCTTGTGCTCGCCACGCGCATGGAAGAGTCCGGCCGCCTGGCCGGATCCAGTTGGTCAGCCCGCACCGCGGCCCGCCTGCGCGGCTGGAGTGAAGCGGCCGTATTGTTGGGCCGGCGCTTCGGCCTGTTTGTGCTCGCCGCCGCGGCCTTGGCGATCTTGCTTTATCGCGCCGGACCGGGCCTCTGGCGGCGTCTCAGAACCGAATGGCGCATCCGGAACCTGGACCGCGGCACTGTGCAGGCCTCGGACGCGACACTGCTCTACCAACGCATGCTGCGCGTCCTGGACCGCCGCGGGATCGAGAAACCTGCCTCGGCGACGCCCACCGAATTCGCCGTCATGGTCCAAGGCAAGGAACTATCGGAACTGGTTGCGCACATCACCGATGCCTATCACGACCTGCGTTTCGGCGGCCGGCCCGAGGCGGCGCCGCGCCTGATTGCACTGCTCGATCAACTCGAACACACACGTTGAGGAATGCGGTCTTGACTCCAGGCGGTTCCGGGCTTTAAATATAGTCAGCGACGCACTCGCACGAAGGGAGACGAGTCATGGATGCGGCTTCCGCAGAGCGTCTTAACCTGGGCGGCGATCAGTTAGCGATATTGGCCGAGCTGTTGGAATCCGAACGTACACGACTGCTAGTGGAAATCCGCCATACGGATCACAGAAGCTATCGTGACCAACTGCGCAGCAGGCTCAATGTTGTGGAGCAGTTGCTGGATCGGGTTTTCAGAAGTCGTTCGGAATCGACCGAAGCTGCTGCATAGTGAACACGGGACCGTCCGTGCAGACGTAGACGTGGCCCGCGTTGCAGCGGCCGCACTTGCCGACTCCGCACTTCATGCGGTTCTCAAGACTCGTGTAGATGTCCTCGTCGCGCAAGCCGATGCGGTCGAGCACCGGCATCGTGAACTTGATCATGATCGGTGGGCCAATCACCAGTGCCACGGAGTTGGCGGCCGATATCTGCGAACGTTCCACAACGTGCGGGATGAGTCCCACCTCGCCCTTCCAGTCCGGCGTTTCGCCCCCGGGATCCACCGTGCGGATTACCCGCACGCGGGCGTGCCTGCTCCACTCGTCGAGTTCGCTGGCGAAAGTGAGATCCGCCACCCGGCGCGCGCCGTAGACGATAGTCACGTTGCCGTACTTCTCGCGGTTCTCGAGCACATACCAGACAGCGCAGCGTATGGGCGGCATGGCAATGCCGCCGCCGATGAAGATGAGGTTCTTGCCTTCCCATGCCTCCACCGGGTAGCCGTTGCCGTAAGGGCCTCGGAAACCGATGGTGTCGCCGCGTTCCAGCCGCCACAGCGCTTCTGTCACGCGGCCCGTGCGGCGGAAGCAAAACTCGATGTAGTCCTTCCAGTTCGAGCTTGAGCAGATGTTAAACGTGGACTCGCCGGCGCCGAACACGGAGAAGATGCCAAACTGGCCGACGCGGAACGAAAACGTGCGCGCTCGTGCCGGATCGCGGAAGCGCACCCGCACGCTCTTGACGTCCGGCGTCTGCCGCTGCACCTGGATGATCTCCATCAGGTCCGGCTTGTAGAGGTTGTTACACATGTTGCTGCCTCACCCGCGCGTCGATTTTCTCGATCAGGCGCAGGACACCCAATCCAGCCGGGCAGTTGCGCGCGCAATTGCCGCAACCGGTGCACAGCAGGGCGCCGAAGCGCTCCGGATAGATCGAGAACTTATGGTAGATACGCTGCCGCTGGCGCTGGGACTGGGTTGCCCGCGGGTTGTGTCCCGAGGCGTGCTGCGTGAACAACTGGAACTGACAGCTATCCCAGTTCCGCACACGCTCGCCGCCCGCGGCGTTGCCTTCGTCCACCATGTCGAAGCAGTAGCAGGCCGGGCAGGTGTAGGCGCATACGCCGCAACCCAGGCAACCGACCGATTCTTCGGCCCATAGCGGGTTATCGAAGCCGTCTGCCAGGAACTGCTGGATGGCTTCGACATCGAACTTGCGCGGAGGGCCTTCGAGCGCCGGCGCCTCGCGCGTGCCCTGCCCGGTGTGGCCTTCAAATAGCTTCCGGCCCTTGTTTGTCAGCACGCGTACTTCGAACTCTGTATCGCCCAAATCGACAAGCAGCGCATCGGCGCCCGCTTCCGACGCTGGCCCGAGTCCCACGGAGGTGCAGAAGCAGGCCTCGTCGTGGGAGTTACAGGCGAGCGCAATCACCGTGGTGCGCTGGCGCGCCTCGTCGAAACCGGCGTCCTTCCGGTCGCAATTGAAGATGTGATCGAGTGCGGGCAGCGACGCCGCATCGCACGGCCGCGCGGCCACGATGATCTGTTCGCGCGTGTCGTCGGCCGAGTCGACCAACTCCACCTGCTTCCCGTTCAGCCGGTAGCGGAACAGCGCCTGATGGCGCGGAAAGAGGAATTGCTTGATCGAATTCGCCGGATGCTCGCGCGATCCGAGTACGGCCTCGCCGCTCGACTTCAGGCGTTGATACAAGAGCCGGCCGCTGACTTCGACCGGAGCCGCCACCAGTTTGCCCGATGCCAGCCAGCCGTCGATCAGCGTGCGGAGTCCGGATTCGTGGATGGTCGCGCTCATCGGATGAAGGTCTCCTTGTCGGTTGCCTTCCACGAACCGAATACCGGTTCGGCGTCCGGGTCCGTTCCCGGCTGGTAGCCGAAGCTTTCTTCGGTCTGTTCGGCCAGCGTGCGGTTCAACAAGGCGAGCGGAATCCCCGCCGGGCATGCCCGCGTGCATTCGCCGCATTCCACGCAGCGTGCCGCCAGGTGGAAAGCCCGCGCAATGTGCCAGGCAAAGTTGCCGGTGAGCGATGCCGAAGTCAGGATCTCTTGCGGGCGGTTCTTATCCGCGATGCAGCGTTCGCAATAGCACAGCGGGCAAACCTGCCGGCAGGCATAGCACTTTACGCAGCGCGCGAATTCGTGCTTCCAGAACTCCCAACGCTCGGCCGGGCTCTTGGCCATCAGATCTTCGAGCGTGACGGGTCTCGTGCCTGCCTTCGGCTCGGCGTCGCTGGGCGTTCCAATTACCTCGTCGGCAAATCGCGGTGTGCGCACCTTGCAGCCCGCGCACTTGGGCGCGCCCACACCGTCGCAGGCCATGCCGATGACGTGGAGCGAGGCCCGGTCCACCTGGGATTCCTTGGTGAGCACCACCAGCGCCTTCTCATCGCAGCCTTTCACGACGATAGCCGCGTTGCCCAGCGCTTTCACTTCCTTGCGCTTGAGATACGCCGTGAGGTTCGGCAGGCAGTGAGGACCCCAGGTGAGCTGATCGACATCCTCGCTCTTCCTGATGAACATCGGGCGTGCGGGCTTACCGGGGAGGGAGTCGCCGTAGCCGATGATCACCTGCACGGAACCTTCATCCAACAGGCGGCGGCAGGTCTCTCGCAACTGTTCGATCATCCGGCCACCTCGCGCAGTTCGCGGTACGCCTTGTAAGGACCCAGCGCCCGCGTCTTCTCGGTGATGTCGGTGATCACCTTCTGCCACTTCTTCCCTTCGGCGGCCGAGATCCAGGTGAAGTTGATTCGGTCCATCTCGATGCCGAGCGTGTCCAGCAAGCGGCGGAACAGGATCCAGCGCCGCCGGGCGTGGAAGTTGCCCGCCGTGTAGTGGCAGTCGGCCGGATGGCAACCCGAGATCAGCACCGAGTCGGCGCCCATCTCGAAGGCTTTCACAATGAGATTGAAATCGATCCGTCCGGTGCACGGCAGCCGGATGATGCGCACATTCGACGGATACTCCAGCCGGTTGGTCCCCGCCAGGTCCGCGCCCAGGTAGGTACACCAGTTGCAGACGTAGGCGACGATCTTCGGCTCGAAAGGTTCGCTCATACGAGCGCCTCCACTTCGGCGTAAACCTGCTGCTCGCTGAAGCCGGACAAGTCCACGCTCTTCGACGGGCAGACAGCCACGCACGTGCCGCAGCCCATGCAGAGGCCCGGATTGACGCGGGCGGTGCGCTTCAGCAGCGCGCCCTTGCGCGAGCGCACCTCGGCTTTATCGATGGCGTGGTAGGGGCACGTGCGAACGCATGTGAAGCAGGCCGCGCAGACATTTTCGTCCACGCGTGCGATCTCGGGAGACCGGGTCATCTCCTTGTGCCCGAACATGACCAGCACCTTGCTCGCAGCGGCCGAGGCTTGCGCTACCGATTCCGGAATGTCCTTGGGGCCCTGGCAGGCGCCGCAGATGAATACACCGGCCGCCGCCGTTTCCACCGGCCTCAGCTTGGGATGCGATTCGAGCAGGAAACCGTACTCGTCGTAACCCACGTTCATTTTGCGGGCCAGGTCCTTTGCGCCCTGCGCCGGCAGAATTGCCGCCGCGAGCACGACAAGATCCGCTTCGATCGAAACCGGTACGCCGGCCAAAGTGTCCGCGCCGCGCACGATCAGCTTGCCGTTCTCTTCGGTGATCTTCGAAACCCGGCCTCGGTAATAGCGCGCCCCATCCTGCTCGATGGCGCGGCGCACGAACTCTTCGTAGTTCTTGCCACCCGCCCGGATGTCCATGTAAAACACGTGCGCCTGGCCGTCGGGAACCTTGTGCTTGTACAGCATGGCGTGCTTCGCCGTGTACATGCAGCAAATTTTCGAGCAGTAGGGTAGTCCCTTGGCGTCGTCGCGCGAGCCCACACAGCTAAGGAAGACCACGTTCTTCGGTTCGCGCCCGTCCGAAGGCCGCAGCAGGCGCCCGCTGGTGGGGCCCGAAGCCGAAATCAGACGCTCGAACTGGAGCGAATCGATCACGTCCTTGTACTCGCCGTAACCGTATTCGCCATAGCCCGACATGCGGCCGTTCTCCTGCTGCTTGCCGATGCTGTAGAGCTTGTAGCCGGTGGCGATCACGATGGCGCCCACCTGCTCGGTGACCAGCTTGTCTTCGTCGTTGTAGTTGATGGCGCCGGCCTGGCACTTCTTCTCGCACAGCCCACAGCCTTTGCCTTTTTTTAGGCGGGTGCAGTTGTTGCGGTCGATCACCGGCCGCGCCGGGACCGCCTGCGGGAAGGGGACGTAAATGGCGCTGCGGTTTCCCAGTCCATAATCAAACTCGCTGGGATTCTTCTTCATGGGGCAGTTGTTCCAGCAATCGCCGCAGCCGGTGCACTTGCCGATGTCGACGTAGCGCGCTTTCCGGCGCACGGTGACCGAGAAATTCCCCACGAAACCGTTGACTTCCTCCACCTCGGAATAGGTGTACAGGCGGATGCGCGGGTGCTGGCCGACCTCAACCATGCGCGGCGTCAGAATGCATTGCGAACAGTCCAGCGTCGGAAAGGTCTCCGACAGGCCCGCCATCTTGCCGCCAATCGAAGGCTCGCGCTCGACCAAAACAACTTCGTAGCCGGCTTCGGCGACGTCGAGTGCGGCCTGGATGCCCGCCACGCCGCCACCTACCACCAGCACGCGCTTGGTGACCGGCACGCGGATCGGTTCGAGCGGCTCGTTCCAATTGACCTTCGCCGCCGCGATGCGGATCAGGTCGATGGCTTTTGCCGTGGCCGCGGCGCGGTTGTGGTGCACCCACGAACACTGCTCGCGGATGTTGGCCATTTCCACTTTGTAGGGGTTGACGCCGGCCGCCTCCGCCGTTTTGCGGAAGGTCCGCAGATGCATGTGCGGGGAGCAAGAGGCCACGATCACCGCGTCCAGCTTTTCGCTCGCGATCTTTTCGCGCAGCAGCGCCTGACCCGGGTCCGAGCACATGTACTTGGTGTGAACTGAGCAATGCACGCCGGGCAGTTTCGCTACTTCGGCGGCCACGCGCTCCACGTCCACATTCCGCGCGATATTCTCACCGCACCAACATGTAAACACGCCGATTCGCGACATGATCCGTCAGCCTCTGTAAACGAAATGCCGGTCCACGCCCAATTCGTGATCCGACAACCCCAACGCTCTGCCGACCAGATCCGACAGGTAATAGATCATCATGTCGTGCTTTACCGAGTAGCGGCGTATGATGTCCTCCTGCTTCATGTCCAGGTTCACGTGACACATGGGGCAGGCCACCACCACGCAGTTGGCCCCGTGAGCGGCGGCGTTCTTCAGAATCTTGTGCGACAACTCGAGCACCGTGTCCTCGTTGGCCATGGTGAGACCCGCGCCGCAGCACTCGGTTTTGTAGTTCCAGTCCACGGTGGAAGCGCCTAGGGCTTCGACCAGTGTTTCCATCGAGCTGGGGTGCTCGCAATCGTCAAACCGTAGCGCCTCGGGCGGCCGCGTCAGCAGGCAACCGTAATAGCAGGCGGCTTTGAGCCCCTCCAGCGGCTTCTTGACCAGGCTCTTGAGTCTTTCCGTACCGATCCGCTGGAACACCTGGATCAGGTTGAGTACGTCGGTGGTCCCCTCGATGGGGAGTTCGATCACTTGGCTCAGTTTCTGGCGCGCGCCGGCGTCGCCGCGCACGATTTGCTCGGTTTTAATCAACTCCATCGAGCACATCGGGCAGGGCGCCAGCAGTTCCTTGTAACCGTCGCGCTCGGCCAGGGCCAGGTTGCGGGCAGGCAGCGCCTGCGAAAGCTGGTGGTTGATACAGTGGGCCGCCGTGGCCCCGCAGCAGATCCAATCGTTCAGCTCGCGAAGCCGCACGTCGAGCAGATCGAGACACGCGCGCACAGACTGTTCATAATCACTCGAAGAACCGTGCAATGCGCAGCCGGGATAGTATCCGAACTCCATTAGTCACCCAAGCACCGTCCGAAGATTCTCGACACCACTTCGCGATCATTCACCTTGGCGCCGTTGAGCTTCAGTTTGCCGCGCGCCCGCATGCGGGGCGCCAACATTGCATCCTTGAACAGGAACGGTATGGCGAGATCATCGAGGAACGCGGAGGTCTTAAAAGCGCCCACCAGTTCGAGTTCGTTGAGACGGCCGTTGCGGCGAATATTGGCGAGGAAAGCCTTCTGGAACAAGACGGTGCGGTGCTGTGATTCCGAATTCTCCGCCCGCTCAACGGAACGCTGCCGCAGCATATCCATGACTCCGGCGCAGTCGACCAATTTGGGGCACCGCGTCGTGCAGGTTTGGCAGGACACGCACTGCCAGATGGCGTCGGAGGCAGCGGCCCGGTCGATCTGCCCGAGCTGCACCAACCGGACGATCTGATTCGGCATCAGGTCCATGCGGTCGGCTACCGGGCATCCGGCGGTACACTTGCCGCACTGGTAGCAATCTTCGACGTTCAGGTTGTGATTGCCGGCCTGTGGGAGGGTGGCGGGCATTTCCAAAGTCGCCGTGCTCATGCCGACACCTCCTTCACGCGGGTGAGGTCCCGGTTGCGCAGCCGCCTTTTCAGCGACCGGCACTCCTCCGGGATCGCCTTGCGGACCGAGCATGTGTCACCGTGCATGTAGCACTGCAAACAGATCTCCTCGGATCGGTTGCTGTTGCGGATGAGCGCCGCGGACAGCTTTTCGAGTACACGCACGGTCTTGGCCAGGTCATCCGGCGAAAAACTCTCGAACGTCCGCGCCAGCATATCCGTCTTGCGGCTTTCGTATTGGTGCAGAACGTCGCGGCCGAATGGGGTGAGAATCAACTGAGTCAGGCGGCGGTCCGATTTCCCTTCGGCGCGCTTGATGAGGCTGCGGCGAACCAATCGGTCCACCAGCTTGCACGCCGCCGCGCTGCTCACGTCCAGCAGTCCTGCCAGCTCGCCCAAAGTCTGCGAACCATACTGGTCGATCAGTTTGAGCGCGGTTAACTGTACTCGCGTGAGCCGGCTCTCGCCGGCTTCGGGGAGGATTTCGTCCTCCACCACGCTGTTCACCGCTTTCGAGAAGACCCGTGTGCTTCCCACAACGGCTTCAATCAGTTGGACGGTTGACGGTTGGGTCATGACCTTTGCCGGTTGGCCAGTTCCGCCTCGCCGGCTGTCCTTTCCTTTATTCGTCCGGCCTCCGGCTCCGGGTACCGCACTTCCGGAGGTCTGTTTGTGAAACCTAATATCGAGAAGGTTTTCACGATCTAGAAGCAACCACACCTCCCCCTGTTGTGCCAACCAAGGGGGAATGTCGAATGCTAGGCCATGTTTCTCGCTACCACTAGAATCTCACATTTTCCATAGCGTGTCTAGATAAGGAAGAAATTCTCTATCAAGAGCGGCCTCGCCGTTTTGCCCGCTTTGGGGCTCGTCCTGGCTCGACCAACCCGGCCTCCAGATTCACGCTTTGGGGCCTCACGTGTACTGGATCGCGGTTTCTTTCATGTATTTCGACTCCAACAAGCCCGCGATGCGCTTGATGATGTTCCGGCGCAGATCCATTTCGACTGGCGCGCCAGGATCCTGGTGCGCCTGGTTGACCCTCGTACCTACAACAAAAGTAATGACATCGCTATTGATCAGGTACCCCAACAGCTCCGTCGCAGCGTTCCGTCTCAGGCCCTCCGGCGGCGTGCCGGCTGCCAGTAGGCTGGCAACCCGTCCCAGCGTGATGGTTCCTTCCGTCACCAGGTTGATACCCTCCATCGTAGCGGCGGGAGGAACTTCCGGGTCGAGTTGCTCGAGACGGACGGCGAGCGGACGGCAAAGCACGCGGGAGACGATATTGGCGGTCGTGCCGCCGCATATGGCGATCGTGCCCTTGAAACTCGAAATCATGCGGCCCAACTCGTGGTCGCGGGCAGGGAAGAATGGCGGTCCGGTCACCACCAGCATCGTGCGCGGCTCGCGGATGTGCAGTACGCCGCAGGTGATGTCGTCTTTGGCCTGGCCGCAGTCAAACGCAAGAGCCTTGGCGCCTATCTCGCGCGCCAGTTGCCGGGAGGTCATCGC
This sequence comes from Terriglobales bacterium, assembly GCA_021372245.1. Taxonomy (GTDB): domain Bacteria; phylum Acidobacteriota; class Terriglobia; order Bryobacterales; family Bryobacteraceae; genus JAJFUV01. The sequence continues at coordinate 18,420 of JAJFUV010000183.1, forward strand.
CGGATTCCGGGCGAGCAGGCGCTCCGCGAATTCGCTGGCATGCTCGACGGTCCAGCCCAGGGGTGTACGTGGCGCCCCCATGCCGGCCTGAGTCACGCCGTCGGAGAAGAACACAATGCGGTCGCCGGGAAGCGTGTCGATTTCCGAGTACTGAAGCGTGCGCTGTTGCCATTTGCGCAACGTGATGGGGCGCTTCGGGGACGGCACCGCGCGTCCGTTGCGAAGCAACAGAAACGGCGGGTTATCGTACTCAATGATGCGGGTCTCGCCGGAGCTTTCCACGTCGGCGATGGTGAAAGTGGAGTAGCTGATTTTGCGCACGCTGCAGATGGGCAGCGTGTCCATGATGGTCTCGGCCGAGCGGATGATGTCCGTGTAGCCGGAGACATATTTCATGGCCATGGTGGCGGTGAGCGTGGCCAGCACGTTGGCCTTGATCCCGCTGCCCAGTCCGTCGCTCAGGACCGCCAGCGTGCGGTCCTCCTCCTTCATCTTCTGGCATAGGAACACATCGCCAGGCGTGAGTTGCCCGCGCTTGGGGGTTTGCCAGCTATCGACGTCGACGAAGGAGCGGCGCACGGTCATTCTCCGCGATGCGGCTGCTCGATGTCGTCCGGCGAGAAGGATTCGACGATCTCGTTCAGCGTGATCTCGCTTTCAGCCGCGTTTTCACCGAGCAGATAAGCGATCTGCTGCACGGTAGTCAACTGCTTTTGGATGACCTCGCGCGCCCGCCGTATGATTTGTTCCTTTTCAAGCGTCGGACGCGTCGCGTCACGAACGATTCCGCCCACCAGCGAGTCCGGCTCAATGACGAACACCGTGGCGCTGAACACTCTTCCGCCGTAGCGCAACTGCCGGTCGAGGATTTCCTGCCCGGTCGAGAGCACCTGCCGGAATAGATTGTGGAAAGGAACGACTTCGGCAAGGCCGGTGCCCGTCGGGTCTCCGCCATCCCGAACGAAAAACGCGTTGAAGCTCGGGTTGGACTCCACAATGCGGAGCTGATCGTCGACTATGACGACGCCCGACGGCAACCGCTGCATCAACACGTTCGTCTTCTTCTGGGCCAGTTTCCGCATGTAGCCGACGCACATCTGCCGTTCCGCGCGGCCCACGGCGAGCGCCTGGGCGAACTGGCGGCAGGAGTCATAGCCGCAACCGCCGCAGTTGAGTTCATCTTCCGGTGTGGTTTTTCCGACTGAACGCAGCGCCTCCCGCACCTGCGCGTCCGTGCATGCGAATTCGGGCAGGCCGACGGGCTCATAGGTCGCGCTGATGTCGATGCTGGGAAGCCGCGGCGGCGCGCTTTCGGCCGGTGCCGCCGTCTCCACCACTTGGGTGCGCTTGGCGACGGCAGCACCCGAACGAGTCCTGGGGCCGTTTACGCAGCCGCCTTCGCAGGCTAGCAGTTCGAGAAGAAGCGGCGCGCTGCCACGGCAGTTCTCCAAACCCTCCACCGCGCGCTGCACAGCGGAGAGGCCGGAAAACGACATAAAACCTGCCGGAGTGTCCCCGAGCAGAGCGCGCACGCCCTCGAGCATGCCGCCCTCCACCGGGTAGAGCGCACCCTCCCGGGCCGCTTCGGGAGTGAACCGGTCGTCTTCGGACTCCTGAATCTCACCCGGCGTGATTTTGCGATCGTCCAGCCACTGGCGCAGCTCGACGAAGGTAAGCGCGGCGTCGAGGAGTTCCGGGTGCAGATCCGCTTCGCGTTTCTTAGCGATGCAGGGCCCAATGAAAACCACGTGCGTCCGCTCGCCGTTTTGCTGCTTGAGCATACGCGCATGGGAAAGCACCGGGCTGAGCAGCGGCACGATCTGGCCGGTGAGATGCGGCTGATACTTCTGGATGTACTCAACCGCCACGGGACAAGCCGACGAAATGCGCACTCCGGTCTTCCTGTTGCGCAGGTCCTCGGCCAGGTGCGCCGAAACCTCCTGCGCACCCAGCGCTGTTTCCGACACCGCCGTGAAGCCCAACCGCCTCAGCGCGGCGATGATCTGCGCGGGCCGCAAGTCCTCGAATTCGCTGATGTAGGAGGGCGCCAGCGAAACCACCACGGGGTCACCCGAGGCCAACAGGCGCTCCACCACGCCGCGATCGCTCCGGACTTTCTTGGCGCTGTGCGGACAAGCGGCAACGCAATGACCACAACAGACGCATAACTCCGGAATCACGCTGGCATAGCCCGATGCAACCTTAATGGCCTTGACCGAGCATTCGCGAATGCAGCGGTAGCAGTCCTGGCATTCGGTGCGTTCAGTGTAGACGGGACCCTTTTCGGTCATGGATTCTCTCCGGCATGAAGCTCACGGCGAAGCAGTTCCAGGATGGAGTCTGGCGTTACGCCGTGGTACTCGCAGCCATCAATCGTGATGTTCGGACCGGAACCGCACCGCTCCCGGCACAGCGTGCCCGTGAGACTCACGACCACGCTGGGGCAGTTCCGTGCCACATAGTCGCGCACGATGCCAAGATTCTCCGCGTTTCCGCGCGCGAAACAGGAACTGCCCATGCAGATGCCGATGCGAGCCATAACCGTCAGGTGCCGCTGTTTCCGTTTAGAAGGCGAACTGCGGTTGCGGCCGGTAGTCCAACTTGCGGCGGTTGCCCGGACCGTCGGCCGGACGCCGGCCGATGGATTGCACGCGCCCGCGCAGGCACCGGCTGCAATCGGCCGGCTCCTCGGTAACGCACGCTTTGCTCGGGTAGATTTCATAGAGCGGCCGGCAGCTCACCGGCGTCAGGTTAGGCATCACGACGTTGGCGCCGCGCTGCAGCCCGAGTTCGCGGCCGTTGGCGGCGTTGATCGTAGCCAAAGCCGTGGTACTCGGAATGTTCGTGTCCGGGCAGGCCAAGCGCGTGAGCGCGATGACCTTGTAGGACATGTCCTCCGTAGCCGGTACCTGCTCGTCCGGTGACAGGGTGAGTGCCAGGCTTCCGTTGCCGAGCGGCGTAGCCGGGTGTGGAATATAAGGCCCAACGCCGATCATATCGAGATCCAGCTCGCGGAACAACGCGATGTCGTTCGCCAGGCTGGCGTAGCTCTGTCCCGGAATGCCGATCATGACGCCGCTACCGATCTCATAGCCCATTTGCCTGAGTTTGCGGAGCAAAGCGAGCCGCGTAGGATGACCCGGTACGGTGGGATGAATCTTGCGGTAGAGTTCCTGGTCGGAAGTTTCGTACCGCAGCAGATAGCGGTCGGCGCCTGCCTCGCGCCACTCGGCCAGGTCCCACTCGTTGCGCTCGCCCATGCTGAGCGTGACGGCCAGGTTGGTCTCCTGCTTGATGTGGCGGATGATGTTCGCAAACCAGGCCGGCGCGATGCCGTAGTCCTCGCCACCTTGCAGCACTACGGTGCCGTAGCCCAGCATGGCGGCGCGCTTGGCGCAATCGAGGATTTCGGTGCGGGACAGCCGGTAGCGTTTGAGGGCCAAGTTCTCCGCGCGAACGCCGCAGTAGGTGCAGCTCCGCACGCAGTAGTTGCTGACTTCAATCAGCCCTCGGAAATGAACGACGTCGCCAACGTACTGGCGGCGTGTGGAATCGGCACGAGCGTACAGGCGGTCAAGCCTCGCCGGGCCGGTTTCCTTTAACCAGTTCGTGATTTCGTCAATATGCATAATTCCTCTCGAAAGATGATGTCTTTGACTCCGATGCGGTCCGCGACTCCTTGCGGGTCCGCCTCTTGCGAAATACTTCGAGCGCCGCCGGAAACGGCTCCAGCGCGCGTTCCAAAATCCCCAGGCAGAAAGCGATCGCCAGCCCGTAGTTCGTGATGGCGACGCCGGCCGCCTGCGCCCGGGCGATCCGGGCGGTCACCTCGCGGCGGTTCAACATGCAGGCGCCGCAATGGACGATCAGCCTGAAACTACTTAAGTCCTCGGGAAAATCATGTCCCTGTGTGTGCACGAATTCGACGCGCGCGCCGGTGTATTCCTTGATCCAGCGCGGAATCTTCACTCGCCCGATGTCTTCACCGATCGGATGATGCGTGCACGCTTCCGCGATCAGAACGCGATCTCCTTCGCGCAGTTCGCCGATCGCCGTGGCACCCAGGGCCTGTCTCACCAGATCGCCTTTCAATCGCGAAAAAAGAATCGAGAAGCTTGTGAGGGGCACGCCGGCCGGCACCTCGGCCGCGACTTTTGAAAATGCCTGCGAGTCGGTGACGACCAGCCGCGGCGCCCGGCGCAGATTGGCCAGCGCGGAGGCCAGCTCTCTTTCCGTCACCACCATGCACATGGCATCGTGATCCAGAAGATCGCGAATGGTTTGCGCCTCCGGAAGAATCAGGCGGCCCTTGGGTGCTTCCTTGTCGATGGGCACTACCAGAACGGCCAGCTCCCCCGGTCCCACTAAGTCGCTGACGATGGTTTGTTCTCCGGCGGCGTCCTTGGGCGCGTATTCAACAATGGCCGCGCGCAACTCTGCGATACCGGCACCTGTGAGCGCCGAGACGGAGACAGCTTTCACCTGCCGGTTCTCCAGACGCGGGGCCGCGCCTAGATCGCTCTTGTTGAACGCCACCAGTACCGGCACACGGCGCCGCTCAAATTCTCCGAGCAGCCCGTCTTCAAAATCGCCCCATCCGCCGTCGCTCACAATCACGGCCAGATCGGTCCGGTCGAGCGCGCGGCGCGTTTTTGCGATGCGCTCCTCGCCCAGCGCGCCCACGTCGTCCAGCCCCGCCGTGTCGATGAACACCACCGGCCCAAGTGGCAGAAGCTCCATCGGCTTTTCGACCGGATCGGTGGTCGTGCCGGCGACCTCGGAGACGATCGACACCTGCTGCCGCGTCAGCGCGTTAAGCAGGCTCGACTTGCCCGTGTTGCGGCGGCCGAACAACCCGATTTGAACGCGGAAACCGCGCGGTGTGGAGTCTGCTTTCACAGGTAAGCGTCTCTCTTGCCCGAGCGCACGTCGTGGAGCAGCATTTCGGATAATGAACGCTGCTCGCCGGACATCTTTGCCAGATTGATGTTGATGAGTTGCTCGCCCGCCGCGCGCGTGGCCGGGCTGGCGTAATCGATCAGGTATTCCTCGAAGGTCGAAATCGCGTTTGGCTCGCAGTGGTTCTTAATTTCGCCCGGTTTGGCCAGATCCATGAAATCCCGGCCGGTCCGTCCCAGCCGGTAGCAGGCGGTGCAGAACGAGGGCATGAAGCCGCGCCCGGAAATGTCGCGGATCACTTCGTCGAGCGAACGATGGTCGCCCAACTGAAACTGGCTCGACTCCGGAACGCCCTCGCCGTTCACGTATCCGCCCGGATCCGTGCGGCTGCCGGCGGAGATCTGCGAGATGCCAAGCTCGAGGGCCTCGGTGCGCACCCATGGGTCTTCGCGCGTCGAAAGGATCATCCCGGTGTAGGGCACGGCCAGCCGCAGGATCGCGATCAGCTTGAGAAAGTCCTCGTCGCTTACGGCATATGGCGGGTTGGAAGCGAATGGAGCACCCACGGCCGGTTCCAGGCGCGGCACCGAGATGGTGTGCGGGCCGACGCCGTACTCGTGTTCGAGCGAGCGGATGTGTTCGAACATGGCCAGCACTTCGAATTTCCAGTCGTACAACCCGAACAACACGCCGATGCCGACATCATTGATGCCCGCCTCCATAGCCCGGTGCATGGCCGTGACTCGCCAGTTGTAATCCACCTTAGGGCCGGAGCGGTGCAGATCGGCGTAAGTGGGCCGGTGATAGGTTTCCTGGAAGAGCTGGTAGGTACCAATGCCGGCGTCTTTCAGTTGCTGGAACTCCTCCAGCCACAGGGGAGCGATGTTGACGTTCACGCGGCGGATCTCACCGTTGCCCACGCGCGTCTCGTAGATGGTGGCGATGGAATCCAGAATGTAGTCGAATCCGCCCTGGCCCAGATAGGACTCGCCCGCCACGAGCAACACGCGCTTGTGTCCCTGCTCAACCAGCACGCGCACTTCGGCGGCGATCTCTTCCTGGGTGAGCGCGCGGCGCCGGACCGCGTCGCTGGAGGAACGGAACGCGCAGTAGGGGCAGTCGTTGCTGCAATAGTTCGAGATATAGAGAGGCGCGAACAGGACGAGGCGCGAGCCGTAGATCTGCTCCTTGACGTAGCGAGCCGTGTCGCGCAATTCGCTTATCAGCAGCGGATCGCTCACGTTCATCAGTACGGCCACTTCTTCCGGAGTCAATCCGCCGAGATCGCGAGCCTTGGAGAAGATGTCCCGCACGCGATGGGTATCCGGCGCCGGGCAATACCCGAGCGTCTCGTTGATTTCCGCTTCGTCGATGAATGTTCCTCGGTCTATCATGTTCATGAACGTCAATCTCTCCTTGCCATCGCGGCCGTCTCGCTTTCGCGAACCCTGTCCAGCGCGGACCCCAATGCGTCCCGGGCCATTTCGAGGGTGCAGCGTTCAATGCGTTCGCCATCGATCACCACCGTGGGGCCGCGGTCGCACTGCTCAAAGCAGAACGACGCGCGGATGTCCACGTTGCGTTCGATGCCGTGTTCCTCGGTTTCCCGGACCAGCCCCCGCAGGATCTGGTCGGATCCGCGCAGGAAGCAGCTCGTACCCAGGCAAACGCTCACCTCCACCTTGCGTCCCTCTGAACCGCTCAGAATGGGGAAGGTTTCGTCCGGCGTGCGCCGGCGTCCCTGGTAGGTGGTGTGCAACAGCTTGTGCGCCTTGCCGTTCTCGCCGAGGATCTTATCGTAACAATCGGAAATGAAGATGTTCTCCTGGCTCTTGTGAAGTTGCAGGTCCTTGTCGATGTGGTAGAGCGCCTTGGCACGGATACCGCGCGAGGCGCCGTTGTGGGTGGAGATGGGCTGTCCGGCGCCGCCCACGCATCCGCCGGGGCAGGCCATCACTTCGATCAAATCGTAATGGCATTCACCGGAGCGAACCAGTTCGGCCACGGCGCGCGCGTTGCGCAACCCGTGCACTACCGCGAGCCGCAGTTCCTGGCCGCCCGCGTTCACGACCGCCTCGCGCAGGCCGCCTTCTCCGCGCACCTGTTCGAAGTCCACTTTGACCAGCGGCTTGCCTTCGAGCTTCTCCGCCGCGAAGCGCAGCACGGCCTCGGTGACGCCGCCCGAGCTGCCGAACAAGACGCCGGCGCCCGTGGTGAACCCGAATGGCATGTCGAAGGATTCCGGCTCGAGATCGTGGAATCGCAGGCCGGTGGAAAGAATCATGCGCGCCAGTTCCACCGTGGTCAGCACGTGGTCCACGTCCGGCGCTCCGTCCTTGCTCAGTTCGGGCCGACGCGCCTCGTACTTCTTCGCCGTGCATGGCATGATGGACACCACCACAAGGTTGCGGCGGTTCAGCCCCAGCCGTTCCGGCAGGATCTCCTTGAGCAGAGACCCGAGCATCTGCTGCGGCGAGCGGCAGGTGGAGAGATTGTCGAGAAGGTCCGGGTAGTACTGCTCCGCGAATTTTACCCACGCCGGGCAGCAGGAGGTGAACTGCGGCAGATGCTCGCGCTGGCGCTTGCGTTCGAGGAATTCCTTGCCCTCCTCAATCACGGTAAGGTCCGCGGCGAACGACGTGTCGTAAACTTCATCGAATCCCAGGTGCTTCAGCGCCGCCACCATCTGCCCGCTGGTCACCGCGCCCGTCTCCATGCCGAAGCACTCGCCCAGGGCAACGCGGACGGCTGGCGCCACTTGCGCCACCACATGCTTGTCAGGATCGTGCAGCGCTTTCCAGACGTCTTCGGTTTCCGAGCGCGGCGCCAGAGCACCGGTGGGACAAACGCTGGCGCATTGGCCGCAATTGACGCATTCCACCTCGCCCAGACCCTTGCCGAACGAGGGAAGCACCGCGGCATCGTGTCCGCGGAAGGCAAAATCGATGGCGCCGATGGATTGAATCTCCGAGCACATCCGCACGCAGTCGCCGCACAGCACGCACTTGTTCGGATCGCGTGTAAGCGACGGCGAACTCTCGTCCACCGGAGCGTGGCGCAGCACGCTGCCGAACCTCACCCGCTGGATGCCCAACCGCCGCGCCAGGTTCTGCAACTGGCAGGTGCTGCTGCGCACACAGGTGGGGCAGCTCTGGTCATGATTCGCCAGCAGAAGCTCGACGGTGATTTTGCGGATCTCGCGGATTTCCTCGGTCATGGTGCGGATCCGCATACCCGCCTCCGGCGGCGTCGAGCAGGCACCCTGAATTCCGCACCCTTCCACGTCCACCAGGCACAAGCGGCAGGCGCCGTACACGCTCAGCTCGGAGTGGTAGCAGAACGTGGGCAGGTCCACGCCCGCCTTGCGGATCAGGTCGAGCAGGTTCGGCTCGCCTTCGATGGGGATGTCGCGGCCGTCGATATTCACGAAACCGGCTGCAATCTGGGTCATGCGTGTATGCCCTCCACCGCGCCAAGATTGCAGGCCTTGGCACACGCTCCGCACTTGATGCAAAGTTGTTGATCGATCTTGTACGGTTGCTTCTTCTCACCGCTGATGGCGCCGGAGGGGCACGCCTTGACGCACAGGCCGCAACCCTTACACCTGGCCGCGTTGATGCTTGGCTTGATCAGTGCCTTGCACTGGCCGGTCCTGCAGACTTTGTCGAAGACGTGCTCTTCGTATTCCTTGCGGAAATACTTGAGCGTGGAGAGAACCGGATTCGGCGCCGTCTTGCCCAGCCCGCACAGCGATCCTTTCTGCACCGCCGCACCGAGCTTTTCGAGCATTTCGAGCGTCTCGGCCGTGCCGCGGCCTTCAATAATGTCGTCGAGCAGCGCCAGCAACTGCCGCGTTCCCTCACGGCACAACACGCACTTGCCGCAGGATTCCTTCTGCGTGAAATCCATGAAGAACCGTGCAACGCCCACCATGCACGTGTTCTGGTTCAGGACCACCAGGCCGCCGGAACCAACCATGGCGCCCACGGTGCGCAAGGAATCGAAATCGAGCGGGAGATCCAGATGTTCCGAGGTCAGGCAGCCGCCCGATGGCCCGCCGATCTGCACGGCCTTCAGAGCCGACTTGCTGATCTTGCCCTTGCTGTCGGTGACCCCGCCGCCGATGTTCATTACGATCTCGCGCAGCGTGGTACCGAAAGGCACTTCGATCAAGCCCGTGTTGGCCACGTGCCCGGTCAGGGCGAAGGTCTTCGTCCCGGGAGATTGCGCCGTTCCTAGCTGCCGGTAGACCTCCGGGCCTTCATTGATGATGCGCGGCACCTGCGCCAGCGTCTCCACGTTGTTGATGACCGTGGGCCGCCGCTTGAGCCCCTTCTGAGCGGGGAAGGGAGGCTTGGGCGATGGCATGCCGCGGAAGCCTTCAATGGAGGCGATCATGGCCGTCTCCTCGCCGCAGACGAACGCGCCCGCGCCTTCCATCACTTCGCACTGCATACGATGACCGCTGGCGAAGACGTTCTCGCCCAGGATGCCCATGCGCTCGGCGTCCTCGACGGCCCTGCGCATGCGCTGCACAGCCAGCGGGTATTCGGCGCGCACGTAGATGTAGCCCTTGTCGGCGCCGACGGCGCGGCCGGCGATCATGAGCCCTTCGATGACGCTGTGCGGGTTGCCCTCCATCACCGAGCGATCCATGAACGCGCCGGGGTCGCCCTCGTCGCCGTTGCAGATGACGTATTTCTTTTGAGCCGCTTGCTGGCGCGCCAGGTCCCACTTCCGCCCGGTAGAGAAGCCGCCGCCGCCCCGGCCGCGCAGGCCGCTGTCGAGGATCACCTTGCAGACGTCTTCCCCGGTCATCTCGCGGTAGGCCTTGCTGGCTGCCGCGTAGCCGCCGTCTTCCAGGTACTCGTTGATGTCTTCCGGATCGATGACGCCGCAGCTTTTCAGCACGAAGCGAGTCTGGCGCTGGTAGAACGGAATGGAGGCCGTACCGCGGCAGCGGCGTCTGGTCGCCGGGTCCACATAAAGGAGCCGCTCGACGACCTCGCCGTTGAGGATGGTGCGTTGCACGATCTCGGCCACGTCCGCCGGCTGAACCTTTGTATATAGGATGCCGTCGGGCTCCACGGTCACCAGTGGGCCCATCTGGCAGAAACCCTGGCAGCCGCTCTTGGAGACGTGGACGTGCCCGTCGCAGACAGTGTGGTCCGCAGTGAGGGTAGCGCTCGAGCCGGATTCGGCCAGCTTGGTCTGGAACTCCGCGAACACCTTCCAGGCTCCGTTGGCCACGCAGCCGGTACCCGCACAGAGAATCACACGCCGGCTGTTCATGCGACGCTCTCCCTGGCCTGGATTTCCTCCACCAGCCGGACTGCGCGTTCCGGGGTCATCAAGCCGTACACGTCGTCGTTGATGACCATCACCGGGGCCAGTCCGCAGGCGCCCACGCAGGCGACGGTTTCCAACGTGAACATGAGGTCCGGCGTGGTTTTGTGCTTCTCGTCGAGGCCGAGTTTCGCGCGCAGCGCGTTGAGGATGGGGATGGAGAGCTTGACGTGGCAGGCCGTGCCGTCGCAAAGCCGTATGACGTACTTGCCTTTGGGTTCCAGCGCGAAGTGCGCGTAAAACGTTGCCACTCCGAACACACGCGCCGGAGGCACGCCGAGCGATGTCGCTACGAAGGTGAGCACCTCCTCGGGCAGGTAGTGATACTCCTCCTGCACGGCCTGCAGGATCGGGATCAGCCTTGAGGGGTGACGCGAATAAGAATCGAGGATGGCGCAGATTTTTTCAAATCTCTTCACCGGCGAGACCGCCGCCTGGTTCCCTTCCATTGTCGGTGCTTCCCTTTCCTAATTCGGCTTTCAGGGCCTGCTCGACTTTGAAGGACAACGCACCGAGGCTGGATTCCAGGCTCTCGCTCTGCACAATCACGTTTTCGGGCACTTTCAGGTGAACCGGCGCGAAATTCCAGATCGCGCGGATTCCGCCTTCCACCATCAGGTGCGCCACGCTTTGCGCGGCGTTTTCCGGGGTGGCGATGATGCCTAAGTGTATGTGCATGCGGCGCGCAAGATCGGATAGTTTGGACAGCGACAAAACATGCTTGCCCGCTACCTGGCGCCCGATCTTCTGCGGGTCGATGTCGAAAGCGGCGACAATGTTCAGCCCGCGCTGCTTGAAACCGCTGTAGCCAAGCAGCGCGGCACCGAGATTGCCGGCTCCGGCCAGAAACGCATCCTTCACGTTGTTCCAGCCGAGCAGGTCTTCTATGCCGCGAATGAGGTCAGTCACACCGTAGCCGACGTTGGGCTTGCCGTTGATTCCCGTGAAGGCCAGATCCTTGCGAATCTGCGTGGGATCGAATTTCAACTCCACGCCGATCTGACTGCAGGAGACATTACGCACGTCGGCACGCGCCAAACGCACCAGAAACTGGTAGTACTGAGGCAAACGCCGGAGACTTGGCTCCGGGATGACTCTGGGCGTGTCTACGTCGGCCACCATGACCTCGTTTAGAGAATGATTTCTCGATCTTGGACTGGCCACACCCTGGACGGCTATAGGATAGGGTGGGCTATTGCGGCTCTTGTTCGACTAATCTCAGCCTTGTGAGCCTCGATCGCTGGACGCCAACCGCCCAAGATCGTGAAAACTTTCTCCATCTCAATATTAGATTAGGGAACCACCTTTGTCAATGGTCCTCGACAACTAGATTTATACTACCACTATCTAACACAAAATACTGGACTTACAGTCGACTTCCGCCGGCCCAACCCTCACTTTGACTCCCGGATGTGAATATTTCTCCAGCGGACCTGGTAGGGTTTGAAGCGATCTTTACCGACCGCGTGCACCTGTAAGCCTATGATTCCTTTGGCAGTCATGGCATCTTTGAAGTCAGAGGCCAGCACGCCGTTGACCCAGGTGCGAATGGAATCTCCTTTGCATTCAACACGATACTTGTTCCACTCGTGGTCCTTGAAGGCGGTTTTCGCGGCTGGCCGCGCGGAGAAGCCGTCCAGGAAGCGGCCGCGCCGCGCTTCGTCATAGACGTTGCCGGATGAGGCGCTGTCGTGGGTGGCAATCTCCACTTGGTAGCCGTAGACGCGATCCTCCGGCAGCTTCTTCTCCACCGTCTTTCCCTTGTCTTCGAATTTCAACGGCTCGGGGCCGTGGTAGATCTGGCTGCGGAACTGAACGCCGGAGTTCAGCTCCGGGTCCACCTTGACCTCAAACTCCAGGGTGAAGTCGCCGTATTCCTTGTTGGTACACAGGAACGAATTGGGGCTTCCCAGCACCGCGGTCCCGAGGATGGTGCCATTATCCACCACGTAGGTGGCCTTCCCGCTATGGACGGCCCAGCCGTTGAGCGTCTTGCCGTCAAACAGCTTCACCCAGCCGGCACCCTGGCACACGGCCACGGCCAGCCAGCACGTCGCGATCAGTCCAAAAGTTCTCTTCATTTGTTCGCCTCGCTTTCGATTCTGAATTCTCAGGCCAGGGCGGCGGCGATGATGCCGCGGGCCTGTTCTATGATCTCCTGAAGGTGCTTCTCGCCGCGGAAGCTTTCCGCGTAGAGTTTGTAAATGCTCTCGGTTCCGCTGGGCCGCGCGGCGAACCACCCGTCTGCCGCCGACACCTTGACGCCTCCGATGGGAGCGCCGTTGCCCGAAGCGCGCGTCAGGACGGATACGATTGGCTCGCCGGCAAGCTCCCGCGCCGTTATGGTTTCCGGAGTCAGCTTGCTGAAATTCGCTTTCTCGTGTGGCGTGCAGGGCGTGTCGATGCGGGTGTAGCTGGAGCGGCCGAACTCGGCGGCCAGTATTTCGTAAAGCTCGCCGGGATCGCGGCCCGTGCGCGCCACGATTTCCGCCGCAAGAAGGCCCATAATCAGGCCGTCCTTGTCGGTGGTCCAGACGGTGCCGTCGCGGCGCAAAAAACTGGCCCCTGCGCTCTCCTCGCCTGCGAAACACAGCGTGGCGTCGTGCAGGCCCGGCGACAGCCACTTGAAGCCCACCGGCACCTCCGAAAGGTGGCGGCCACGCGCGGCCACGATGCGGTCGATGATGCCCGAGCTGACCAGTGTCTTGCCGATGGCTGCGTGGGCCGGCCATGCCGGGCGGTGCGCAAGGAGATAGTCGATGGCGACGGCCAGGTAATGATTGGGATTGAGCAAGCCGGCGCCGCGGGTGACAATGCCGTGGCGGTCGGCGTCCGGGTCGGTGCCGAAGGCCACGTCGAAATGATCCCTCAAACCCACCAGCGAGGCCATGGCGTACGGTGAGGAGCAGTCCATACGGATCTTGCCGTCGTGGTCGACGGTCATGAAGGAAAACGCCGGGTCGGTTTTCGGATTGACCACCTCGATGCGCAGGCCGTAGGCTTCGGCGATCGGTTGCCAGTAATGGATCGAAGAACCGCCCAATGGATCGACGCCGATATGCACGCCGGCGGCGCGGATCGAGTCCATGTCGATCACCGCCGCGAGATCGTTCACATACGGCCGCATCAGGTCGCGTTCGAAGATGTTGTCGCACTTCACCGCTTGTTCGTAAGCTAAGCGGCGCACTCCGCGATTGCCGCTCGCGAGCAGTTCGTTGGCGCGTTTTTCGATCCAGCCGGTGATATCGGTATCGGCCGGTCCGCCGGCCGGCGGGTTGTACTTGATGCCGCCGTCGGAAGGAGGGTTGTGCGACGGCGTAATAATGATGCCGTCGGCCCAATGCGAACTGCGCTCCCGGTTGTAGGTGAGGATGGCGTGGGAGACGACGGGTGTGGGCGTGAGGCCGTTGCCCTCTTGCAGCACGGTATTGACCCCATTGGCGGCCAGGACTTCGATGGCGGTGCGCTCGGCCGGCCCCGAAGCGGCGTGCGAATCCTTGCCCAGGTACAGCGGTCCATCGATGGCTTGCGCGGCGCGGTGTTCGCAGACCGCCTGCACGATGGCCAGGATGTGTGCTTCGTTGAAGGTGCCCCGGGAAGGGGCCCCACGATGCCCGCTGGTGCCGAAACTGACGCGCTGGAGTGGATTGGACGGATCGGGGCGGAGCGCGTAATAGTCCCGTTCAAGTTGGGCCGGGTCGATCAGCAGCTCGCGAGGTGCCGGTTTGCCGGCCAGCGGGTGTAACCCCATAGCGTAGTTATTATGACACGCGTTACGGAAGCTTCTTCATGAGCCAGGCTTCGCTGACGATGGTGCCCCAGCCGCCCGTGTTGCGCCAGACTTCACGCTCGACGCGCGAACCGCGCACGACGTCGGCCGCACGCTCGAAGCGGATCACCAGCTCGCCATCGCTGGTCGCCTCCGGCGGAATGTCGAAAGTGAAGAAGTCGCTGACGCGTTCGGGAACCGCAAGGTCTTTGGCCAGCACGAATTGATCGGCGTAGATGGTTTCCGATTTCTGATTCATGCGCTCGCGATAGCGCTCCTGATAGCGCGGCCGTACCAAAGTGAAGCGGATGCGGTAGTGTGCTTTGGGATCCAGACCGGAGTACCGGAAGGTTACACCCCGATCTTCATCCTGTGTGAAGTGCATGGTGCGCTGGCTGGGCCGGTTCATCTCTTCGAGCATCTCCGGGACGAAGGGCTGGCCAAAATCGTAAGGATAGCCGTGCACGATGTGCGGCGCAGGATTGGCCGTTCCCGCGTTGTCATAAAAGCCGCACGGGCCGGGATTCTCGTAATCGGCGATCATGCCGAGCAGCTCCCGGCGTTCGGCGCCTCGCGCGGCCCTGGCTCGCTCCAGTTGCCGGCGTGTCCAACCGAGGCCGATGAAATCGTGGTCCAGGTTGAAGATGCCTTCGCTGCGGACGCCGTACAGCTGGTTGCTTTCCTCGCCCAACCGCGTGGCCTCGGCGCGCAGGCGGTTCATTTCGGCATCCGGAGGAAGCTTCGCCAGCATGGCGAGCGATTCGGCGATGGCGGCACCCGTCGCGCCGGTCTTGAGCGCCAGGCGAATGCGCTGTTCGACGCGCCGCTGGACCGCTTTCTGGCGGCGAACGTCGAGCTGAATGTGACGGTCCAGCGCGGCTTTCTGCATGTACTCGCGCCACAGCCAGTTGCCGCGCATGCGTGTCGCGGGCATCTTCGCGCCGGCTTCCTTCACCAGTTGGTAGTAACGGCCGATGCCCGTCTTCTTCTCGACGGGCATCCCCGGCTGCTCCTGAAGGTTCTCTTCAAGCTGGAAAATGGCCTGCGCCATCAGCGGCGCGGCTTCCGGGCCGAACCATGCGCGCGCGTATTCATCGACCAGCTCCTCGACCTTGCGTTGCGGGCTCCACAGCAGTCGCTGCCACATCCATTGATTGAAATGATCCTGCGTGCCGCTGGAGTGCGTGCAGTCGCCGATGCCGTAGCGCACGGTCTCGCCGAAAACCCAGTGGTAGTAGCGCGGCCAAGCGAAGAAACTCAGGCGGTCGTAAACCATGGTGAGGGCCTGGTCCGGGCGGCGTTCGTAGATCCGGTGGTTCCAGTGCGGAGGCTGGTCGCCGTTCTTGTCGGCGCGAGGGTAGGCCTGTATGAAGCCATTCTGCGAGTACCGCCAGTGTGTCAGCTCGTTGTAGAAGACGATGTCCTGTTGGGGAGGAAGCTGGTGCAGGATCTCCTTCAGATAGCGGTCGAAGGGACCGAAGCCCGGATAGCGGAACAGATCCATGCGATGGTTCTGGCGATGGCCCGGCTGCCAGCTCATGGCGTCCGATCCCGGACCATAGCCCCAGGCCCTCAGCCAGGTGCGCGGCTTCTCCTGCAGGTACTTGAAGATGGCGATGTCGCTTTCGTTGTCGAATTTCTGGTTGGTAAAGAAGATCTGCGTTTCGGGATGCGTGCGGTGGATGATGTTCGCCATGTCCTCGCACAAACGGATGAAGGTGCCGCCGTAAGGCTTGCAGCGGTCGCACTCGCAGCCGCCGCCGTCCCCGCCGGTGAAGCAGATGTAGTCGACGGGCGGGGCGCTCCGGAAAGTGTCTTCAAAGCGCTTGAGGAGCGCTGCGCGCGCCGCCGGAACCGATGGACAGAGGTAGCCTTTCCGGCCGATGGATTCGTAGCCCTGCCACTCGGGTGGGCCGGACCCGGCATTGGGCGAATAATGCACGAGCGTCTTGAGGCCCAGGGAGCGGATGAAGTCGAACATCCCGCGATCGGTGGGCGCCACGCTGGTCTGCATGGTGTTCAGGCCGGCCAGCGCATAATCCTCGATCTTCCGCTGCGCTTCCTTCGTGGTCCAGCGGCGTACTTTGGCTTTCTGCAGTGCGACGCTGCTTTGGCCGTACTGCGTGCCGCGGACCTCGAACGCGGGCGCTGTCCGCAGTTCGAACGGGACAGGGAAGTCCACTCCGTTGGCGCGCACCTCGGCGCGGCGCAGAATCTCACCCACCGCGTAAAGCACCCCGCGCACATCCACGCCCGCCGCCGCGAGCACAATGCCTTGCGGCAGGCTGAATGTCTTCAGCGTGAAACCTTCGGGGTCTTTGAGAGGACGGCGTTCCGCGAGGATCTTCGCCAGTTCCCGGTGATCCTGCGTTGTGCCGAGGAGAATGACCAGGGCGCCGGCCGGAGCCCTGGAAGGTTCGTTTTCGCTCTCCATCCGTACGATGATCGAGGCGGGTTCGCGCAGCCGTTCAGAAAGAATCCGGGCGGCGCTGTTCTCCACGCCGCTGGCCTGACCACCCATGCGAATGGTCACGCTTGAAAACGTGGCGCCGTGGGCGGCCGCGAGCAACGTCAAAGCGGACACGAGGAGTTGTCCACGCATGGGCCTATTCTCGACGATGCCGCCTGGCGGGCGCAAAGGCCTCCCTGAAAAGACGCCACGGGCTTAGATTGTCAGACTTGGATGCGGCCGATGTGGAACGTTGCCGGGTGCCACAGGCGTTTCCCGCCCTCGCCGCCCAGTACATACGCGGTGTCGCCGCCTATCGCCACCATCGGATAGGAAGTCGTATCGAGCAGGGGGTCCGTCCCGGCCATCTGGCGCGTTTTGGTGTCATAGACCATCACGGTTGATTCGAAGAACTGCTTCCAATCGCGCTTCTTCTCTTCCGCCGTGTAGATATTTTCCACCGACCCGTCCATCCGGCGCGTGACGCCATAGCGGTATCCACCCACCAGTAGGATGTAGCGATCCTTGTATGTCACGGCATGCTGATTGGAGCGGTGCGGCAGGTCCGCCAACCTTTCCCAGCGGCCGGCTGGGACGTCGTAACACCAGGCATCCACTACGTTCGCGTAACCGCCGGGCTTCGGCGATGGATCGCGGTGAACGCCGCTGAAGACGTAGATCTTTCCGGCTGCCACCGCGGCGCAGGTGTCGAACCGCGGAGTCCCCGGAATCCGGGTCACCTGCCGCCAGCCCGAGCGCAGGTTTGCGGTGTCCAACGCCAAAATAGAACTCCCCACGGGTTCTCCCTGGCGTCCGATGACATTGAAGTCGCAATCAGTGTATCCGGCCTGCGGGCAGAAATCGGCGCCGCAGACCAAATATATGGTTCGACCGATCACTCCCACGCCCGCTTCGCACACCGGCCAAGGCAAAGGAGCGGGAACCTCTTCCCAACGCCACGCGCTGTCTGCTTGCATCAGCCGGTAGACGCAGCGGTAACTGTAGGGGGCGTCATAGTTGAAGCCGCCTATGGCGTAAAGCGCATCCTCCACCACGGCGGCGGTTGCGGCCTGCCTGCGCGGTCCGGGAATGTCGTTGATCCGGGTCCAGCCCAGGCCGGGATTGGCTGGATCGAACAGGAATGCTGCGTTCGTGAAACCGCTCTTGCCTAAGCCGAAGATGCCGGGGTATCGGGCGGCTGAATCTTTCGGCCAGCGGGTGAAGCCTCCGGCGGAAACCAGCCGCCCGCCAAGCATCGCCAGGGCGGAGTCCTGAATGCCCAGAGGGTATTCAGGACCCTCCCGCCACTGAATACGCATAGGCTGCGCGGCACGCAGACGGGACGCGCTGGCAAGAATCCACACCAGATCCCGCCGCCGCACAAGCCAAGTCATGCCAGCCTAACGGGACTGCTGCACCTTCGGTGTCGCCAGGTAGCCGGTGACGCGATCCTTTTTCACTTCGTTCACCACGATCTCGTAAGGCTGCCGCGCCCTGGCAACGTAGAACTGCAACGGCTCGTTGAGGTTCTTGTCTTTCTTCTCCACCTTCTTGTCGTCGGCAATGACTTCCAAGGTGAAGCGGTTCCGCTTCTGGTCGGCTTTCTTGAGGGTCATCATGATGTCGCCGACCCGCTGCGGTTGTTTGCTCTTGGCGAGGTTGAACTCAAAGTAGTTGCGCTCGCCCAGGGCCTTCAACGCGGCCAGCTCTTTCGAGTTGGTGGCGATCAGGCCGCTTTGCACGCCTAGGTCGCCGGTCGCCCGCTTCAGCTCCGCGATGGTTTTGTCGAGTTCAGCCTTGTTGGCGGCCACCTCGGTCTTCACCGTGCCGACTTCCGTGGAAACCTCACCCACCTTGGTGCTCGTGGCTGTTGCAGTCTCCTTCACCGCGCCGATCTCGGTGCGCAGGGCCTGTTGCTGTCTCTTGGTTTCGGCCTCGAGGCGGCGGGAAAGCTCCTCGGCGTGTTTCTGTGCTTCCACCTTGGCGGAACCGGCGGCCACGGCTGCCTGCTGCCGTGCGGCTTCCAGCTCTGTGCGCAAGTTCTCCAGGTGCTGACGGTTGGCCGCGGTGGTCACCGTGGAGGCTTGCTTGAGCCCCGAAATCTCGGTTGCCATGGCGTCCTTTAGAGTCGCCACATCCTTCTGGACCTTATTCATCTGCCAGAACATGTAGATGGTGGCTATGGCCAACGCAATGATCACTCCGAGCATGATCGGAATCATGGGGCCGGAACCGGACGAAGGCTGCGGTTGCGGCGGGATGGCGGGGGTTTGATCGCTCACGGGTGTCTATCCTCCTATAACACTATTATGTATGCGCCAGAGCGCAATGGAACTACAGTAACTTGTCCTACGATGAAATTTGTTTCACTTGGCCGGCGCGTTAATTCGTGGGCGGGCAAAATCCAGGTATTCCTGCTTGGGCACGCCGGGTTCAAAGCAACGGCGGCAGCGCGCCTCGTACATCCCGGCCGCACCCACCACGATCAGATCGTCTGACTCGACCAACCGTTGCGTGTGCTTGGCCGGATTGCCGCAGCGCATGCAGATGGCCAGCGTCTTGGTGATGGACTCGGCGTGCGCCAGCAGTTCCGGGATCGGGGAGAAGGGCCGGCCCATGTAATCGGTATCCAGGCCCGCGATGATCACCTGCTTGCCGGAATCGGCGAGCTGATTGGCGATCTCGATCAGGTCCGGGCCCAGGAAGTTGGCCTCATCGAAACCCACCACCTCCGTGCGCCAGTCCAGGCGTGTGAGAACTTCATGCACGTTGCTGACGGCCTCGGACTTCATGCGCGTGTCGGCGTGGGAAACGATCTCGTCATTCGAGTAGCGCGTGTCGATGGTGGGTTTGAACACCTGCACGCGCTTGCGGGCGATCATGGCACGCCGCAGCCTGCGGATCAGTTCCTCGCTTTTACCCGAGAACATCGGTCCGCAGATGACCTCGATCCAACCCATCTTGCCTGAGAAGAAGTCCATGGTTCAGAAAGAAGGGCGCGCCGCGCGGCGCGCCCAAACTTTTATCCTACACGCCTTCGCGTTTCCGCTCGACGCGTACATACTTCATGTCCTGGCGCGGTTCGCCGTCGAGGGTCAGGGCGAACGTGGTGACGGGCGAATCCGGCGGCATGGCCGGCAGGTTCAACAGCCGCACGCGGAAATCGTCCTGGACGAACTTCACCGGCTGGCCGGTGGCGACATACTTCGCCGAAAGCACCTTGTTGCGCAGCCCGCCGAGGCTCGCCACGGTGCCGGGCCAGAAATAGATGTGCGCGTAAAGTGTGTTGCCTTTTCGGGTGGCACTCCAGAACTGACCGCCCGACACCTGGCAGCGCTCAGATTCGTAAATGGTGGCGCCGTTACGGTCCATCCATTTGCCCACCGCTGTCAGGATGCGCACGGACTCAGCCGGAATGCTTCCGTCCGCCTTGGGCCCGATGTTCAACAGGTAGTTGCCGCCCTGGCGCGCGCAGGTGATCAGGTTGCGCACCACGGTCTTGGGCGTCTTCCAAGCGTCGTCGCTGGCGTGGTAACCCCAACTGTCGTTCATGGTCATACAGGCTTCCCAGGCGCGGTCCTTCGAGGCGACAATGTGTTGCTCGGGCGTGGAGAAATCCCCGGGCAAGCCGTTGCGATTGTTGACGATGGTATCTGGCTGCAGCTCGAAGACCATCTTGTTCATGCGCTCGGACTCCCAGCCCTCGGCTTTGAGCGGCCAGTTGACGTCGTACCAGAGCACGTCGAGCTTGCCGTAGTTCGAACAGATCTCGCGCACGTGGCCGTGGATGTAATCGACGAAGCGGCGGCGGGCGGCTTCGTCCTTGGCGCAAAGCGCACCGTCGGGATGGTGCCAATCCATCAGCGAGTAGTAGAGTCCCGCGCGCAAGCCTTCGCCACGCGCGGCGGCGAAGTACTCCTTCACCAGGTCGCGGCCCGCGGCCTGCTTGGGCGCGCAGTACGGGGTGAGCTTGGAATTGAAGAGGCAGAAGCCCTCGTGATGTTTCGAGGTCATCACCATGTACTTCATGCCGGCGGCCTTGGCGAGCTTCGCCCAGGCGCGGGCGGCATTAGGCGTGGGCACGAACTTCTTGGCCAGTTGCTCGTATTCGGCGACGGGGATGCCTTCGTACTCCATCGCCCACTCGTGACGGCCCAGGACGCTGTAAAGCCCCCAGTGGATGAACATCCCGAACTTGGCTTCGTGCCACCACTTCATCCGGCGTTCACGATCTTGCTCGCTGGTGTAGTCGGCGGCGGACAGGCGTGTAGCGGCCGCGCCCGCTCCCATCATGTTCAGGTACGTTCTACGTGACATTCCCTTTGGTTGCATGAATGGATGAATCCTCCCGATTGATTATACGTTTCCCGACGGCGGCTTACTCTAAGACCGGAAATCCAGCGATGTCGCAGGCCTCCGATTGAAGCAGGTCGAGAACCACGATTTCGTTCTTGCCTTTCCGCAGCCATGCGCCCGGGCAGTAAAGCCGGCGCTGCGGACCAAGGTTCCAGTAGCGGCCCAGGTTGCGGCCGTTTACCCATACGATCCCTTTCTGGTAGGGCATCATGTCCAGGAACGTGTCGGCGGGCTCGGCGAGGGTGAACGTCCCCCGGAAGAAGATGCCGGGACGATCGCCGGGCTTACCGGCGCGAAGTTTGGCGATGAATTCTTCCTTGAGCGGCAGCGGGTAGACCCGCCAGTTCATGAGCGTCATGCCGTTCAACGAGACGCGTTCGGTGATGCCCTTGCGGTCGATCATCGTTTGCGAGTAATTGATGCGGCCCATGGCCTCGACCAGGATGGTCAGCACCGGCTTCGGGTTTTCGACAGCGGGCAACGTGAGCGTGTGCGTGCCTGCGACCCTGTCGAGTTTGCCGATGTAGCGGCCGTCCAAGAACACCGTGGCGAAGTCATGAACCTCCGTAACCAGCAACGTGCCGCTCTTTTGTCCGAGCAAGGTGGTCTGGTAGGCGATCAGGCCGTAATCCTGGCCATAGCCTTCCATGGGGCGCGGCTGCACGCTGGCGATGGGTTCAGGCAAGTTCTCCCAGATGGAAGCATAGGGTTCCATGGCGATCGGCGGGATGGCGGCGGCGGGAATCGGTGCGGGGACTTCGGGCAGCGGATCGTTGGCCGCGCGGTAGTTCTTGAGCAGCGAGCGCACGGCGTGGTACTTCGCCGTGGGGCGGCCCTGCTCGTTGATGGGAGCGTCCAGGTCGTAGCTGGTGACGTCGGCCGAATAGCCGTGACCGTACGCGTTGGCGCCGGCCGAGAAGCCGAAGTTCGTGCCGCCATGGGCCATGTAAAGGCTGAAAGACAGACGCTTGTCGAGGAGGAACCGCAATTCCCGGATCAGCTTCCCGGCATCGCG
This sequence comes from Terriglobales bacterium, assembly GCA_021372245.1. GTDB lineage: Bacteria > Acidobacteriota > Terriglobia > Bryobacterales > Bryobacteraceae > JAJFUV01. The sequence continues at coordinate 40,254 of JAJFUV010000183.1, forward strand.
CCGCGCCCATGGTTCGCCCCAATGCGTGAGCCAGCCAGGATAGCTTTCGCTCGAAAACACCGGCACGCCGGGATTCATCTTGCGAGCGAGTTCAAACTGCTCCGTCGTGGCTCCTGGATCGAGGCCGACGGCGGCGCCGGGGAGCATGCCGGCTTCGAGCATGGGGACGGTGGCGCCGTCCGAGGTGTAGAACGGCACGGTGATGCCGGCCTGCTTCCAGAGCTGGCGCAGGCGCTCAAGATAAGCGCGATCATTGCCGTAACTGCCGTATTCGTTTTCGATCTGGACCATCAGGATGGGCCCGCCCTCGGTTACCTGCAGCGGCTTGGCCACCTGGGCGAGCGCGCGTATGTAACGCTCAACCGGCGCCATGTACCGCGGATCGAGACAACGGATCTTCAAATCCGGATGGCGCAGCAAGTAGGAGGGCAGCCCGCCGAAATCCCATTCGCCGCACGAATACGGCCCCGGGCGCAGGAGCACCCACATGCCTTCCTCCTGGGCCATGCGAAGGAAGCGCGCGAGGTCGCGTTCCGGCGAGGTGAAGTCGAACACGCCTTCGGACCTTTCGTGGAAGCTCCAGAAAACATAGACTGCGACGGTGTTGCAGCCCATGGCCTTGGCCATCCGGATCCGGTGCCGCCAGTATTCGGCGGGGATGCGTGCGTAGTGCATTTCCCCGCCGATGAGCTGAAAAGGTTTGCCGTCCAGCAGGAATTGGTCGCCGCCGAACGAGAAAGTGTGCCGGTCCGCGGCACCCGCAAAGGAAGCCGCCAGAAGCAGCAGTGTCGAAAGAATGATTCCACGCATCGCCTAACCAAGATACGAACTACGGCGGCGCGGTGTCCAGAGTAGCAGTGCCGTTTTGACGCCTATCCGTGCGATTCCCGTTAGAATGATACGTTGGCCACCGGATCGCGGCGCGCCATGTTGAAGAGACACCCGTGAATGTTTGACCAAGCCTTCAAGAACATCGACGACATCCTTCGCAAAGAGGCCGGCTGCACTACTGAACTGGACTACACCGAGCAAACTTCGTGGCTCCTCTTCCTGAAATACCTGGACGGACTGGAGCAGGACAGAGCCGACGAAGCCGCGATGTCGGGCAAGAAGTACGCCTTCATCCTCGACAAGCTCTACCGCTGGGAGGAGTGGGCCGCGCCCAGGGGCAAGGACGGCCAGATCGACAATAACCGGGCTAAGACCGGCGACGACCTCCGCGATTTCGTCGACCTGAAGCTGTTCCCCTACCTGCAAGCTTTCAAACAGAAAGCCTCCGGACCGAACACCATCGAGTACAAGATCGGTGAAATCTTCGGCGAAATCAAGAACAAGATCGCCAGCGGCTACAACCTGCGCGAGATCATCGACCAGATCGATGAACTCCGGTTCCGATCCCAGACCGAGAAGCACGAACTCTCCCAACTTTACGAAGACAAAATCCGGAACATGGGCAACGCCGGGCGCAATGGCGGCGAGTACTACACGCCGCGCCCGCTTATCCGCGCCATCATACAAGTGGTGCGGCCCAAAATCGGCGAAACCGTTTACGACGGCGCTGTGGGATCGGCGGGCTTTCTGTGCGAATCGTTTGATTTCATGCGGGCGAAGCCGGGCCTCACCACCAAGGAATTCGCCACGCTTCAGACCCGCACCTTCACCGGCAAGGAGAAGAAGTCTCTTGCCTATGTCATTGCCATCATGAACATGATCTTGCATGGCATTGAAACGCCGAACATCATCCACACAAACACGCTTACCGAGAACCTCGCCGACATTCAGGAAAAGGACCGCTTTGATATAGTTCTGGCCAATCCACCGTTCGGCGGCAAGGAACGGAAGGAAGTCCAGCAGAATTTCCCTATTCGCACCGGCGAGACGGCGTTCTTGTTTCTCCAGCATTTTATCAAGATGCTCAAGGCCGGCGGGCGGGGCGGCGTGGTCATCAAGAACACCTTCCTTTCCAACTCCGACAATGCCTCGGTGAGTCTGCGGAAGCTGCTGCTGGAAAGTTGCAGTCTGCACACCGTGCTCGACTGTCCCGGCGGCACGTTCCAGGGTGCGGGCGTCAAGACCGTCGTGCTGTTCTTCGAGAAGGGTGCGCCCACCCGCAAGACATGGTTCTATCAACTCGACCCCGGCCGCAACTTGGGCAAGACCAACCCATTGAACGACGATGACCTTGCCGAGTTCATCGAACTCCAAAAGACCAAGGCCGATTCGCCGAAGTCGTGGAGCGTCGATACAAAGAGCATTGACAAGGCGACCTTCGACCTATCGGTGAAGAACCCCAACGGCGGCGAGGAGGTGAAGCACCGCAGCCCGCTGAAGATCATGGATGAAATCGCCAAGTTGGACGCCGAGAGCGCAAAGGTGCTGGAAAGGATCAAGGGGCTGCTATGAGATCATCCTTCCCCGCGTTCTCCGCGACTCCGCTACAAACCATCCGGGGGCTGGTATGAAGAACGGATGGCAAGTGAAACGGGTGAGCGAGATTGCCAAGCATTCGCTCGGCAAAATGCTCGACAAGGCGAAGAACAAAGGCGAGTTTCGTCCTTATCTTCGCAATCTGAACGTGCGATGGTTTGATTTTGATCTGGCCGACCTGGCTGAAATGCGTTTCCTTCCAGAAGAAGCAGACAAACATACGGTCAAGAAAGGTGACTTGGTGATTTGCGAAGGCGGCTATCCCGGTCGCGCCGCGATTTGGAATCGAGATGAACCGATATACTTTCAGAAGGCACTCCATCGCGTTCGCTTTCACGAACCCCAACATGCAAAATGGTGCCTCTACTATCTGCTCGCCCAAGACCTCGAAGGAACGCTCAAGAACCACTTTAACGGTGCAGGTATTCAGCACTTTACAGGCAAAGTGCTTGATCGGTTCGCAATTCCGCTACCGCCCTTGCCCGAGCAGCGGCGGATTGTCGGCATCCTTGACGAAGCGTTTGAGGGCATCGCCACCGCCAAAGCCAACGCCGAAAAGAACCTCCAAAACGCCCGCGCCCTTTTTGAAAGCCACCTCCAAGGCGTATTTTCTCAACACGGCGAGGGATGGGTGCAAACAACGCTCGGATCTGAAATTGATCTACTCGCTGGGTTCGCATTCAAGAGCGCGCAATACACCAATGCCGATGACGACGTTCGCCTACTCCGGGGAGACAATATCATCCAAGGCTGTCTTCGATGGGATGACGTGAAGAAGTGGCCCGCCGAGGACATCGAGACCTATAAGCGATACCAACTTCAGGAAGGAGACGTTGTGCTGGCGATGGATCGTCCATGGGTCAAAGCGGGTTTGAAGCACGCGACCATTTTCGCTGCCGATCTGCCTTGTTTGCTTGTTCAGCGGACAGCTCGCCTTCGCGGGGGAGTGAATCTCGAAAACCGATTTGTGATGTATCTCATCGGGAGCGACGCATTCACCAGCCACATTCTTGGCGTCCAGACGGGAATCGGCGTTCCGCACATCAGCGGCCAGCAGATAAAGGATTTCGAGTTTGCTAGGCCGCCCGTGGCTGAGCAGCGACGCATTGCAGACAACCTCGAATCACTTCGCGGAGAAACCCAACGTCTCGCGTCCCTCTATCATCAGAAGGTCGCCGCGCTCGATGAATTAAAAAAGTCGCTACTGGACCAAGCATTCACCGGCCAACTCTAACACAACACCTGTAAAGCCGTTATGAGTAACCAAACCCCCTTTTCGCTGCGTATCTTTGTTGCCGATGGCGACCCCGACGGTCTGCGGCTTGTTGAGCGATCCAATTGGATCGGCAAGGCCGTCATGTTTCCTCGCGCACTTTATCCGCAAGTACGCAATCGCTCAGAGTTTCAGCAAACCGGCGTCTATTTGCTGCTCGGCCCGCGAACCGAGGGTGATGGCGATACACTCTACATTGGCGAAGGCGATCCAGTGCGGCCAAGGTTGGAAAATCATTACGCCAACAAGGATTTCTGGACGAGGGCAGTGTTCTTCGTCGCCGGTCCGGGGCAGTTGAACAAGGCTCACGTTCAATACCTGGAATCCCAACTCGTAAGCCGTGCAAATGCGGCCAAGCGGATGCCATTAGAGAATGGGAATAATCCGCAAGAGCCAACACTTTCCGAAGCCGACCGTGCCGACATGGATGTGTTTCTCGACAACATCCTCGGCATGCTGCCGGTTCTGGGCGTCCATGCTTTCGAGCGAAGCCCCACGATAACAGTGGATGACGGAACGCCAGTGCTCACATGTCATGGGCGTGGCGTCACGGCGAGTGGCCACGATACGCCCCAGGGATTCGTTGTCCAAGCCGGATCGTATGCGGCCAATGACGAGGTGCCATCTCTCAAGGAACACTTCCCCAACGTTACCGAGGTACGTGCCGATTTGTTGAAAAGCGGAGTCTTGGTTTCTGAAGACAACAAGCTTCGCTTTACGCAGGATTACACGTTCAACTCTCCGTCGTTGGCGTCAGCAACGGTATTGGGACGTTCGTCTAACGGGCGTGTCGATTGGAAGGATGCCAGCGGCAAAACATTGAAAGAACTGCAAGAGGCCCAAGCGGACAAGTGATCCTCTGATTGTTGAGCGCGACTATGAACGAAGCCGAAACCAGAGCCGAACATATTGACCCCGCACTTGCGGCCGCCGGCTGGGGCGTCGTCGAGGGCAGTCGCATCCGCCGCGAGTATCCTATCACGATGGGCCGGCTTGAAGGTTATGGGCGACGCGGCAAACCGCTGACGGCCGATTACGTGTTGGAGTATCGCAACACGAACCTGGCCGTCGTCGAGGCTAAGGCGTGGGATGAACAATTGACCGAAGGCGTGGCACAAGCCAAAAACTACGCCGGCAAGATGGCCATTCGCCACACCTATGCCACCAACGGTCAGGGCATCTACGGCATCGACATGCAGACCGGCCGGGAAGGCGAAATATCGCAATACCCCACGCCGGACGAGTTGTGGAATATGACGTTTGCCGCTGCAAACGCCTGGCGCGATCGTTTCGCCGCCGTCCCTTTCGAGGACAAAGGCGGTTTCTTTCTGCCACGCTACTATCAGGACATTGCCATCAATCGGGTGTTGGAGGCGATTGCCGCCGACAAGCCACGCATCCTGCTTACGCTTGCCACCGGCACGGGCAAGACGTTCATCGCATTTCAAATTGCCTGGAAACTGTTCCACAGCCGGTGGAACCTGAGCCGCGAGCCTTCCCGTCGCCCACGCATTCTGTTCCTTGCCGACCGAAACATTCTGGCCAATCAGGCATACAACGCATTCTCGCCGTTTCCCGAGGATGCAATGATCCGGATCGAGCCGGAGGACATTCGCAAGAAGGGCCGGGTGCCGAAGAATGGCAGCCTCTTCTTCACGATTTTCCAGACTTTCATGAGCGGACCGCCCAAGGACGGCCGTCCGTCGCCTTATTTCGGCGAATATCCGGCCGACTTCTTCGATTTCATCGTCATCGACGAGTGTCATCGCGGCGGCGCGAACGATGAAAGCACATGGCGAGACATTCTGGACTACTTCGCCCCGGCCGTGCAACTCGGCCTGACCGCCACGCCGAAACGCAAGGACAACGTGGATACCTACGCCTATTTCGGCGAGCCGGTCTATATCTATTCACTCAAGGATGGCATCAACGACGGCTTCCTCACACCGTTCAAGGTGAAGCAGATTTCGACGACGCTTGATGAATACGTCTATACGCCCGACGACAAATTGATCGAGGGCGAGATTGAAGCCGGCAAGCTCTACACCGAAACCGACTTCAACAAGATCATCGAGATCAAGGAACGGGAAGCCCACCGCGTCAAGCTGTTTATGGAGCAGATCAACCAGAACGAAAAGACACTGGTGTTTTGCGCCACGCAGGATCACGCCTTGGCCGTGCGAGACCTCATCAACCAGATGAAGACCAGCAGGGACCCGAACTATTGCCAACGGGTTACGGCCCATGACGGTGCGTTGGGCGAGCAGCACCTACGCGACTTTCAAGACAACGAGAAGACCATACCAACCATTCTCACCACGTCGCAAAAACTTTCGACCGGCGTGGATGCTCGGAACATCCGCAATATCGTGCTGATGCGGCCGATCAACTCGATGATCGAGTTCAAGCAGATCATCGGACGCGGTACGCGGCTCTACGATGGCAAGGATTACTTCACGATCTACGATTTTGTGAAGGCGCATCATCATTTCAGCGATCCGGAGTGGGATGGCGAGCCAGAGGGCGAGGAACCGTGCCCAAAGTGCGGCGAGCGCCCGTGCGTCTGTGAAAGGAAGCCGCCGAAACCTTGCGACGTGTGCGGCCAGAGTCCGTGCGTATGTCCGAAAGAACCTTGCCCGGTCTGTGGAATGGTCCGCTGCATCTGCAATAAGAAGCGGAAGGCGAAGGTCAAGCTGGCCGATGGGAAGGAACGGACCATCCAGCACATGATGGCCACGACATTCTGGCACCCTGACGGCACGCCCATGTCGGCGCAGCAGTTCATGGAAATGCTCTTTGGCCGCCTGCCCGAGTTCTTCAAGAACGAGGCGGAACTCCGTGCCTTGTGGAGCGGGCCCGACACGCGGGCCAAGCTTTTGCAGGGTCTTGCCGAGAAAGGCTTTGGTCACGACCAACTGGCCGAGATGCAGAAGATCATCGACGCCGAAAAAAGTGACCTGTTCGACGTGCTGGCACATATCGCCTACGCTCTGCCGCCACTCATCCGCGAGGAACGGGCCGCCAGGGCCAAGGTGGCGATCAGCACCCAGTTCGACAGTAAGCAACAGGCATTCCTGGACTTCGTGCTTGCGCACTACGTGAGCGAAGGTGTTCAGGAACTCGACCTGGAGAAGCTAACGCCGCTGCTCCGGCTGCGATACCACGATTCGATTGCAGATGCTGTCGCCGACCTGGGCCGACCGGAAGAGATTGGGAGAGTTTTCGCGGGGTTTCAGAAGTTCCTCTACCAGGAAGCGGCGTAATCGTCGAATGGCGGTTCGCGAGCCACCCCGATTCCTCTCCCGCGAGCGAGCAAGGGGGCGAGCGTCAGTCCGACCTTCTCCCAGAGGGCAAGCGAAGGAAGTTCTGCTCGGCCGGGCTGCGGACGCTGGAGCGTCCCCAGCGTCCGTTCCCACTCGCAGCATGGGAACAAGTAAACAAACGGAAAGGGCCAGGGGCGCCGTTGGCGATGTTGCGAAGAAGCAACGGGCGGGGGCGACGGGGCGTTGCGGAATTGCCATGACCGACGGCGGCGCGGGGAGACGCGCGCGGCGGTGAATGTGCGCAAGTGCTTTGCCGCACAGCGGTAGCGATTTGGGGACGGTGGCGGGGCAGCTTGGGCATGCGATGTGCTTTTCTCGGGAATCAGCATCTTGATGAATCCCGCATGAGGAGAGCGTATCTTGTCCAAAAACAGCAGCCGCGCCGCCCGTCGAAATGATC
>JAJFUV010000189.1 GCA_021372245.1 Terriglobales bacterium
TCGGGCGAAACCTTGGGGAAGCTGTTGCTCATCCCGTTGGCCGACGCGCCTGCGATGGGCATGGCCTCGCCGCCCTTCCCGCCGTTGAATGGTACGCGGTAGAGGTCGTAGCGGATCTGAAGCTCGTTAGGGTCGTTGGCCGATTGCGCCAGCGTGGCGCCGTTCGGATCCGGATCCTGGGCCTGGGCGCGCGCGAACACCAGGTACGTGCCGTCCGGACTCCACACGCCGCCCATCTGCACATATCGCCGGTCGTCAGCGCCTGGAAGCGGCGCCAGCACGCCTGACTCGCGGCTGTACCAGCACAGGATGCCGCGCGTCGGGTAGAACACCTGCAGAAACTTGTAGTCCTTGAAATTGGCGACGTAATAGTTGCTGGGGGGCTCCGCGGAGTCCGTGCTATCGATGGCGGCCGGATTCACAGTGGTTGCGACGAAGCGCCCATCCGGAGAAACCTGCGACATGAAGCCCACGCGGATAGCGCCTTTCAGACGGTGCTCGTTGGAACTCCACTGTACGATGTTCTCGTCGCGGATCTGCATGCGCTGCTCGACCGGAACCAGCATGTAGCGGCCCTTGTTGTTGCGCAGACCGTCGAAGTCCATGCCCATGGTTTTGCCGTCGGCCGAAAACGAGTGGCAATTGGCGCACACGGGCACGTTTTCCATCACCACGCGGCCGCGCCGCTCGCCGATATTGCGGATACGCCACATGATGAGCGGCACCGCGGCGGCCGACAGGGGCTTGATGACGCCCTTCTTCAATTCCGAGGGCATCAACGGGACATCGCGGTAAAAGATGGGCGCGCCCACCGGATCGTTAGAGGTGCGTATGCGAATACGCCCGCGTGAGACTCCCGCGCCTGGCATTGGACCGCCCAGACCCGTAATGGTGACAGTGGCGGCGCCGGCCTTGGATCGTTTCTTGATGACCTCCCATGTCGAGGCGTTGGGAGTCCACGTATGCGCGGCGGCTTGGCGCGCGGTGAGCCGCGGCGGTTCGTTGGTGTCGGCCACGCAATCCGGATCGATTTCGCCTATCCTCGGCCGGGGGCCCTTCGTCAGGGTCACGATTCCGGGCGCGCCGTGGCCGAACGAGATGGCGATGCGCCACGTGGCCACCGCTTTCGAACCGTCGCGCCATTCGAACACGGGCGGCGTGATCTCCGGCGGAAAAATGGCGCCATCGGCCGGATAGTCGACCACAATGCGCGCAATCGGCGCAGCATGGCCAAAAGTGACGGCAACCAGAAGGAAGGCAGTGATACGTGAAACACTCACAACACTACCAGTATCGCGTGACTTGGCCTCTTGATTGCCAACGAACCAAGGTTACACTTCGCGCTAGACTGACAGTATGGCCCGCAAGGCAAGTGTCGTGATCGAAAGTGATGAGAACGGCTACTATGCTTGGTGCCCTGAGCTAAGGGGATGTCAGTCCCAGGGCGCAACGCTGGAACAAGCCATCGCGAACATCAAGGAAGCAATTGAACTGTACCTTGA
>JAJFUV010000213.1 GCA_021372245.1 Terriglobales bacterium
GGCGGGCACCACGTGGCCCAGAAGTTTACCAGCACTACCTTACCGCGCAGCTTGCTTAAAGCCCAATCCTTGCCGTCAAGATCCTTCAGCGTGAAGTCGGCCTTGCCGCGGGCTTCGTCATCAGCAGTCAGCTTGGCCATAGCCGCGGCAAGTTGGGGCGCCTCAAACGAGACGCGCATGCCCTCGTAGCGGATGAGCTGGGCAAGCTGCACATAGGCCGAGGCCGGCTTGCCATCTGAGTCCGGCAGCGGATTCGCGCGCAGGGACTCCGCCAGCGTAGTAGCGACTTCCTGCAGGGTGTCCCGGCCGAAATCGCCCTCGGTGGCAAGATTTGTCAGTTGTGAGGCGAGCAACGCCCTGCCTTGCGACGGGGGCAGTTGACGGATGTCCAGGGCGAGCTGCCGGGTAGCCCGAGCGCGTTCATCGTCCGGCAACTGGCGTAGCTTCAGACGCCCCGCGATGGCTTTCTCGGCATCGCTCCAGGCAAACCGCTGTGCTGGTGCCGCACAGGCGATCAGGCACAGTGCAATCGTAACGAGTCGCATCAGCACAAAGATAGCGCAACGGCGCGCGAACGGAGTTGACGATCCCTCACTATCGCCTTACTATAAAGTAAGGAAGCTATAGAAGTAAGGAAAATCATGGCGTTAAGCACGCTTACCAGCAAAGGACAAGTCACCATCCCAAAGCCAATCCGTGAGAAATTGCGGATCGAGCCGGGACACCGTCTGGACTTTCAGTTGGCGCCGTCAGGTGAGGTGGTGATCAAGGTACTGAACCGCGACCTGCGCAACTTAAAGGGAATCGTGAAGTCCCCGCGGCATACCCCTGTTACGCTGGCGGAGATGGATCGCGCGATTGCCGCAGGATCGTCGGGCGAATGAGATCACTGGATACCAACGTACTGGTGCGGCTCCTCGCGGCAGACGACCGCCGGCAATTGGCTGCCGTAGAGCGACTGGTGGATCAATCCGAGCGCCAAGGCGAGACACTGTTTCTCTGTATTCCCGTTCTTTGCGAACTGGTTTGGGTGCTAACCCGCAGCTACGAACAGAACCGCGCCCAAGTCGTTTCGGTACTCGAGCAACTGTTGGAGATGGGCAGCCTGCGTATCGAACAACGCGATTTGGTGGAGCGGGCGCTGGCGGCGTACCGGAGCGGAAAAGGAAACTTTCCGGACTACTTGATCGGCGAGCTCAGCCGCCACGCTGGATGCCGCGACACGGTGACGTTCGACAAAGCGCTGCGCGGCGCGCCAGGCTTCACCATCCTTGAGTAGCCAGAGTCAGGACTGTTCCTCCCGCTTCTCCGCTGCTTCCGCCTGTTCGTTGAGGCTTTCCTCCGGGACCGGCGTGTTGAGCACCTCCCGCGCTTCATCGAGACGGGAGGCGGGGACCAACAACGGCAGGCCGCCATCGATCGCCTGAATCACACCGCCATAGATGGTTCCGATGTGCTCGTGTTCGATAAACGCGGGGATGCCCGCCGAATCGAGCATGCTGCGCGCCATGCGGGCCTCATCCGGAAGCGTGAAGACTGCCACGGGGACCAAGTCTTCGTTCTCCATACATTTCGGAGCGTATCACACGGGCCGGGAATCGGCCTGTTACCATGGAATTTCACCATGCCGTTTGCATTCACCCGCAGGGATTTTGTGTCTTCGGCCGCCGCCCTGGCCGCGCCCCGGAATCAGGCGCTCGAAAATCGCGCGTTGGAGAATAGCGATAGAGCCGTGGAAGCCTGTCTGCGCACGCAGATCACGGATCCCGCCAGCCGGTGGTACGGCTCCAGCCAGGACCAATTCGGAATCGCCTGGGCGGGCAATGCCGGCAGTCTTTTGCACCACTTTGTGGTGGGTTTCCTGCACCCGCGATCCCGCTACTACAAGCAGAAGGAATTGTTGCCGCGAATGAGGATGGCGGCTCGGTTCCTGGAGCGTGCGCAGGGGCCGCAGGGCTTCGTCGACCTTCTGATCACGAATTTCGATTCGCCGCCCGACACAGGCTTTGTCGTACACGGCGTGGCCAGCGCCGCGTGCCTGGCCAAGCGCGCCAAAGAGCAGGAAGTGTTCCGCATCATGGTGCCGTTCCTCAATAAGGCGGGCGCGGGCCTGGCGGTCGGCGGAGTGCACACGCCCAACCATCGGTGGGTGGTCAGCCAGGCGATGGCGCAAATCGATGAGATCCTGCCGAACCCGGCATACCGGCGCCGCATCGATCAGTGGCTCGCCGAGGGCATCGACATCGACGAGGAAGGCCAGTACACCGAGCGCAGCACGTCCATCTACAATTCCGTGGTGAACCGGGCGCTCACCACGCTCGCTCTCAAGTTGAAGCGGTCCGAGTTGCTTGAGCCGGTGCGCCGTAACCTCGCCATGATGCTGTGCATGCTGCACGCCGACTGGGAGGTGGTGACGGAAATCTCCGGCCGCCAGGACAAGGATCTGCCCGGCAACCTGGGGCGCAACTGGTTCCCCTACCGGTTGATGGCAGTGCGTGACAACAACGGGCAGTTCGCCGACGTGGAGACGCATCACCGCGACTACGCGTCGCTCGGCGAAGTGATGGAGTATCCGGAATTGCTCGCGCCCGGGCCGGCAGCGCAACCGGTACCGGACAACTACGAGAAAATTTACCCCGTGAACGGCTATGCGCGCATCCGCCGTGGCCAGATGAGCGCCACTCTCCTGTTGCGCAATACGAGCAAGTTCCTTGCGTTTCGATATGGCGGCGTCGTGGTGGACGGCGTGCGCATGGCCGGCTCGTTCTTCGGCAAGGGCATGTTCACGCCCACGCTAGCGCAGAAGCGCAAGGGCGTTTACCATTTCGAGCAGACCTTGCAGGCCGGTTATTTCCAGCCGCTCGACCCGCCGCGGCGCGTC
>JAJFUV010000215.1 GCA_021372245.1 Terriglobales bacterium
GCAGCTACGTCGCGCAGTTTCGTGGATCCGGCGATGCCGTACAGCACGGAGAAGCCGTAGACCAGGAATCCGCTCGAGAACGCGCCCAGCAGCAGGTACTTCATGGCGGCTTCATTCGATTGCTTTTCGCCGCGCAGGAAGCCCACCATCACATAGAAGCAGAGGGCCATCAGCTCAAGGCCGATGAAGAGCGTGATCAGGTCCGTCCCTGAAGCCAGGAAAAACATGCCGCACTGCGCCAGCATGATCAGGCCATAGTATTCGCCGTGATGTTCGCCCTCGATTTCCAGGTAGCGGTAGCTGATCAGGCTCACGACCATTGCCGTCACCAGGAAGAGCCAATTGAAGAAAATGGCGAAGCCGTCGATGGTAACCGATCCGTTGAAGGCGGTGATTTCGGCCACGCCCTGCGAAGCAAGAAAGCTCTGCTGACGCCACAAACCGTAACCGCAGAAAGCTTCACCGAACGCCACGAACAAGATCAGATATTTCCGCTGTCGCGGTTCGGGGAAGACCAGGAAATCGAACAGCAGCACGGCGCAGCCGAACAGCGCCAGCATCATGGCCGGAATCAGAACGAAATGATCGGTGGAAGTGTACAGAGCATTCATCGGACGCTTACCTCCGCGACGTTGTGGGCAGTCTGGCCCGCGAAGTATCCCGGCCGTACGCGCTCCACAATCTGCGCCACTGGCTTTTCGAGGATCTCGAAATACGGCTTGGGATAAACGCCGATCCAAAACGCCCAGATAATGAGAGGCAGGAAGACCGCCCACTCGCGCAGGTTCAAATCCGGCAGCTTCAGGTTCTTCGGGTTGGTCACCTCGCCGAGCATGGTGCGCTGATAAAGCCAGAACAGATACGCAGCGCCGAAGATCACGCCAAGCACGGCGCAAGCCGCCCAGGCGCGGTTGGCCTCGAATACGCCCTGCAGAATCGTGAACTCGCCCACGAAGCCGTTGAGCAGAGGCAGGCCCGCGGAACTCAACATGGCAATGGCGAAAACCACCGAGTACATGGGCATCACGTGAGCCAGGCCGCCGTACTCCTTGATCTCCCTGGTGTGACGGCGTTCATAAACTATGCCCACAATCAGGAAGAGCATGCCGGTGGAGATGCCGTGGTTGATCTGTTGGATCACGCTTCCCGCGATCCCGTTGGGATTCATCGCGAAGATCCCCAGCGTGCAGAAGCCCAAGTGGCTCACCGAGGAGTAGGCCACCAGTTTCTTCCAGTCCTGCTGCATCAGGCTGACCAGAGCGCCGTAAAGAATCCCGATGATCGAGAGCGCGGCGAGCGTCTGCACGATCCACGGGTCGATCGCCGCCTTCGGCAGCAGCGGCAGCGAGAAACGGATGAAACCGTAGGTGCCCATTTTCAGGAGCACGCTGGCCAGCACCACGCTGCCGGCGGTGGGCGCCTCGACGTGCGCGTCCGGCAGCCAGGTGTGGAACGGGAACATCGGAACTTTAATGGCGAAACCGAGGAAGAAGGCCCAGAACACCCACTGCTCCAGGTGCAGCGGCATGTCGAGCTGCATCAGCGCCGAGATGTCGAAGGTGTAGAAACCGAATTGCTTGAAGTGCTGGAAGTACAGCGTCAGGATGCCCAGCAGCATGAGCACGCTGCCGGCTAATGTGTAGAGGAAGAACTTGATGGCCGCGTAGAGCTTTCTCGGCCCTCCCCATATGCCGATGATGAAGTACATCGGCACCAGCACCACCTCCCAGAACACATAGAACAGGAAGAAGTCGAGCGAGAGGAACACCCCGATCATGCCCACCTGCTGGAGCAGGAACATGGCGTAGTATTCCTTGACGCGTTCCTGGATGGAACTCCAGCTGGCGAGGATCGCCAGGTATCCGACCAGCGTCGTCAGCATGACCAGCAGCAAGCTGATGCCGTCGATACCCAGGAAGTACTTGACGCCCAGGCTCGGGATCCAGTCCACCTTCTCGACCATCTGAAAACCCGCGGCGTTCTTGTCGAAGCGGGCGAGCAACAGCAGCGAGACGGCGAAACCGGCCAGGCCCGCGATGTTGGCCCAGATGCGGATGAGGTTCTTCTTAGCGCCCGGCAAAAACATCAGCACCGCAAAACCGGCCAGCGGCGTAAATAGGACGATGCTCAACAAGTGCTCGTTCATAGGTCAGCGCATCACCAGATAACCGAGAATCAATGCCACGCCCATCACGAACACCAGAGCGTAGGACTGCACGAACCCGGTTTGCAGAGTGCGCACCGGGTAACTGGACATCTTGACCAGGAAGGAAGTCAGCCGTACGGCGCCGTCCACGATCCAGGTATCCCACCACACGCTCACGCGCGAAGTGAAGCGCGTCAGCCAGCCGGCGCCGTTCACTCCGCCGTCTACCACGCGCGAGTCGAAGATCCCCAGCGCCGTGCCGCCGCCCTTGGCGAGGCCGTTCACGAACAGGAAGTCGTAAGCCTCGTCCACGCGCCACTTGTGCAGCGCCCAGTCGTAGAGCGGGCCGGAGGCGCGCGCAAACTCGCCGGCCGCGGCAGGTCTCACGATGTAGAGATGACGCGCGAGCGCGATGCCGGCGAGCGCGAGGGCCACCGAGACTCCCATTAACAGCCATTCGATGGAGGTGTCGTGTGTTGCATGCTCCACTACGGCTCCGGCTGCTTCGCCGCCCACCGCCGGCGCGAGCCAGTGTTCGAAAGAACGGAAGCCTTCGCCGAAGGCGCCCCAGATCTTAGGCACTCCGATCCAGCCGGCCAGCACGCTGCCCGCGGCCAGCACCTGGAGCGGCACCGTCATCACCTTGGGCGACTCGTGGATGTGCGCGGCAACTTTCGGATCAACACGGGACGAGCCATAGAAGGTCATGAACATCAGCCGCCACATGTAGAACGCGGTCATGAAGGCCGTCACAGCGGCCACCGCCCAGACGATCTTCGATCCGCTCGGCGAACTGTAGATCTGCCACATGATCTCGTCCTTCGAGAAGAAGCCCGCCAGCCCCGGAATACCCGCGATGGCCAGCGAACCGATGAACATGGCGCGGAAGGTGACCGGGATCTTGTCCTTCAATCCGCCCATCCTGCGCATATCCTGTTCGCCGGAAAGGGCGTGGATCACCGAACCGGAGCCTAAGAACAACAAGGCCTTGAAGAAAGCGTGCGTATAAAGGTGGAAAATCGCCACCCAGTAAGCGCCCACGCCTGCGGCCATAAACATGTAGCCAAGCTGCGAAATCGTTGAGTACGCCAGCACACGCTTGATGTCGTTCTGCACCAGGGCGATAGTGGCAGCCAGGAACGCCGTGAAGCAGCCTATGGCGACCACGATCATGCTGGTCTCCGGCGTCAAGCGGAACAACGCGTTCGAACGCGCCACCATATAAACACCTGCCGTGACCATGGTGGCCGCGTGGATGAGGGCCGATACCGGCGTCGGGCCCTCCATGGCGTCCGGCAGCCAGACGTAAAGCGGGAATTGCGCGCTCTTGCCCGTGGCCCCGATGAACATCAGCAACGCCATGGCGCTCAGCACGCCGAAGCCCGCGGTTTCCGCCGTGAACGCGCCGCTCGTGAGCGCTTTATTCACGTCCAGGAAGCGCAGCGAGCCGAGCACGTTCATCATCAGGAACATGCCCAGCAGGAATCCGGTGTCGCCGATGCGGTTCACAATGAAGGCCTTCTTGCCCGCGTCGGCGGCCGACTTCCTGTTGAAGTAGAAACCGATCAGCAGGTAGCTGCACAGGCCCACGCCTTCCCACCCCACGAACATGAGGGCGTAGTTGTTGGCCAGCACCAGCATCAGCATGAAGAACACGAACAAGTTCAGATAACCGAAATACCGGTAGTATCCGCCGTCGTGCGCCATGTAGCCGACCGAATAGACGTGGATCACGAAACCGACGCCGGTGACCACCAGGATCATCACCGCGCTGAGCGGATCGAGCAGGAATCCCCAGTCGGCCTGGAATATGCTCTGTGCGCCGTTGGCCATATGGAAGGGCATGCCCGAGAGCCAGGTGAATTGAATCACCTGGTGGACCTTTTCAGGCAGAGCGGACAACTGGATCGTCGCAGCGAGCGACAGCAGGAACGACGCCAGCACGGTGCCGGGGCACAACAGGCTTATCACGGCCTTCGATGGGGGGCTGGGACGATGGTCCCCGCCGGCGTGTTGCGGGTCCAGCCATCTGCCGATGAGCAGCATGGCTGCGGCGCCCGAGAGCGGAAACAGGGGAATGAGCCAGATCAGATCGAGGAAGTTCATCGTGCGCGCCTCACCACTTGAGCAGTTCGATCTCGTCCGTCTGGACGGTTTCCTTGTTGCGGAACAACGCGATCAGGACGCCCAGGCCGACGGCGGCTTCCGCCACCGCCACCGTGATGACGAAGATGGCGAAGATCTGCCCCGTCACATGGCCGAAGTGCCTGGAGAACGCGATCAGGTTGATGTTGACGGCGTTCAGGATCAGTTCAATGGACATGAGTATGATCACGATGTTGCGGCGCGTAAGCACGCCCAGCGTGCCGATGAGAAGCAATGCCGCGCTCAGGATCAGATAGTGCGTTGTCGTGACTGGGTAGAGCACGATTAAATCCTCTTCTTGGCCATGATGACGCTGCCGACGATCGCCGCCAGCAACAACAGTGAGGCCACCTCGAACGGCAACAGGTAATCTTCGAACAGAACCTTCGCGATCGTTTCGACGTTCCCCTCGCCCGAGGGTGCCGCCGGTGCGGCCAGGCGCAATGCCGGTGCGCCCTGGCGCAGGAAGGAGTAGACCAGCGCGCCCACGGCACCCACCGCGGCCAGCGCGAGCCACCACTGCTTGTTGAACTGGCGCAGTTTGGCTGCCTCGTCCAGGTTCACCAGCATGATGACAAACAGGAAAAGCACCATGACTCCGCCGATGTAAAGCACGATCTGCACGGCGAACAGGAACTCGGCCTTCTGGAGCAGAAAGATGCCGGCCACGCCGACGAGCGAGACGATCAGCGAGATGGAGCTGTGAACGGCATTCCGGCGCGTGATTGTCAGAATACCGCCAAGCAAAGTGATGAACGCAAAAATGTAAAAGAAAACCGTGTCCAGCATTTTCAGTATCGGTTGAGCCGCCTCATGGCAATCAGAACTTGTAGTGCTTGGGCCTTGGCCCCTCCTCGAGCATCTTCCGGTCCCAGATGGCTCCTTTGCGCGAGTAACTGGCGAGTTCGAAGTCCTGGGTCAGTTCGAGCGCGTCCACCGGGCAGGCGTCCTCGCACAATCCGCAGAACATGCAGCGGGAGGTGTCGTATGTGAAGGTCGTGAGCTCCTTGCGGCGGGTTTGCTCGTTGCGCTCGCTCGATACGACGATGAGCGATTCCGGGCAGGCTTTGGCGCACAGGTCACACGCGATGCACAGCGTTTCGCCGGTCTCCGGATTGGTGTTCAGCCGCGGCGCGCCACGGTAGCGCTCGGCCACCTTGGGCCGCTCAGAGGGATACTGTTCCGTGCAGATGTTCTTCGGATTGCTAGCGCGCAGCGTCACCCTGAGTCCCTGGATCAAATCGACCAGGAAGACTGTCCGCAAAAACTTCCGCATAAACCTCCTTGCCACCTCAGGGACGGATATATCCGTCCCCTACCGATCCACTTCGCCGAGCACGATGTCGATCGTGCCGATGACGGCGACGACGTCGGCTATCAATGCTCCGCGCGCCATCTTGTCCAGCGACTGCAAATTCACGAAAGACGGCGGACGCACGCGCATCCGGTAAGGATGCGTCGAGCCGTCGCTCACTATGTAGTATCCTAGTTCGCCCTTAGCTGCCTCGATGGAAACGTAAATCTCGCCCACCGGCGGCTTGATGACCTTCGGGATCTTCGCCATGATGGGCCCGGGTGGGATATCCTGCACGGCCTGCCGGATGATGCGGGTGCTCTGCCGCATCTCCTGCACGCGTACCATGTAACGATCGTATGTATCGCCGTTGGTGCGCGTGGGGATTTCGAAATCGTATTTGTCGTAACCGGAGTAGGGCATCGCTTTGCGGATGTCCCACTTGACGCCGGCGGCGCGCAGCATGGGCCCAGTGACGCCGTAAGCCTTGCAGTCGTCCGCATTCAATACGCCGACGTTGGTCAACCGGTCGACCCACATACGGTTACGGGTGAGCAGTTCCTCGTACTCGTCCACTTTGGACGGGAACATATCGCAGAACTTCAGGATGTCCTGCTCGAAACCGTCGTAAGTGTCGTACTGCAACCCGCCGATGCGGAAAGCGTGGGTGGTCAGGCGCGCGCCGCAATACTTCTCCAGGATGTTGAGCGTGTCCTCCCGCTCGCGAAACATATAGAACAACGGTGTGAGGGCTCCGATGTCCAACGCGTGCGTCCCCAGCCAAACAAGATGACTGCTAATACGGTTCAGTTCCGTGAGGATGACGCGGATAACCTGCGCGCGCGGAGGCGCCTCCACGCCCAGAAGTTTCTCCACGGCCAGGCAGTAACCCAGGCCGTTGCAGACCGCGGCGCAATAATCCATGCGGTCCACGTAAGGCGCGAACATCTGATAGGTGCGGTTTTCGCCGATCTTCTCGACGCCCCTGTGCAGGTAGCCGATGACGCATTCGGTTCCCATCACCTTTTCGCCGTCGAGCTTCAGGATGACGCGCAGCACCCCGTGCGTGGACGGGTGCTGTGGGCCCATGTTCAGGACCAGTTCTGTGGAATCAAGAAATGTCGGTTGCGCCATAGACAGCTATTGCCCGCTTTCGATACCCACGTTCTCTTTCACCCAGTCGTTATCCATCTGCGTGATTCCGTAGTCTTTCCGCAGTGGGTGGCCATGCCATCCTTCCGGCATCAGGATCCGCTTCAAGTCGGGATGCCCGGCAAACTCGATGCCGAACATGTCGTACACCTCGCGCTCGAGCCAGTTCGCCGTCAGGTGCACGTCCACAGCCGTCAGGGGGCGGTAACCGTCCTTGATCCTGGTCTTGATCCGGATTCGCTGGTTGCGGGCGAAACTGTAGAGGATGTATACGAGGTCGAAGCGCTCTTCGCGCTTCGGATAGTCCACCGCGGTGACGTCCACCAGGTAGTCGAAGTCGGCTTCCAATTTGAGGAACTCGATGATGGGGATCGCTGCCTCGGGGGCCGCCACCAGGAACTCCTGGCCTTGGAAGATCGAGAACTCGCTGATCTGATCGCCGAACTGCGACTTTAGCAGTTGCGTCAGTTCGCTTTCCCAAGGCGTGACAACCATGCCGGCCGGAGGCTTGGGCGCGGCTTGGGGATGGGCTGCGGGACGCGGAGCCTCCCCCGGTTTTTTCTCATCGGGCATCGGGTGTACCTCTGAGGTCCAATATCCCATTACACACGTCGTTTGATCGAGGTGTCAAATCGGGAATCTCTTGAGATGATTGCAGTTCTCCCGACGCTAACCCAACTGTCGCAGCACCGGTCCGCGCTCGCCCGGATCCTTCATGAGAGTAACGGCATACTTGCAGCCGGCGAGCGTGCCGCGCATCACGGCAAGGCTCTGGTAGTGGTCCCTGTAGCGAAACTTGCCGTTGCCGCCTTCCCACATTGGAAACGCCTCGCAGGCCTTGATCCAGGCGTCGTAGACGGTCGTGATGTCCAAGTACAAGTCGGGCCGGTAATTTGCGGGGTCTTCCCAGTTTTCGGCGAAGAGTAGGCGCGAGGCAAAGTGCGCCGGTAGGTCGCGCTTGATGGCGTTCAGCCCCCCATAGAAGATCGCGTCACGCACCACCAGGAAGGTGTTCTGATGGTCTTTGTGCCAACTGCCCTGCCAGTGCGTGACGACGACGCGCGGGCGATGCTTGCGGATGAGATCGCAGACTTCATAAGCGATACGGTCGCCGCTGGGAATCTCCGCGTCGGGATAGGTGAGGAACTCGGCCACCGCGCCGATGGCCTTGGCGGCCTTGTTCATGGCCTCGCGCTGCATCTGGCCATACTCGGCCGGCGTCACTGTGCGGGCGCCTTTTTCACCAAGCGACAATGACACCAACACGCCGCTTCCACCGTTGTATATATGCTGCGCCACGGCGGGGCCCATGCTGAAGATCGCGTCGCCCGGGTGTGCCGCAATGGCCATGATTGCTGTAGACATGGCCAATACGTTATCACGTAACAAAGGCCGGGCAATCGGCCCGGCCTTGAAGGATTTCTATGATTGCAGGTGGTACGCCCGCGCAGATTCGAACTGCGGACCTCTTGCTCCGGAGGCAAGCGCTCTATCCAGCTGAGCTACGGGCGCAACTAGAACCATTGTACGGGAAGCGTGGCGAGGAAGGGAAGCGCGCCTACGTGGTCGTGGTCGCTCACGCTGGTCGCTGCTGGTCAGGGCATCGCTATCCTGCCAATGATGTGCGCGCTCAACTTGCGGCATGACGAGGTGCGGATTGTTCGCATGCAACCAGACTCCTACCGCTGTGAACTTACGGTGGCCTGGCAAAAGGACTCTCCTGCCGCCGTTCTGCGCGGCTTCACCGAACTTGTTCGCGAAACCCAGAAGGAGATCGAGGTTACGGCCATGGCGGAACTGGCTAAAATCGCCCATATAACCGCCGCCCCGGCGGCTATACCCACGGTGGCGGGCACAGGCAGGGCCGTGAGGATCCCCGTCTAGCAAGGCAAGATTTGACTGGCTATTGACTGCAGGCCCCCGCCCTGCCCACGTCCCCGCCGCGCCGAGTCATTGCCCCGTTGAGCGCTCTGCGAGTGTGGCAGCGGGCGGAAGGCCAGCAGCCTGCTACGGTGCCGTGCAGCTATAGCTGGCAGCGCGATTAACGTCCCCATCGGTGTAGCGCGGGTACATCGGGTACTGGCACACGGGAATCGATTTCGAGGCTCCTCCCGGGCCCCTGCTGTTATAGGTGAGTTGCGTCGGCGCAACGCCGGATTCCACCCACTTGACGATGGCATCGGCCCAGTCCACCGACGTCAGGCTTTGGCCTCCGCCATGGCCGGTGCCGGGCACGACGAAAAACCGGCTGCCGGAGGAGGGGTCGGAAAGCCCCATGCTCTTGGCGGTTGCGTGCATCGTGTTCAGATTGCGCGCATGGTCGTTGATGGACAACAGACCGTCGGCCCCATCATGCCAGTTGATCAGCTTCTTGCCGCTGGCGATGAAGGACGCGATCGCGATCTTGTCGATGTCCGCGCCAATCGATTGCAGGCCGGCGGCAACCGGACCGTAGTGAGCGTTGACGTCGAAGGTGGCGCTTGTGGCCAGCGTTAGCCATGCCGGGTCGCCGGTGGCCATGGCCACATATCCGGAGCCCAGTCCGCCGAAGCCGGCGGGATTCCAGTTGGCCCATCCGTATCCGCTGTAGATCGTGTTGCCCGTTGTCGAGGTCAGCGTCCCGGTCACCCGCTGGACGGTGGCCAACTGCGCGGGCGTCAGACAGATCGCCGGGTCCGCGCTTGCGCCGGGTTGGCCGCACTGCTGGGTGGAAGGATTGAACTTGCATCCAGCGTAGTTGGCGATCATGCCGTCGGCCAGATTGTCGTTGGCGTCGCAGGCGGCGATCGCCGCGCGATAGACGGCGTTCCACTGCGCGTTGCTGGGCATTTCCGGCGTGCGTGCAAGCCGTGCCAGGTCCACCCATTCCATTGTTTGGGCGCCGATGTCCATCCCAAAGCAGCCCGCGACGGCGCCGTCGAATTCATCGGGCCAGCGTTGAATGGCGATGTACGCGTTGCGGCCGCCATTCGAGCATCCATTGAAATAGCGGAAGCTGGCGTCGCGTCCGAAGAACTGCTGAATCACGCCCTTGGCGAAGTACAGCGTCGTTCCCAGAGCCGCATAGCTGTAATCTCTCAGCGACTGCTTGCCCGCTTCGGTTCCGTCGAAGAACACATTCGGCGCCGATTGCCCCGCTACCTTGCCTCGGTTGCCGCCGTTCGAGGCTGCGTAAACAGCGCCTTGCACACTGACCGCTCTATTTACGCCGACGAGCGTGCCCGATGGATTTCGCATCACGGCCGACGGAATGCGGCCATCGAAGCCGCCGCCGCCCTGTTGCCAATACCGGCCGCTCCAGTTATCCGGAACGACAACTTCGATGTCCAGATACGGAGCGCGCGTAGCGAGAACCTGGCACATGCCGGGAGAGGCAGTGTTTGCGTCGGCCTCGATACGATTGGCCGCGGTTACCGTCGCCGCGGCAAATGACTTTCCGGCCATGGCCGCGCAAGCCGCCCGCAGCGCGTCCGTCGACGGCAAGGGTTTGGACGGCCCGCCCTGGGCGCGTGCGCACGTAGCAAGAAAGAGAGGAGCCGAAACAGCCGCCAACATGCAAGACCGGCTCAAGCGCTTCGTTCGAAAGTAGTGAAGCATAAAGATCCTTCTTTCACAATTCCTTGAACCACACGATCAACACATCGTCGATGACCGTGAGCTTCAAATACACATCGCCAACCGGCGTCTTGGGCCGGTAGACGTCCTGCCAGATACGGTGATCGGCGTGCGTGGTCATGCTTTTGTAGAAGTCTCTTGACGTAAGCGCCGCGACGACGCCGACGATCTCTGCGAAGCCGAAGCCCAGGACCGCACCGCCAGCGAGCGCCGAAACCGTGGCGCGAACCTTGCCCGCT
>JAJFUV010000225.1 GCA_021372245.1 Terriglobales bacterium
CAGGCGAGGCGACGGCCGTCGGGCGATATGGCCAGCCGGTAGGGATACCAGGCCGTTGGGATGTGGCCCTGCACTTTCAAAGTCCTGGCATCCATGACGGCGATCGCGTTGATCCCGCTTTCCGCAACGTAGAGTCTGGCGCCATCGGGAGAAACCACCATCCCCGATGGGCCGACACCGCGCAAACTCGATACCAGGGGCGACGGAACAATCCGCTGCTTGGCTTGGATTTCGCCTTGCCGCAGATCGATCCGTTCGATCATGTCGTTGTTTCCGTTCGACACGAACAAATCCGAGCCGCATACGGCCAGAAAATTGGGCGCGCTCCCGCCCACGGTCTTGCCATTGTCGGACGGCGAATCGATTAGTAGACCCGTCTTCCAGCGGTCAGCCACGCGCGGTGCGGCCGGATTCGAGACGTCCACACTCCACACGGAGAACGACTGTGGCACGTTTGCATCGCCCAATCCGGGAATCTTCCGCCCTTCGAACTCCACCCCATCCCGAGCCTCTTTACTCGGAAACCCAAACGGAGGACGGGTCAGTCCGCGTGGGTCGGATTTCCCGTCGCTCGGCAAAGGCACGGGGCTGTATTCGAACAGGCCGATGTTCGCCACAAGAACCCGGTCTCCGCTCACGGCGAGCGCGTAAGGGTATCGTCCGACTTCCGTCGAGCCCACTACACGGCGCCCGTTTGTGTCGATGACCGCTAAACGAAAATTGGTGACGTCGGCACAATAAACATGCCGGCCGTCGCCGGATACTTTGATGTCGGCGGCATAGCTGTCTTCGAACTTCTTCCCGGCGACCTCGACATTGAGGGAGATCTCCGCCAACATCTCACGCGACAAGGTGTCGAAAACGAAAACCGTCCCTCTTTCGCCGCTGCTCCAATACAGCGTTTTTCCGTCCGGAGAGAAGTCGGCCCCGCCGGCATTCAAGTGGCTCTTCTTCTTTGCATCAGGCTTGGGGGGCTTCAATTCGGCTACTTGCGGAGAATCGGTCTGCCATCCGGCGAGAATCTGCCCTACGCCGTCGCTGGCGACAAACAGCTTGCTTCCATCCCGGCTCATGACCAGGCCGTGCGGCCAGCGGGCTAGTGGCAGATGCTTTCCTACTGGTCTCAAGTGGCGCCCGTTCGGCAGGATTGTTACCCCATTCGGATCGTGTTTCGCGTAGGCGTCCACCGCGGGCGCATGCAGGTATGGCGGTGCGGGGGCCCCGATGGCGGCAGTTGAGCCAAGCATGGCGCCCATCAGGATGATGCAGTTCCGGAACGATCGAGGCGGGAAGAAAGCAACGAATTTGCTCATGGTAAGCACTCGGGTGGGCCTCACTGCGAGACCATCTACCGGATTATCGCAAGTCTCATCTGTCTCAGGAGGCGACCTGTCGTCCCATCCACGCAAAATACAGATGGGCCTGGGGTATTATTGTGAGTCTGACAGCCGGTTCGGATACGGCCATTGTGCGTGCGACAATCCGTACCGGGTTGTCCGAGGTTGTTGAATTCATGGAACCGAGGAGTGCCAGGATGTCCAAGACACGCAGAAGCTTTTTGATGTCGACGGCTGCGGTCACCGCTGCCGCTGCGTCGGCCCAGAACCAAAAGCCAGGGAATTGGCTGGCGCCGGTGGCCGATTCTGAAATCAAGATGCCCAAGGTGAAATTCTGCGGTGCCGACATCAGCCGCGTCATCCTGGGTGTGAACCCGCTCTACGGCTTCTCGCATTTCAACAGCAATTTCAGTGCCTCGATGCGGGAGTGGTACACCCAGGGCAGGGTGGTGGAAGTACATCATCGGGCCGAGACCTTGGGTATAAATGCAGTCAATTACGTCCACATCGGCCGGGCGCAGGCCGATTGGGAACGCTACGTGGCCGAAGGCGGCAAGATGCGGATGATCGCACAGGCCACCACAAAGGATCCAGCTGAAATCGTGAGCGCCGTCAAGCCGTGGGCCGCCTGGGTTCAGGGTGAAATCACGGACCGTTCCTATCGGGCCGGATCATTGGCCTCGACTCGCGATTACGCAAAGAAGCTACGTGACCTGGGTGTGGCCGTCGTGGGGGTGGCCAGCCATAGACCCGAGGTGTTGATGACGATCGAAGACCAAGGGTGGGACGTGGATTTCTATGCCGGCTGCGTGTATAACATCAGACGCTCGCCCGAGGAGTTTCGCAAGCTGTTGGGCGGCGAAATCCCTGAAATGCCCGGTGACATCTACCTCCAAGACGATCCTCCGCGAATGTTCAGGTTCATGAATGCCTGCAAGAAACCCTGCGTCGCTTTCAAAATTCTGGGGGCGGGCAGGGTCTCGAACGTGGAAGAGGCATTCCGGCGTGCCTTCCGGAGCATAAAGCCCACCGATCTGGTTTGCGTTGGCACGTTTCCGAGAGTCAAGGATGAACTGAAGGAAAACGCCTACTACGCTACGCGGTACGGCGCGGCTGCCACCTGATGTGGGCGCGGCTTGCGGTGATTATCGTTTTTGCGCGGGGCTGCCGCAGTAGTGGTACGCCTCACCCCACGTCATGACGATGTACGGATATCGGGTGCCAAACAGGCGGTTGTAGGTCTGCGTGTAATCTTCGCGATGGTCGACAGTGTGGCCCATTTCGTTTTCGTGGCCCGTGATGATTAGCTTCGGGTTGACGCCCCTTGCCATGCGCTTGATGTCGGTCGTCCAGCAGTTTGGCATCAGGACGTCCACCTGATGATCCTGCCCGATCTGATCGATCCAGTCGAAGTCGCTGCCCGGTCCTTCCGCGCCCGATTGGTCGCCCGTGTGGACGACGGTCGAACCTTCGGGTGTAGTGACCAGATACACGTTATTGGCAATCTGCTCTCCTTGGTGTCCTGGATAGACTACAACCTTCAGTGTTTGCCTGCCGTTGTGGATTGGTACTGAGTGAACCTGCTCTGTGCTCCGTTTCAAGTACGTTAGCTTTGCGGCGATGTCCTGATCAGTCCAGAGGCCGGGGGGCACGATTACAGGCTTGTTCCGATCCAGGAAGAGTCTCGCGACCGCGATATTCGCGTGGTCGCCATGCTGGTGGCTGATGAACAGAGCATCAGACTGCTCTGCGAGGCGTTCGATCAAACCGGTCTCTACAGTAAAACCCGGCACGGACGTGCCCGGAACGATGTCGAAAGCCAGGGAAACGGAGGGAGTGCGCACAAGAAAGCCGTGGTTGTATAGCTTCCAGATCTTTATGCAGCTCGCGACGCGCGCGGCCTCAATCTCGCGGACGGCCTTTTCCATGCGAGCCCGGTAGAACTGCTGCACAAGATGCTTCCGTGGGGCTGATTCAATATGCAACACGTCGTCCAGGCGAATGAGCGCTGCGCGCCGGACGGGATGCTCAACGGCCTGCGGCGCGAAGCGGTCAAGCATATCGTTGGCCCAGCCGAGCGAACGCTCGACCCACTCATCGGGTGTATCGAGCAATTCCGGGGCAGTCAGTGCCCGGCGCGGCGATGAGGTGTAGCCTTTCTTCTCCTGAGCGTTTGCGCAAGGCAGGGAAGTGAGAACGGCGAACAATAGCAGAATTCTCTGGTATCTCGTTGGCATGACCGTAGCACCCATTGTACGTTTCGCTGAACCCGGTGGCGCGTCAATGCGCGCGTCTTTGACGTGGTACGCTTGACACAACAAGGAGGGGCGCATGGAAGACAGGCGTAACTTTGTGAAGACGGCCGCGGCCGCTCTGGCTTCCGGCAAGTTGACCGCGCAGCCGGCAGCGAAGAAGACGATCGCTATCCAGATCGGAGCTGTCAGCTTCGTGGATGAGGGCGTCGAACCGGTGCTGGATATTCTCCAGCAGCGGGCATATGTGAATACTCTGATGCTGGCGACCTTCACCTACGGACGGGGCATCGCGGGCCGCCAGATTCCAGGTTCGCCGCTGCCCGACCATGGCAAGCAGGTCTACGATCTAGAATTCCACGGCGGAAACTACGCCACACCGCATCCGCAGTATTACAAGGACACGCCTCTCCGGAACACGAAAGCACCGGATCATGGCGACCTGGACATCCTGGCCACGGTGCTGCCCGCCACCCGGAAGCGGGACATGAAGGTGATCGCTTGGTTCGAGGACGTCTTCCGCACCGACCTTCCCGGGATCGAACAGATTCAGGAACGCGACCTGTATGGACGGAACCTGGGCACGCTGTGTCTCAACAGTCCCGGGTATCGCAACTTCCTTCTCGGTTTGGTTGAAGATTATACACGGTCGTATGAGATAGACGGCCTCATGTGGGGTTCCGAGCGGCAAGGCGCGTTAGGTAACGCGCTCGGCTCCAAACACGGCGGGGCCACGAGCGACCCGGGCAAGGTAGCCTGCTTCTGCGCCCATTGTGAACGAAAGGCCACCGAACGCGGCATCAACTTTGAGAGGGCCAAAGAGGGCTATCGCGCCCTTGAGGCGTTCGTGCGCCAGTCGCGTGCCGGAGGAAGGCCCGTTGACGGACACTTCGTCACGTTCTGGCGGCTCCTGCTGCGCTACCCGGAAATCCTGGCTTGGGAGATGTTCTGGACCGACAGCCTGCGGGAAACTTACGCCGCAATTTACCAGAAGGCGAAGTCTGTCAAACCGTCGTTGATGGTTGGTTGGCACATCTGGCACAACAACTCGTTCAGCCCGCTCTATCGCGCCGAGCAGGACATTCACGAACTTGCCAAGTACTCGGATTTCCTGAAATGGGTGATGTACCACAATTGCGGCGGTGAGCGCATGGTGAGCTATATCGATAGTGTCGCGGCGACGCTCTATGCCGACATCCCGCGCACGGAACT
>JAJFUV010000243.1 GCA_021372245.1 Terriglobales bacterium
CGGCCAGGCGGGACGCCGGCCGCAGTTCCGGCGGTTCCGCCAGACCATCGCCGCAACTGTTCTCGACCAATTTCAACCTTCGATAAGCTCTCGAAACCCTCGGACGGACTTACGAAGGGTCGCTTTTCAGCAGCCTGTTAGGATCGTGATGTCGGTGATGAATCCCTCGAGCGCCTCTAGTTCGCCCCCGCAATGAATTCCCACGCCCTGTTCCAAAACCCACTTTTCTTCCCCATCCGCCGTGTGCATGCGATAGATGACCTGGTAGGGCAGTCTTCGTTCGAGAGCTTGTTGCACTTCATTCCAGATTCGCTCCTGATCCGCAGGACCAACGAGCGACTTGAAGTTAAGGGCGCCGAATTTCACAAGATCGGTAGCTTCGTATCCAGTGAGACCTTTACATCCATCGCTTACGAATTCGATCGTCCGATCTCTATTGTTCCTGCAACGGTAGGACATACCCGGAAGACTGGAGGGCAGCGTCACCGGACAACGCTCGTCTTCTCGATCGGAACCACGCTTTTGCACGCTGTTGGATGGTTCGTCGTTCATAGAAATGTTGACGTAAAATCGAATTTTATCGCGATGCCGTATTTTCTCGCGCGTCCTTACAGCAGTGGAGTTCCCGACGATCTCTGGTCAGTGCCTCCTGATACTTCCCAGAATCTCTGAAATTCCCAGTAACGAGCCCTGGCAGTTCCTGCGAATCGCAATTGAGACACTCGCCTTCTCAAAATGGCACTTTGCTAGGTTCTTTCGCCGCCTTATGCGGCTCTTCCGGGCCGGGGTGGAAGGCGGTCAAGACTGAGCGCAGCGAGTTCATCTTGAACCTCAACTGCCTGAGCGTCGATCCTGTGGCATCATCGGGGCAGCGAAGGAGCGGCTCATGCTGTGAACTTCCGCGGCATCACCCAACGTCAGAAACGAATTCGCATTCAGACGCTCATCCCGGAAACACCTGCTGGTGCTCTCTACGTACCGGTTCTGCATCAGATCGCCGGGCAGGATGTATCCCCGCTGGATCTGCTGCTCCTCGCACCAAGTCAGAAAGTACCAGGAGGTGTACGCCGGCCGATTTTCGAGGCGGACGGCTTCCCGCTCCGTTGCTTGATGCCCCATTCCGAGGCGCGCGTGACGCGGCGACGCCACAAGCATCTGTCCGTCTCGGTCGCGAAGCGCTCCCTCGTGTAGCTGTCAATCACTGTGAGCGTCCGTTCGGTGACGAACCGGTCCATCACGAAATCCATCGACCACGCCTGGTTGGCGCGCAGCAACGCTGAAATCGGCGCCGCCTCCGGCGTCTGGCGCTTGCGCTTCAGGCGGTGCAGGCCAAATGTCCTTCCAGATAGAGGCGGCATAGCTTCTTGTGGTTCACTGAAAACTCGCGGAGAGCCAGTAGCAACCCAAAGCGCCGGCAGCCGTGGCACGGATTCTGTTTAGCCGGAGCATTCGACTCCTCTCGGAGTTCCCCATCAGGCGACGGCATTGGCGCATACTGGTAACTGGTGCGGCCGACTTTCGGGCGCTTGTGGGCGGGACGCTCGCTCAAGCCATGTTCCATCATGACGAGCGCCACGTCCCGACTCTGGCGTGGAAGCTCCAGCCGTTCCCTCGGCTCATCGTCTTGAGCGCTTTTTTGGCGAAGCCTGGATCCGCGACCAGCAACCTCAACTCCGAATCTTCGCGCTCCAGTTTACGCAACCGCAGAGCCTTATTCATCGCCAGCCCGTTTACTCTACTCCTCCGCGTGTAGATCGTCGCTTCGTTCACACCGTATTCCCAAGCCGGATCCGTGACTTTGCGACCTGCTGTCGTCTGCTTCAGCACACCGATGACCTTCTCCTCGACGTGCCGCTTCTTTTTATTTCGAAACTTTTTTCCGTTAGAGCCAATCAATTATTCTCGGGCACGCTTGTCCAAATTAGCATTTGAGGTCTGAGACAGCGGGTCTGATAGGTTGATTGAAGTTTTCGCCAAGAAACAATCGCCGATCAGGAGCCCGCCGCCATGAATCGAGTATGCAGCATTCTTTTCCAGGTCTTGCGGTTTATCCCGCGCCTCGAGTTCGAAGCCGCCGTTCGGGAGCATCACGCCGAGCGCCACGCACGCGGATTCGAGTGCTGGACACAGATGGTGGCGATGTTGTTTCGCCATCTCGGCCGGGCGCAGTCGCTGCGCGAGATCGTGGGCGGACTAGCGGCCTGCGAAGGCAAGCTGCAGCATCTCGGTGTTACATCGGCGCCGAAGCGGTCGACGCTGGCCTATGCCAATGAGCATCGGCCCTGCGAGTTGCTCGCGGCCGTGTTCCATTCGCTGTATCGGCGCTGCCAAACCGACGCCCGGGAGTGCGGCCGTCGGAAGTTCCGGTTCAAGCACAAGCTGCTGAGTCTGGATGCGACACTGATCCCCCTCCGCCTGAGCGTGTTCGACTGGGCGCAGTACCGGCGCAGCAAGGGCGCGGTGAAGCTGCACCTAACACTCGACCACGACGATTATCTGCCGCAGTTCGCGGTCATCACCGGCGGCAAGACCGCGGAGATCGAAGTGGCCCGCAGGCAGCGCTTCGAGCCGGGCACGATGCTGGTGTTCGACCGCGGCTTTCAGGACTTCCGCTGGTGGCTGCAGTTGACGTGGGACAAGGTGTGGTTCGTGACCAGGCTGAAGGACAACGCCGAGTACGGCATTGTGGAGCAGCGGCCGACCGGCACAGCCAGGGACATTCTGCGCGATGAAGTCATCCTGTTGACCAAGACGCAGGAGTACGGCCCGGCTGCTCGGCTGCGGCGGATCGAGGTCGAGGGGGGAGAACAGCGAGACAGTAGTCTTTGTGACCAATTATCTAAAGCTGTCGGCAGCGACGGTGGCGGCGGTGTACCGGGAGCGCTGGCAGATTGAGCTGTTCTTCGAGAGCTCGACATGGTGCACTCCTTTAGATGCTATGGAATTTCAAGAGGCAACTGCTCCGAATTACCCGTGGGCG
>JAJFUV010000245.1 GCA_021372245.1 Terriglobales bacterium
CGCGCCACCATCTGTTCGGCGTCCTTTACGATCTGGTGCGCGCCGTGTATAGCGGAGGAGGCAATCAGCTTACTCATCGATGCCCCTCCTCTCCTTCATGTCGAACAACTTGCGCTCCTTCTTGGCGTTGATGCCGAGTGCGTCGCGCTTCTTCTCGATGTGCGCGAGCATCTTGTCGGCGGCTTTCGCCGGGTCGGGCTCCCAATCGAATCGTCCGCCGGTGAGGCTTTCCATTTCCTCGGTGAGAAACTTATTGACGTTCGGACTTCCAGACACATAGAACGGGTGGCCCAGCACGACATACATTCCGCTGGCCACAAAGTAGTGTCCGATTGCCACGGCTTTCTCGCTCATCCACTCCGGAGCCGCTCCGGCCACGGGTAGATCCGAAATGTCCTGCCCCAGACCGCCCTCGTTCAGCACGTTGGTGGCGGCCATCAGGATGCGGCTGTTGTCCACGCAGGAGCCCATGTGCAGGATGGGCGGGATGCCCACGGCCTCGCACACTTCGCGCAGCGTATCCCCGGCCTGTGACAGGGAGGCCTCCGGCACCAGCAGCCCTGCCTTTCCGCAAGCGATGGCTGAGCACCCGGTTTCGAGCACCAGGACATTGCGCTTGATCAGTTCCAGCGCCAGTTGCACGTGGTGGCTGTCCACCGGAATCTTTGGGTTGGTGCAGCCGACAATGCCGGCCACGCCGCGGATGCGGCCGTCGATGATGGCGTCGTTCAGCGGACGGAATGTCGCGCGGAACCGCCCGCCCAGCATGTGGAAGATGGTCTCGTTGGAAAACCCCGCGACCACTTCCATACTCTCGCGCGGGATTTGGACACGGCTGCGGTCGCGATTCTCGTAGTTGTCGATGGCGATGCGCAGAATACGCCGCGCGTGTTCGTAGCCGTGCTCCACATCGTAATTGACCGGTTCGGCGTCGAGAGTCTGCCCGATCTCCGACGTGCTCACCAGGCGGGTGTGGAAGCACTTGGCCACCTGCCCGAGCGACGGCATCACGCACTGTACGTCAATGACCATCACTTCGACCGCTCCGGTCAGGATGGCCAGTTCCTGCTGCATGAAGTTGCCCGCAATGGGCAGTCCGTGGCGCATCAGGACTTCGTTGGCTGTGCAGCAGATGCCCGCCAGGTTGATGCCCGCGGCGCCCTTCGACTTCGCGTACTCGATCAAATCCTCGTCCTGCGAAGCCATGGCCAGCATCTCGGAGAGCGTTGGCTCGTGCCCATGCACGATCACGTTGACCATGTCTTCACGCAGCACGCCCAAGTTCACCTTGCTGCGCACGGGGCGCGGCGTGCCAAACAGGATGTCGCTCACCGTGGTGGCAATGTTCGAACCCACCCAGCCGTCGGCCAGGCTGCACTTCAGGCCCGCCATCAGGAGATGCCGGTAGTCGTGGTCCACACCCATGTGGGTGCGGTGCAACACCTCTACGATCGACGAATCAATACCGGTGGGCTCTATGTCCAGCTTCTTCCATACCGCCTGCCGCTTTTCGGGCGCCAGCCTCAGGGTGTCGTTGGCTTTCTCGGACCAGCCGAACTGACGCATGTAGAAGTCCGCCAGGTCGCCGGCGACTTCCAAATCGCTGCGGTTCTCCGTCTCGATGCCATAGAATCGAGCGGCTTCCCGAAGCCGCCTCGGGTCGGCGATGCGATAGTCGCCGCCTCGCCCATCGGAAACCATCTTGAGCGTGCGCACCAGGCCGCGGCCGTGGTCGGAGTGCGCCGCCGAACCGGCCGCGATTTCGCGCAGAAGGTTGCGCGCCGCGATGGTGTCGGCATCAGCGCCGCAGATGCCGTACTTCGCTTTCGGCGTGATGCGGCAGGGTCCCATGTGGCACAGGCGGCAGCAGACGCCGTCGGTTGCGAACTTGCACTGCGGCTGCTGGCTCTTAAAGCGGTCCCAAACCGTGGGAATGCTCTCGCAGCCGGCCAGAGTCACCATCTGGTTGATGGCCGGATCGCGCGAGACCTGCTTCACGGCAGGGGTTTCGGAAATGGTTGACATGAATTCGTTTCCTTGCTGAACAACTTTTCGAGAAGCGCATATACGATGCGCCTCACCGGAGCGCCGGCGGGGATGTCTTTGACGTTCATGCCGCCCGCGTCCATGGCGGCCACCGCCGGATCGAAGGGAATGACGGCCAGGAGCGGCAAGCCCGTGGCCGCCACTTCTGCGAGAAGCGCCGGCGTGAGTTCACCGCTCGGGGCGCGGTTGATGATCAGTCCGCGGCGCTTCGCGCCGAGCGAGACCTCGTCGGCCAATTCCGAAACGCGCCTGGCCGTGCGCACGCCGCGCACACTGGCGTCGGAGACAATCAGCAGATAGTCCAGCGAAAGCAGCGTCCGCCGTGAGATGTGCTCCAGGCCCGCTTCACTATCCACCACGATGTGCTTGTACTGCTTCGACAGCCGGTCCAGCACCCCGCGCAGCACACTGTTGGCGAAGCAGTAGCAGCCCTGGCCTTCGGGACGCCCCATCACGACCAGGTCGAAACCTGTGTGCTCAACCAGGGCCTCCTGCACCCGCAGGTCCAGGAACTCCTGCTTGGCCATGCCCTGCTTGCCGGGGATCTCGCTGCGCGCGCTCTCGCGGATGCCCCCGACGGTGGCGGTGTACGTCACGCCGAGGGCTTCGTGTAGATTGGCGTTCGAATCGGCGTCCACGGCCAGGACCGGCGCTGCGCCGCGCGCGACCAACCACTCCACGATCAAGGCAGCCAGCGTGGTCTTGCCCACGCCGCCCTTGCCCGCCATGGCGATGCTGTGAGGAGCCGGCATGCGTGGTTCCTACGCGCCCTGCTGCAACGTCGCGCTCACTTCGCCCAGCAGCTTGAAGACCAGTTCGGCGTCGGCGATGGGGAGGGAGCCAGTGCCGCAACTCGGCGTAATGACGGCCTGCCGCAGGATTACGCCCCGGTCCAGCCCTGTCTTCGCGGCCAGGTTGTCCACCAGACCGTTGAATTTAGCCACCAGCGTATCGGCGGTCTGCGTGCGGATCTTCGCGCTGTTTGTCGGCACGATGCCCCACGCCAGTGCCTTACCGGCTTGGATGTGACTCTTCACCGCTTCCGGATAGAGCGCAATGGTCTCGCCGTAATCGAATGCGTCGAAGTTCACCAGATCCACTCCGGCGTCGATCAGGATGGACCACTCGGTGTTGCCGCAGCAGTGAACGCCGGCCAGCCCGCCTTCGGCATGCACGGCTTCCACCACTTCACCGATCTTGGCGACCACGTCATCGCGTGTCACGCTCACATACGTGGAGCTGCCGAAAGCCGACAGAATCGGTTCGTCGATGAAACAGATTACGCGATCGGCGAACTTCGAAAACTTGCGGATCTGCCAGCGGCACTTCATCGCCAGCGCCTTCACCACCACGTCGATGAACTCGGCGTTGTAGTAGATGGCGCGTTTGGTTTCGTCGACGATGGTGAGGCCGAAGCTGATAGGTCCGGTGGTCTGCACCTTCACGAGCGGCAGCTTCGCGCCGCGCGCGTCCAGAGCCTTCTCCATCGCGTAGATGCCCTTGCTGAATTCCGGCGTGATGGCGAAGCTGTCGAAGTTTTCGGCCAGGTAGTTCTCATAGAAGGTGGCCAGATCCATCGAGTAGTCGCCCGTGGTGTCGATGTACATGCGTTCCTTGACGCGGTCGATCATCACGCGTGGCAGCCCCTCGTTGTACTGAATTTCCATCTGCTCATTGAGGCCGAGAGCGGGCAGTTGCGGCCAGAAGGGCGCGCCCTTCACGTTATTGAGGATGACGCTTACGGCGTCTTCAGGTACCGGGTGCGGCAGGCTGCCGATACCGGTCGACAGGCAGCGGGGTTCGAAACTCATGACGATTTCTCCAAGGAACGTATGATTTGCTCGACGGCGATCATGGCCAGTCCGACGGTCTCTTCCGACGCCGTGCGGGCGGCCAAAGGGTTGCGGCCGACGATGCCTTCGAAAATCGCGCGGCATCCTTGCACCTCCAGCGCGGCCGCCGCTGGAAGGCGTGACGTATAACCGAGGGCCGTGCGGAACGGCTGGCGGATAACGGCGTTTAACTGATGAAACAACGGGTTATGCGAGGCGGCGATCACGGCCCCCTGGAATTGCAGGTCCAGATCGACCGCCAGTTCGACTTCGGAACTCCGGAGGTGCGCCTCACGCCTTTCCAGGCAGACCCGGATATCCTCGATCTCCTCCGGAGTGGCGCGCAAGGCGGCGAAAGCGGCAGCCGTGGGCTCGATTGCCAGGCGGACCTCGCAAAGGTCACGCAGGAAACGAGGGTCGGGCTCCAGTTCCGACTGCCAGGCCAGGATGTCCGGATCCAGCAGGTTCCACTCGGCCCTCGGGCGCGAGCGTGTGCCGGAGCGAGGCTTGACTTCGAGCATCCCCTTATCCACCAATACCTTAACGGCTTCCCGGAGGATGCTGCGGCTGACCCCGATTTGCTCGCACAACCCGGCTTCGTTCGGAAAAACGACGGGCGTGGAGGCGCGCTCGCCCTCGATGACACGGAGAGCGAGAGCCCGGGTCACCTTGGAATGCAGGTTCTCCGAAGGGTTGAGGCGCTCGAAATTGGCGGAAGCGGTATGCACGATCCGAAACTGAGCATATCATATGATCAGGTCTCGGACAACAGCACCACCTACCCGGATGTACAAGATTCCTACTGCTTTAGGCGTGCTTCGAGCGTCCGCTGCACTTCACGGAACCATTCCAGACATCCATCATCCGCCAAGGCCGTCCCTGCCCTGTCGGCGGCGGCGATGCGGACGTCGAAGGGGATGCGTCCATAGACGTTTTCCGCCCCGAATTCAGCTTCGATCCAGGCAAGATCTCCCGCCGCGGTTGACTTGTTCAGCACCACGCCAAAACGGCGGATGCCCAGGGCCTTGGACATATCGCGGACTCGGTGCGCGGTCTCGACACTGCGCTGGCCCGGCTCGACCACCACCATCATCAGGTCCACGCCCATAGCCGTGCCGCGGCCTAGGTGTTCGATGCCGGCTTCCATATCCAGGATGACCACATCGCCCG
>JAJFUV010000256.1 GCA_021372245.1 Terriglobales bacterium
CAAGGATTTCTACCGCACCAGCGGCGGCCGCGCGGATGAGGGCGAGTTCGCACGATTCACGCCGAACCTGCGAGCGGGCCGTTACCAGGTGTCATTCGTTGACGAGACGCCGTTCGAAATGCAACCGGACACCCGTTTCCGAGTCGTGGTCAAACATCGTAACGGCCGGGAAGACCTTTGGGTCGAGCCGAACAAGACCCGCCGCATCGGCGAGTTCGAATTCGATGAAGGAACCGAAGGCTACGTCGAACTGCGAGCCGAAGGAGCCACGGGACACGTGCTGGCCGATGCCATCCGTTTCACGCCGGTCGCGCACTAGCGGACCGCTCCACTACCCCCGTACATCTTCACCAGCGACTGGAAAGCCAGCTTGGGCCGCCGGTCCACGGTCACCACGCCGTAAGGTCCGAAAGCGGCGTACTTGATGAAGTTCGGCCGGTGGAAATAATCGGCCCAGGACCACATCACGCCGCCCGAGACTTCCCTGCACTTCCCGATGGCCTTCCACACCTCCTCCAGCACAGCGGCCTGGTACTCCTCGGTGTACGACGCGTCGCCATGTATGCCGGGAATGCCGGGGGTGCCGAACTCGGTAACGATCACGGGCTTCGTAGGCCACGTGTCGGCCTGCCGCTGCAGGTACTCCTGCGCGGCCCTCGCGGTCAGTTCGCGAACCTGGGCGACGTGGTTGGCGGGCTTGCCCTTGTACCCGCCCACATAGACGTTCACCGAGACGATGCCGGCGTCCTCGAATGCCAGGTGCCCTTTCGATTCGCGCGTGGCCAGCACGAAGGTGACGGGACGCGTGGGGTCCAGTTCGCGGGCGCGGCGGATCAGCGTACGCATGACATGTATGCCGACTTCGGTATCCGTGGTGGACTCGTTGCACATGCTCCAGAACGCGATCGCCGGGTGGTTCTTATCGCGGCGCACCATGCGCTCCAGGAAGGGGATAGCGAAGTCGAGGATATCGGCCCGCTGCACTTCCTCGCCCTTGCCGGAAAAGCCGTTGCCCCACCAGTTGATGGTGACCTCCTCCATCATCAGGAACCCCATCTCGTCGTATAGCGAAATCAGCTCCGGCGATTGCGGGAAGTGAACGCGCACGAAGTTCACGCCGGCGCTTTTCATGCGCTTCAGATCCTCGATCACCAGTTGCCGCGGCGCGTTGACGCCATAGCGGCCGTATTCGTCGTAGCGGTTCACGCCCTTGAGGTACAGGCGCTCACCGTTGAGCAGGATGTCGCGGCCGCGCGTCTCGACCTTCCGCACGCCAAAGCGCGCAATGGTTGAATCCACCATTTGGTCTCGATGCTCCACCGAAGCGCGCAGTGTATAGAGGAACGGTGTCGCGGGGGACCAGCGCTGGGCGCGGGGAAGCGCGAGGGCGATCCGCTCGCGCACAGTGGCGCCGGGCACGAGCTTTACGGCGAAGGATTTGACCGCGGTTCCCACCGCGACCCGCAGTGTGACATGCTTCTCTACCGCTTCACGGGAACGTATCTCGACACGGCAATCCACCGTAGCGCCCTCGCCTTGCGGGACTGCGTTGACGGTGACGTCCGATATGAAAACCCGCTCGGTAGTCTCAAGGACCACGGGCTCCAGGATGCCCCCGTACTGCATCCATTCAATATTGCGGGCCGCCGGCAGCCACTGCAGACGCGGCTTGTTGTCCGCGCGCAGCACCAGCGTGCTGGGCTTGTCACGGCGCAGCCTACCCGTGACGTCGAATTCGAACGGCAGGTACCCGCCGATGTTCTCGCCGAGCGGTTTGCCGTCCAGCCAGGCCTTGGTGTGGTACATGACGCGCCCGAACCGCAGCATCTGCATCTTGCCGGGCGCGGCGAGCGCTGGAGGAATGGAGACCGCGTACCAGCCCACGCCTTCGAAGCCCCACAAGGCTTCTTCGTAAAGATCCCAGGCCTTCGGCACGGTTACTTTCGACCACTTGGAATGGTCGAAATCTTCGCGGAACCACTGTTCAGCTTCGCCGATCTTTTCGATGTCGACGGTGAAACGCCAATCGGAGCCGATGGTGACGGTTTGTCGCGGTGCGGCGGGGACCGCAGCGGCGACTGCCGCCAGGAGCAGAAGGGTCCCAAACAATCGCATGCCGGAACGATATCATAGTCCGCGGAGGAGTTATGTGCTGTCACCATCCGAGTCCGAACCGCAGAGAGTTTATGGGCCTGGCCGCTGGAGCCGGCCTGGTTCCGGTCGCTTCATTGGCTGCCCCCGTCGCGCGCACCTGGTCCGCCGATCTGTGGGACCCCGACCGGCCGTTCGTCAATCCGGGCAAACCGCTTAAAGTGCAAGCCGTGCTGATGTACCGCACGCCGGTAAAGAAAGTGGCCGATTCCTGGAAGTCCTGGGGCGGAGTGCAGACTGAGGAGAGCGCGGCCGCCGAAGTGGCCCGCATTACCGCGGAGTTGAAGGCCGTCGCCGCGAAGGCCGACTTCCCCTTCGATGTCATCTCCGTTGATAGGGTAATGACGACGGAACAGGCCGCGCTTGTACGTAACCCGGCCGCCGACGTCACCATCGTCTATCCGGCGACGGGTT
>JAJFUV010000268.1 GCA_021372245.1 Terriglobales bacterium
AATGACACCCGGCTGATTCTCCGCGTAAGTGTACCGCCGATCGGCCGAGCACATCGCCAACAGTATTTGCTCCACGGTGGCGTTTTCGAAGGTGAGCCCTAATCTAGTCACTTTGCCGTCGGCCGGTTGCTTTGCCACCTCGAAACCAATGACGAACCGGTGCTCGCCCATCAGCGCCAGTTCTCGCAAGGCGCCCTCGAACGGCTGATCTGCAAGGGCTAATCGCGGGATGGTGGCATCCAGCGCCCGAGGCCGATCGGCATGCCCGCCTCAGGCGGCATACATGCAAGCCGCATACAGGAGTGCAGCCAAGCAGTGTTTGCCCGACATGACAACGTTATACCAGTTTCAGGGTATGGACTGCGTAACTCTTGGATTCCTCGCACCTACTACGGTGCCTTGAGCCGGCAGGTTCGCTTGCCGCACTGTACGACGGTGAAGGTGCCATCGTTAGTTCGCAGGAAGGACATGCGGAACTCGCCTTCGGTGGATGATGCGGCCTGGATGCCCAGGTCAGATCCGGGGACATCGGAGAGCGATGGCGCCGGCAGGACTGCCGGCGTTGCAGGTCTGGCGACCTGCTCCACGCGGGCCTTTCGGAAAGAGTAGAGAGCGATGCCCCGGATTGTCTACCATCGTGTAGCGTAGTGCCGACCAGAAGTGAGATGCGTCCAACGGACAGGAGCAGTAGCGGCCTTGCCAGACGTGCTTTTGAGGGCGAGGGGAAGCGGCTCCCGGTTTGCGCTTGTTACAATGAAATCACAAGGGCGCTTCATGCCAACCGCTGTCGACATCGTCGAGGAGATTCTTACTCTCAAGCGCGAACGCCATGCCGTGATCCTCGCGCATCATTACCAGGAACCGGAGATTCAGGACTTGGGCGATGCGGTGGGCGACAGCCTGGAGTTGTCCCGCAAGGCCCGGGAGATGGACGGCGACGTCATCGCTTTCTGCGGTGTCTGGTTCATGGCCGAGACAGCGAAGGTGTTGAGCCCGCGCAAGATCGTTGTGGTGCCGGACCGTGAGGCAGGCTGCAGCCTGGTGGACGCCTGCACAGCCGAGAACGTCCGCGCTTATCGCCGGCTCCACCCGGACGACGCCATCGTCAGCTATATCAACACGTCGGTGGAAGTGAAGGCCGAAAGCGACATCCTCTGCACGTCGCGCAACGCCGTCGAAGTGGTGAATTCGATACCGGCCGACCGGGCCGTGCTGTTCCTGCCGGACCGCAACCTGGGCGCGTGGGTCAAGCGCCAGACGGGCCGCGAGAACCTGAAGATCTGGCAGGGGACCTGCGTTGTGCACGCCACGTTCACCGCGCGGAGGCTGAGCGCGGCGCTCGCCGAAATGCCCCACGCAAAGGTTGCGGCACACCCGGAGTGCCCGGCGGAGGTCTTGGAGAAGTCCGATTTCGTCGGCTCCACTAGCGCCATTATCAAATGGTGCGCCAAGGCCGATGCGCAGGACATCATCGTGGTCACCGAGAGCGGCGTGGCACACTCGTTGAAGCGGGTGGCGCCCGGCAAGCGGTTCCACTTCATCGCCAACGAGCAGTGCAATTGCAGCGAGTGCCCTTACATGAAGCGCAACACGCTTGAAAAGCTGCGCGACTCGCTGCTTACCCTCAGCCCTCGCGTGGAGCTCCCGGACGAAATCATCGAGCGCGCGCGAGTCCCGCTCGAGCGTATGCTCGCCATCACCGGACGGTGACCGTAATGGAGCCCGGCGGCCGGTTACACGACACGTTCGGACGTCTTCACAACAACCTGCGCGTCAGCGTCACCGATCGCTGCAACATCCGCTGCTATTTCTGCATGCCGGAGCACGACGTGAAGTACGTTCCCCGGGAGCAGATCCTGAGTTTCGAGGAAATTGCCCGGTTTGTGCGCATCGCGGCCGGGTTGGGAATCACGAAAGTCCGCGTGACGGGAGGCGAGCCTTTGGTGCGCAAGGGCGTGGATGCTTTGATCGGTATGCTGCGCTTGATCGAGGGGATCAACGACCTCGCGCTGACCACGAACGGCATCCTGCTCTCCGAACAGGCCGAAGCGCTTTATGCCGCCGGCCTTCGGCGCCTCAACGTGCATCTGGACACTCTGGATGCGGGACGCTTTACGCGCATCGCCCGGTACGACGGCCTGTCCCGCGTGCTTGAAGGTTTGGCCGCCGCCAAGCGGCTCGGGTTCAACCCCATCAAGATCAACGCCGTCGCGGTGAAAGGCCTGACCG
Organism: Terriglobales bacterium; assembly: GCA_021372245.1. Lineage (GTDB taxonomy): Bacteria > Acidobacteriota > Terriglobia > Bryobacterales > Bryobacteraceae > JAJFUV01. The sequence continues at coordinate 2,230 of JAJFUV010000268.1, forward strand.
AGCCCGATATCGTGCCACTGGCGCGGTTCGGCCGCGAACACGGTTTCGAA
>JAJFUV010000273.1 GCA_021372245.1 Terriglobales bacterium
GGTTCCGAAGTACTCTTTGTAGACCTCGTTGACTGCTGCAATGTCTCGCATGACTTCCTGCAAATACAATCTCGCCGACACTACGGCGGTCTTATCGACGCCGGCTGCGGCCAGGACTTCGTCCAGTTGGCGGAAGATCTCACGCAGTTCCGCGGCCACTCCCCCCGCCACCGGCGCGCTGGCCCCCGGAGGTATCCCAGTGAGGACTGTCTCGAGCGTCGGGCCGGAGTGGATCACCGCCGTGCTGAAAGGAAAAGACTTGCTGGTGAACAGAAATTGCATCCAGGATTCTCCTGATTAACCCAACGCGCTCTTAAACAACCGGAGCCAGTTGCCGTGCATTACGTTGGCAATGTCGCTCGCCGAGTAACCTCGATCCGCGAGCATGCCGGGCAGCTTCTGCAGGTCCGCGATCGTGTCCAGATCGGTCGGGCTCTGCTCGCGTCCGTAACCACCGTCCAGGTCGCTCCCGATGGCCGCGTGTAAGGTGTCACCGGCCAACCGGCAGATGTGGTCGATGTTGTCCACCACCTGCGAGAGCCTCGCCGGGTTGGGCCGGTTGGGATCCTCGCACCAGTCCGGATGCAGCATCCAAGCATCGAAGGCCACCCCAATGGAAGCGTCGCGCGCAATGAGTGCTTTGATCTGCTCGTCGCTGAACTGCCGCTCCCCGTCGCGCAGCACACGGCAGTTGTTGTGACTCGCCATGACCGGCCCGTCGAACAACTGCAGCGCTTCCCAGAAACTCTCTTCCGCCAGGTGCGTCACGTCCAGGATCATTCCCAACCCGCGCATGAGCTTCAGCAACTCCCGCCCCGCCGGCTTCAGCCCTCCCTGCGAGCCTGTTCCGTATGCGTAGGCCGACGGCCCATAGTGCGCCGGCCCCACCGCCCGCAAGCCTTGTTCGTACCACTCGTTCACCTGCTCCGGGTATTCGATCGGATCGCCGCCTTCCATGGCGAACACGTAGCCGATGGGAACCTCCGCAGGCCCGGCGTTCCACGCCTTCACGTGCGCCTCGATTGCAGACCAGTCGCGCAGCATACGCAACTGGCCCTGGCGTTCGAGCGAGCGGTAGTAGGCGAGTTGGCCTTGCGCAGTGGCGTAGGCCAGCGCCTGGTTGCGGAAATCGATGGATTCGGTTCCGGAAGGATTGGCCCTCGCGATGACGGTGGCCAGGCACAGGCCCACATCGCCCCGGCGCATGTCGGGGAGCGACACCGTGTTCATGCCGCGGCTCTTGCCCACCATGCCGACTTCGGCGCTCCGAATGGCTTCCACCGGGAGCGTCAGGTCCCGGTTCATGTCCAGGGCACTCATGGACAGGTCCAGATGACTATCGATGATCAACATCATTCATGTCCTTTACGCAGAACTTCCAGTGTGCCATCGATGCCGGCATAGGTCAGTTCCTCGACGTTCCCTGCTTCGAAGCTTGTGCCTCAAACATCCGTCGCAATAGAGCCACTGCCGTCGTCGCAATCACGTCGCCAGCCGGCTTTCGGTATGGCGGTTTCATCGCGTGGCGGAAGAACGCCGACATGTACTCGCGATCCCCCACATCTTCACTAGTGCCGATGTAGTTCGGGTAAGCCGCATTGCAGTAGCCCGCCGGGATGGTCAACGCGTAAGGGCTGCCTTCGCGAATCCGAAGGCCGATGCGTACGAACAGTTCCGCCGGCATGGCCACGAACGCAGCTTCTCCGAACCCAACGGCTTGTATGGGGATCGGGTAGGACTCCTCCGGTATGGACTTACCCTGTTTCTGCATTTCGATGGCCCACCGGGTCCACCGCAGCAGCGGCTCGGCCATGTTCCGCCGGTAGCCCATTTTCATGGTTTCGGAAAAGTTGTAGCCGATCACGTTCAACGTGTTCGGGTCGCCGGCGTCGACGCGCTTCTGGAAGTCCAACAGCTCCTGGAGTTCCTTCTCCAGGACCTCCAGCGGCGGCAGCGGGCCGTAAGGCAAATGTGCGACCGCCTGTCCGTGCGTCAGAACGGGGTTTGCGATCTTTCTTGCGTTACGGCTGGCCTCGATATAGACTTTGCCTAGTTTGCGGCCCGCCTCCCGTGCCAGCTCCGCCCCTCCGAACATATGCTTGGAGTTGACGTCGCCCGCGCACCCCTGGAAGAAAGCGGCCACCGGGTGGGCCGGCCGGAACGACTGTGCCAGGTCGATCATGGCCCATCCGCAGTAATCCGGATTAACGACCGGGTGCTCAAGCTGAAAAGAAATCACAGGATGACCTGTGAAGTGGGTAACCAGCAGCCGTGGCACCCCGTCCGATCCGTCGAAGCGCAACACGGAGGCGATGGGGTCGATTACTCCCCGGAAGTCCCCCGGAAGC